>JAIXXF010000019.1 GCA_027490925.1 Comamonadaceae bacterium
CAAACCCAAAGTGCGAGAGCAGGCGATGGTGACCATCGACACCGGCGGCTTGGACCGTTTGCTGGCATTGGTCCGCTGATTGGACGCTGAGCCGGCACTGACCCCGCATCGGCTGGCCACAATCCGCGCCGATTGATCTGTGACCGCCCTAACGATCTTCCGTCGGCCAGGTGCGCACCGGGGTGTGGCCGGGGCGGCGCCAATCAGGCGGCATGACCAGGTGTTTCAAACGCTGCGCCAGTGGGCCTGGCGACGCCACGTCGCGCAGCAGGTCCACCATCTCGTGCAGGTTGAGTACCCAAAAATGGTGAGACCGGATTTGCTGGGTGATGCCGTAATCCACCCGGGCTTTTTCTTCGGTGTACGTGCCGAACCAGCGGTCGAACACCATCAGCACACCGCCGTAGTTCTTGTCGATGTATTCCGGGTTGCGCCCGTGGTGCACCCGGTGGTTGGATGGAGTATCGAACAGATACTCGTACCAGCGCGGGAACCGGCCCACAGCCTCGGTGTGCACAAAGTACTGGTAGGCCAGGTCCACCGCCAAACAAAACATCACCACCGCAGGTGGCACGCCCAGCCACACCAGGGGCAGGTAGAACACAAAGGTTCCCACCACTGCATTGAGCACGCTTTGGCGCATGGCGGTGGTGAAGTTCATCGTCTCACCGCTGTGGTGGGGCACGTGGGCGGTCCAGAACCAGCGCACCCGGTGCGAGGTGCGGTGGAACCAGTAGTAGCTGAGTTCGGTGGCGATGAAGATCGGCAAGATGGTCCAACCGTTCACCGGAATGTCAAACCAGCGGTGCGCGTACACCCAGGCAAAAATGCCCCCGGTTAGCAGCCACCACATGACCGCCTCCACCACTTGGTAGCCCGCGCCCAGCGACAGGTTGGCCGCGATCTCCCGCCAATTGAACTTGTACGCCAAGCCGCGGCCGCGCTCCACCGCGAACTCGGCCATGAAGGCCAACAGGAACAGCGGGCTCATCCCGATCAGGAACACCTGTTTCCAGTCCACGTCCTCCCCGAAGAGGTTGTGCAATAGCGGCATCCAGGGCTGTAACCACTCAGCCATGTCGGGTACCCTTCCCTGTGCCTTGCCCAGCGCGCTGTCCCGCACCGCCACCCGAACGGGCGTACAGCCACCACGACAAGACCGCCACCCCGGTTTCCAACGCCAACAGGCCCATGACCAAACCGTTGGGCGGCCCGTCGCTGAACCAGCCGACGAGGCGCCCGGCGACCAGCCCGCCCACCATCAACCCCTGCGCCAGCAGGGCGGCGCGGGCCACAGCGGCGCGGCGTGCGCCCACGATCAGAAACAGCCCAATGCCAATCTGCAGGCCACCATAAGTGGCCCGGACTTCACTCAAGGCGCTGGCCGTGCTGGCCTGCAGGTCGAGCGGGGCCACCGAACGCGCGGGGTCCCAAAAGGTGTTGAGCCCGATCAGCACAAAGGCCAATCCGCAGGCCCATAAAAAGCCGTCGGTGAATTTGGACATGGGGTTTCAGCAGGAGGTGTCTGTTGGGAGTCGCGAAAGGTCTGGCGTTGCGGCCACTGCATAGGGCCAAGCGCCGGTGCGGTGGCAGACGAGGCTGCAGACATCTGGGTGATGACATCGTTTGATTTTGGCTCATTTCATTGCCCACGCGGCGCACTGGACGAACCGGCCACGGCGCAGCCGCCCCCGCCGTTACACTGAGTGACACTCTCGACGCCCATGCCCTTTTCTACCTTTGGCCAAGCCCTTGGCCTTTCCGACGAGTTGGTCCGCGCCGCGGCCGAGCTTGGTTTTCACAGCCCCACACCGGTACAAAGCGCGGCGATCCCGCCCGCGCTGCGCGGGACCGACCTGATGGCCTCCGCCCAAACCGGCTCGGGCAAAACCGCCGCCTTTGCGCTGCCACTGATCGCCCGCCTGAGCCGCATGGCGCGCCCCAGCCAGCGGTGGCCCCGGGCGCTGGTGCTGGTGCCGACCCGGGAGTTGGCTGCCCAGGTGGGCGAGGTGGTGCGCGCCTTGGCGCAACACCGGTCCGAACGCTTGAAGGTATCGGTCGTCTTTGGCGGCGTATCGATCAACCCGCAGATGATGGCCATGCGCGGGGGCACAGACGTCGTGGTGGCGACGCCAGGTCGCCTGTTGGACCTGGTGGCGCACCGCGCGGTGAACCTGTCCCACGCCAGTCTGCTCGTGTTGGACGAAGCCGACCGGTTACTGGACCTGGGTTTTGCCGACGAGTTGCACCGGGTGCTGGCGCTGCTGCCCGCCGACCGGCAGACCTTGATGTTCTCGGCCACTTTCCCGCCGCCAGTGGCGGCGCTGGCCCAGACCCTGCTTAAGAACCCGGTGCTGGTCGAGGTGCCTGACTCGGCTTGCACCGAAACGGCAACGCAGAGGGCCATTGCACAGCGCGCGATCCTGGTGGACGCGCCACGACGCACCCAGTTGTTGCGCCACCTGATCCAGTGCCACCAGTGGCAGCGGGTGCTGGTGTTCGTGGCGACCCAGCACGCGGCCGGCGTGGTGGCCGAGAAGCTCTACAAGGCCGGGGTGTACGCGACGCCCTTCCACGGCGGCTTGAGCCAGGGCGCGCGCCAGCAGGTGCTGGAGGAGTTCAAGGACGAGCGTTGGGAGGTGGTGGTAACCACCGATCTGGCCGCGCGCGGCATTGACATCGCGCAGCTGCCCGTGGTGGTGAACTACGACCTGCCACGCTCGGCGGTGGACCATGTGCACCGGATTGGCCGCACGGGGCGCGCCGGTGCCAAAGGTCTGGCGGTCAGCTTTGTCACGGCGGCGAGCGAGGCGCATTTCCGACTGATCGAGAAACGCCAGGGCCTGACGCTGCCTAGGGAAAACATCCCGGGCTTCGAAGTGACCGAGGTACCGCCGACCTCGGCGGGCCATGGTGGCGTCAAAGGCAAACGGCCCAGCAAGAAAGACAAGTTGCGCGCCGTGGCGGCCGCGGTGTCCGTTGAGCCACCAGCGACGCGCACGGCCTGAGGCTCAAGCCGCTCCGGCGTGGGGCGCACCGGGGTGGGCCGCCGTGGCGTGCAGGGGTCCCTCCGTGGGGCGTACGCCGTCTGTGCCAGCGGGGGTGCTCGCCGGGGGGCGCGGTTGCCGGTGGCCGTGTCGGGTGACCACTTCGACATAAAACCGCTCACCGCCAGCGCGGGCCACTGCGTCCATCAAACCGGTGAGGGCCGACAGGTGCACCCCCTCGGCGCAGCTGGCCTCGGTGCCGAACTTGCAGTCGAAATCCCAGAAGTCCACCCCGGCAGGCAAGGCGCGCCGGCGTTCGCGGCGGATGTACTTGCGCACCTCGTGCTTGATGGCTTCCAGGTGGCGGTCGGGGTGTTTGCCCTCCACCTTCAGGGGGAATGTTTTTTTCATCGGGTCAGGCCGTGGTTGGGTCGGGTGGGGAGGGCACGGAAGGCGGGGGTGCGCGACGGCCACCGAGTGGCGGGGTGGGATGAGGGATGGTACACGGGTGGGTGGCTGTGGGCGCACGGCTCACGGCTGGAGGTCGAACACCGCATCGCCCAGGTGGCGGTGGGGACCGAACACCGCGTGGATGGCCGCCTGCTCCGCCGCTTGCCACTGTGTGAACACGGCCAGTTCGGCCTCGGTCAGCGCGTCGGGGTCGGGGGCCTCGCCATGGGTGGCCACGATGCGCTGGTAGGCGCTGTAGACCGGCCACACCAGATGGGCATCGCCCAGCGACGCGTCGAGCACCTGGCGAAAGCGCCGCTCGGCCGCTTGCCGACCAGCGTCGGCGCGGGCGTCGGACGCGCCATCGGCGTCGTACAGGGTCAAGCGGTAGGGAGGGGGCACGGCCACATTATCCCGGGGCGGGTGCAAGCGACCCCCAGGGGCCGGTATGCTGCGTGGCATGCCCCCTGAACTGCCTACCCCCAGCAAAGACGACATCGCCCGGCTGCCCGAATTCCCCCGGCTCGGTCTGGACCGCATTGAGCTGGTCACCACCGCCAACGGTGCGGAGCGGGCGCTGGAACACCTGCACAACGCCGGCGCCTGGGGTTTTGACACCGAGTCCAAGCCCACTTTTCTCAAACACGAGGTCTCCGACGGGCCGCACGTGGTGCAACTGGCCACGCTGGAACGGGCCTGGGTGTTTCAGTTGCATGACCTCGATTGCCGGGCGTTGGTGGCGGATTTGCTGGCCCGCCCGGGGACGCACAAGGCGGGCTTTGGCTTGGGCGACGACCGCAAACGCATCAGCGCCAAACTGGGGGTCACGCCCGAAGACATCTTGGACCTCAACGCGGTGTTTCGCCAACGCGGCTACCGCAAAGACATGGGGGTGAAGGGCGCGGTGGCGGTGCTGTTCCAGCAGCGTTTCATCAAGTCACGCAAAGCCACCACCTCCAACTGGGCCAACCCGCGGCTGACGGAGGCCCAACTGGTCTATGCCGCCAACGACGCCTGGGCGGCCCTGCGGGTTTACCACGCGCTGGGCTTGGCTTAACCAGGGGGCCGCTGCAGCAGGTCGAAGTTCAGCAGCCGGGTGGCGATGACGGTCTCGGCCAGAAAGCACAACAGCGCCAGCAGAAAACACACCACCCCCGACAAAAAACCACCAACAGCCAAGCGGTTGATCTCAAAGGCGGTGGTTTCACCCAAAAACAGCACGATGATGGTGAGTCCGATCAAGAACGCGCAGCAGGTCAGCAAGGCCACGCAGCCGTTCACCAAACGGCCTCGCATGCGCAGCTCGGCGAGTTCTTTGTAGGCGCGGCCCAAACGGGTCTCGTCCAGCGTGTGGCGCACGCTGTCCTCCACCACCCGGGCGCGGTCGATGATGCGCGCCAGGCGACCCACGGCGGCGGCGATCATGCCAGACACCGCAGTGAGCAAAAACACCGGCGCCACAGCCAGTTGAATGCCGTGGGTGATGGTGCTGCTGTCGACGGGCAATGGCATGGGCCGATTATGGGCTGTACCCAATGCGTGGTGCGCCCGGGGAGCCGATCCGCCCCGGCTGCGCCCCTGCGCCATCAAAGCGTGGGCGCGACGCCCGCCACCAGGTCTTCGTACGCATGAAACCCGTGGCAATTCGCGGCCCAGTGGGCATTGGTGTGGGGTCTGAGGCCCACGCCCACGACGCGCCGACCGGTGGC
This sequence comes from Comamonadaceae bacterium, assembly GCA_027490925.1. Taxonomy (GTDB): domain Bacteria; phylum Pseudomonadota; class Gammaproteobacteria; order Burkholderiales; family Burkholderiaceae_C; genus PCRC01. The sequence continues at coordinate 5,147 of JAIXXF010000019.1, forward strand.
CTTGACCTTGTGCGCCAGGGGCAGAAAGTCGCTGTCCCCGCCCACCACGGCCACCGTACCGATATGGGCGAAGCGGGCCAGGTCCTCCATCGCATCAAGGCACAAGCGGATGTCGGCCCCGTTTTTGGCGCTCCCGCCAGGCGGGAACAGCTGCACCAGTTCCACCCCATGGTGCATCAGCGTGTCGCGATAGCGGCCAAAAAACTGCCAGTTGCAGTACGCGCGGTGGATCGCCAGCGGGCCAATGGATTCGGTCAGTGCCACCACCGCCGCGACCTGTACCAGCGGGTCTTGCACCTTGAACCGCTGGTCGGGCTGGCTGTAGCTGCCCGGCTGCCGTGCCTCGCACAAGCCCGCATGCAGGTTCTCGAAGTCCCAATACAGCGCGACCGATGCGCCCATGGTCGGGGCCCGCTCAACCATGGTGGGCATGGGACAACGCGCTCGCCGCCGTCACCAACGCGATGCCGACACCCAACCAGCCGATCTGCGCGGCGGTCTCGCGGGCGCTGAGTCGCTTTTGCAGTTGGGGAATCAGGTCGGCCAGCGCCACATAGACGAAGCTGCTGGACGCCACGACCAAGAAATACGGCAGGTAGTCCTGCAGGTGCGCGACCAACCCATACCCTGTGAGCCCGCCCAAAACCGTGATGGTGCCTGCCAGCGACACCTTCACCAGCGCCGCCCGCTGGCTGTTGGACGTTTGCCGCAAGACCACCAGATCGCCCATGTGGTGAGGGACTTCATGTGCCAGCACCGCCAACGCCGCCACCACACCGAGGCGCAGGTCCGCCACAAAGGCCGACGCGATCAAGATGCCGTCGCCAAAGGCATGGACCGAATCACCGGTGAGCACTGCCCAGCCGCCCGCCGCCGGTTGGCCTGTGCCGTGGCCATGCCCGTGCCCGGCATGTCCGTGGTGGGCGTGATGGTGTCCGTGCTCGTGCCCATGGTGGTACAGCTCGGCCTTGTCGAGCAGAAAGAAAAACACCAGACCCACCAGCAACACGATGAACAGGTCGCGCGCGTCGGCCTGCGAATTGAAGGCCTCGGGCAGCAGGTGCATGAAAGCGGTGGCCAGCAAGGCGCCAGCGGCCAGGCTGAGCATGTGCTGGGTGTAGCGGCCCAGCAACCCGAAGCCCAGCAGTGCGGCCAGCCACACGCTGCCGATGCCCGCCAGCAGGGTGGCAAAAACAATTGCTATCAAAGTCATAGCTAACTATAACGGCTAGGCGGGGGCCAGACGTCGAAAAAGCCTAAAAAAATGAAAAAGCCGCCCGCAGGCGGCTCCCCGGGCCAAAAATGGCTCACGCCACACCATGGCGCTTGAACCAGGCCAACGCGCGCTGCCAACCGTCGGCGGCTGGCGCGGGGCGGAACGTCGGGCGGTAATCGGCATGGAACGCGTGCGGCGCGTCTGGATAGACCACGAATTCGGACTTCTTCGCCGCCGCAGAGCCTGTGGCCAGTGCATCTTTCATCTCGTTCACGGTGGTGAGCGGGATGCCGGTGTCGGCACCGCCGTATAAACCCAGCACCGGGCCGTGCAGCGTTTTGGTGACGTTGACCGGGTGCGACGGCGTGTTGACGCTGGCTTGCCCCACCAGGCGGCCGTACCAGGCCACACCGGCCTTGACTTGCGGGTTGTGCGCGGCGTACAGCCAGGTGATGCGGCCGCCCCAGCAAAAGCCGGTGACGCCCACCTTTTTGCCGCCGCCGTGTGCCTGGGCCCATGCCACGGTGGCGTCCAAGTCGGCCATGACCTGCGCGTCGGGCACCTGCGAGACCAGCTCAGCAATCAGCTTGGCCACCTCGGTGTACCGGCGAGGGTCCCCTTGGCGAGCGAACATTTCTGGCGCGATGGCCAGATAGCCCGCTTGGGCAAAGCGGCGGCAGGTGTCAGCGATGTACTCGTGGACCCCAAAGATCTCTTGCACCACCAGCACCACTGGCAGGTTGGTCTTGCCCGCCGGTGCGGCGCGGTAGGCCGGCAGGTTGAACCCGGCGGAGTTGATGGTGACCTCGCCTGCCACCAAGCCGTCGGCGGACGTTTGCACCGCTGTTTGCGCCACGATGGGCAGCGCAGTGGCGGCGTAACCCACGCCCAGTGCGGCCTTCAAAGCCGCGCGTCGGTTGGGTTGGTCCTGGCCTGGCAACAGGGCGTCGAAATCGGCTTGCTGGTCGTGGCGCAACATACGGGGCCTCCTGTGTGATCGGAGTGCAGTTTAGACTCATTTGCTTCATCCATTTTTTCCAGGAGATTCGCATGCCCACCATCCGCGTTGAGATGATCGAAGGCCGCACGCCGGAGCAGAAAAAGGCCCTCGCCCAGGCCCTGACCCAGGCGGTGGTGGACACCTTGGGCAGCAAGCCCGAGTCGGTGGACGTGCTGATGTTTGACGTGCCACGCGGCGACTGGGCCACCGGTGGCGTGCTCTGGTCGGAGAAAAGCTGAGTGCGTGCGCCTTTGACGCTGGCCGTGGCGGCGCTGAGCGCCGTTTGGCTGTCGGCTTGCAGCAGCCTGTCCCCCGGGCCGACCGCCCCCGGCCCAGTCACCACCCTGCCCAGCGGTGGGGAGTGCCGCATGGTGGGCGCGCAATTCGCGGTGGGCCAGACCGCGAATGCCGCGCTGTTGAAAGAGGCGGCCCAACGCGCAGGGGCACAAACCGCGCGGGTGCTTCGGCCCCAGCAGGTCATCACCATGGAGTTCAACGCGCAACGCTTGAACCTGGAGGTGGACGGCAGCAACCGGGTGGTCGCGGTGCGCTGCGGCTGATCCCAACCGGCGCCACAGCCGTGGCCTGGCCAAGCGGCCGTGTCAGTGCGCCTCGTCCCAGTTTTTACCCACCCCCACCTCGGCCAGCAGCGGCACTTTGAGTTGAGCCACGCCCGCCATCAGGCGCGGGATCTCTGCCCGCAGCCAATCGACCTCGTCTTCGGGCACCTCGAACACCAATTCGTCGTGCACCTGCATGATCATCTTGGTGCCGCGTTGTTGTTCGTCCAAGACGCGTTGAACCGCGTTCATGCTGAGCTTGATGAGGTCGGCCGCGGTGCCCTGCATCGGCGCGTTGATGGCCGCACGTTCTGCACCGCTGCGGCGCGGGCCGTTGGGTGAGTTGATTTCAGGCAAGTACAGCCTCCGACCGAACACCGTTTCCACATAGCCCTTGCTTTTGGCGCTGAGCTTGGTCTCGTCCATGTAGTGCTTCACACCGGGATAGCGCTGGAAGTACCGGTCGATGTAGTTTTTGGCAGCGGTGTTGTCGATGCCGAGGTTGCGTGCCAGACCAAAGGCGCTCATGCCGTAGATGAGCCCAAAGTTGATCACCTTGGCGTAGCGGCGCTGCTCGCTGCTGACCTGGTCGGGTGCCACCCCAAACACCTCGGCAGCGGTGGCGCGGTGCACGTCCATGCCGTCGCGGAACGCGCGCAGCAAGGCCTCGTCGCCGCTGATGTGGGCCATGATGCGCAGCTCGATTTGCGAGTAGTCGGCGCTGGCAATCAGGCGGCCTGCGGGCGCCACAAAGGCCTCGCGCACCCGCCGCCCCTCGGCGGTGCGGATCGGGATGTTTTGCAGGTTGGGGTCGTTGCTGCTGAGCCGCCCGGTGACCGCCACCGCCTGCGCATAGTGGGTGTGCACGCGACCCGTGTCGGGGTGGGCCAACTGCGCGAGCTTGTCGGTGTAAGTGCCCTTGAGCTTGGACAGGCTGCGGTGCTCCAAAATCTTGGCAGGCAATGGGTAGTCTTCAGCCAGTTTCTCCAACACCTCTTCGTCGGTGCTCGGCGCGCCGGTCGCGGTTTTTTTGACCACCGGCAAGCCAAGCTTGGTGAAGAAGATCTCCCCGATTTGTTTGGGGCTGCCGAGGTTGAATGGTTGCCCAGCCAGGTCATGCGCTTCTTGCTCCAACTGCATGATGCGTTGGCCCAGCTGATGGCTCTGCGTGGCCAGCGTGGGCGCGTCGATCAGCACGCCGTTGCGCTCGATGCGGTAGAGCGTCTCACTCGACGCGATTTCCAGCTCGTAAATGAAGCGCAGGCCATGCGGGTCTTGGGTGTCGGCCTGCAGGCGCGGCCACAACACCTGGTGCACACCCAGCGTTTGGTCCGAGTCTTCGCAGGAATACTCCGCAGCCTTGTCGATGGCCACCTGGCTGACCGGGATCTGGTGCGCACCCTTGCCGCACAGGTCCTCATAGGTGATGCCCTGGCGTCCGAGGTGGCGCTCGGCCAGGCTGCTCAGGCCGTGCGGCTTGTGCACCTCCAGCACGTAGCTCTGCAGCATGGTGTCGTGCGCGTAGCCCTGCACCTCGATGCCATGGTTGGCGAACACGTGCCGGTCGTACTTGACGTGTTGTCCCAGCTTCTTCTTCTGGCCATCTTCCAGCCACGGTTTGAGGCGCGCCAACACCTCGTCCAGCGGCAACTGGTCGGGGGCATCAGCATAACGGTGGGCCAGTGGGATGTAGGCCGCCTCGCCCGGCACCACAGAAAAACTCAGCCCCACGATCTGGGCCTGCATTTCGTCCAGCGAGGTGGTTTCGGTGTCCAGCGCCACCAGGTCGGCAGACTGGATTTTGACCAGCCAGGCTTCAAAGGCCGCCCAGGTGAGCACCGTGTCGTAACGCACCTCGCGTGGCGCTGCGGGCGCCGCCGGAGCCCCGAACAGGTCGTCGGTCGCCGCAGTCGCGGCCTCGGCGGCGTGAGCGGGGGACACGCCTTTCGCCAAACCCTTGAAACCGTATCGCTCGTAGAAAGCCTTGAGCGCGGGCGCGTCTTCCTGGCCGGTGGTCAACGCGTCGAGCGACGGCAGGCCCGCCACATGGTCTTGCAGGTCGCAATCGGTCTTGATGCGCAACAGCGCACGGCCTTTGGGCAGCCAGTCCAGCGCTTTGCGCAGGTTCTCGCCCGCCGCGCCCTTGATTTGGTCGGCGTGGGCCACGATGGCGTCCAGTGAACCGTGCTCCAGCAGCCACTTCACGGCGGTTTTGGGGCCCACCTTGTCCACACCGGGCACGTTGTCGACCGCATCGCCGACCAACGTCTGGTAGTCCACCATCAGCCGTGGCGGCACGCCGAATTCGGCTTCCACACCGGCAAGGTCGCGCCGTTTGCCGTTCATGGTGTCGATCACCGTGACGTGCTCGTCCACCAGCTGGCTCAGGTCTTTGTCGCCGCTGGAGATGATGACCTGCACGCCCTGACGGGCGGCGGTTTGCGCCAGCGTGCCGATCACGTCGTCGGCCTCGACACCGGGCACGTCCAGCACCTGCCAGCCCATCAGCCGCACGACCTCGTGGATGGGCGGGATCTGGCTGCGCAGGTCGTCGGGCATGGGCGCCCGGTGGGCCTTGTAATCGGGGTACAGCGCGTCGCGAAAGGTCGGGCCTTTGGCGTCGAACACGCAGGCCGCGTAGTCGGCTGGCATGTCTTTGCGCAGCTTTTGCAGCATGTTGACCATGCCGCGGATCGCACCGGTGGCTGGGCTGTTGGGGTCCCCGGGATTGGCGCGCAGGTCGGGCATCGCGTGGAAGGCGCGGTAAAGGTAGCTGGAGCCATCCACCAGCAGCAAGGTTCGCGGGGCAACAGGGTCGGTCATGGGGGCTGGGGCAAAAAAAGGCTGGAGGCAAAAAGGGGGACCGGGCCGCCACAGCCGGGTCGGTTGGCGGGTGAACGCCGCGTGGGTGCGGGTTTGTCCAAGCGCGGCGGTCGGTGGGTCGATATTGGGCCCAGTTTAGCCCGCCACACAGCGGGCTGGGGGCTGGGGGCTGGGGCCTGGTATCGGCGGGGCCAGGCCATGGCCCGGGGTTCTACAATCGGTGCACCATGCGCCCCACCGTCCACACCCCTTTGTGCCTATGCCTGCTGTGGGCCTGCGCCACCGCCCAGGCCGAACCACCCGTCACCCCCCCTGGTGCGGCGCCTGCTCCGGCCATTGCCCAAGACACGACAATGCCCCAAAGCCGTCAGCGGGTGGAGCGCATTCGCATCGAGGACTCGGGCGCCCGCGTAGACGAGGTGCGATACGGCGGCGTCACGCAGAGCATCACGGTGCAGCCTGCCGCCAACGTGCCTGGTTACGAGGTGCTGCCCAGCACCAGCACACAGGCCAGGCCCGGCAACAGCGCCGACATTGGCGCAGGCCAGGGCGTTCGGGTGTGGAAGTTCCTCAATTTCTGAGCCGGCGACGGCGCGCGTTCCATGGCGGTTTACACCGAAGTGTCTTTCGAGGAAGTGGCCACTTGGTTGCAGCGACTCGGTCTGGGGCAACTGCACACCCTGGAAGGCTGCGCCGGCGGCATTGAAAACACCAACTACTTCGCCAGCACCGACCAGGGCGACTGGGTGCTGACGCTTTTTGAGCGCCTGGGCTTCGAGCAACTGCCGTTTTATTTGCAGCTGATGAAGCACTTGGCGCACCGCGGCGTCCCAGTGCCCGACCCCCAACCCGACGCCCAGCGACCCGACGTCATCCTGCATCGGCTGAAAGACAAGCCTGCCGCAGTGGTGAACCGCTTGCGCGGCAAAAGCCAAATGGCTCCCCAGGCGGTGCACTGCCATGCCATGGGCGGGATGCTGGCCCGCATGCACCTGCAGGCCAGAGACTTCGACGGTCGGCAGCCCAACCTGCGCGGCCTTGACTGGTGGAACGAGACCGTGCCGGTGGTGCTGCCGCACCTCGACGGCCCAGCAGCCGACCTGCTGCGGGCAGAACTGGCCTTCCAAAACCACACCGCCGCGTCGTCGACCTTTGCCGCCTTGCCGCGGGGCCCGGTACACGCCGATCTCTTTCGCGACAACGCGATGTTCGACGGCGACGAGCTGACCGGCGTGTTCGACTTTTATTTCGCAGGGGTGGACACCTGGTTGTTCGACCTGGCCGTGTGTCTGAACGACTGGTGCATTGACCTCCCCACCGGCACCCACGACGCATCCCGCGCAAAGGCTTTTTTGACCGCCTACAGCGCGGTGCGTCCGCTCACCGCCGCGGAGCGCGCGCTGCTGCCCGCCATGCTGCGGGCCGGGGCGCTGCGGTTTTGGATTTCCCGCCTGTGGGACTGGCACCTGCCGCGCGAAGCCTCGATGCTGAAACCACACGACCCCACCCACTTTGAACGGGTGTTGCGCGACCGCGTCGCACACCCGGTGTCGGTGGCCGACCTCCTGGCCACCGCAGCCGCACCCACCCCCGCATGAAGCTCCACATCGTCCCCGCCCTCGCCGGTCTGACCTGGGTCAAACTGGGCATGCGCACCTTTTTCAAACAACCGCTGGCGATGTCTGGGTTGTTCTTCACCTTCATCATTTTCATGTCCGTGACCAGCCTGTTGCCGGTGGTCGGCGGCCTGCTGGCCCTGGCCCTGGTGCCCGGCATCACCCTGGGCTTGATGGCCGCCACACTGGAGGCGACCCGCGGCAAGTTCCCCTTGCCCACCGTCCTGCTCAGCGCGTTCCGCGCCGGGCGCCAACGGCTCAACGCCATGCTGGTGCTGGGTGCGCTTTACGTCCTGGGCTTTGTGCTGATCGTTGCGCTGACCGCGGTGGTGGACGGTGGAGAGTTCGCCAAGCTGTACCTGGTGGGCGGCAAGCTCAGCGACGAGGTGGTGCAGCAACCCCAATTCCAATTGGCCATGTGGGTTGCATTGGGTCTGTACGCGCCGCTGTCCATGTTGTTCTGGCATGCCCCTGCGTTGGTGCACTGGCACGGCATTCCACCGGTCCAAAGCCTGTTCTACAGCGGGGTGGCGTGCGTGAAAAACTTCTGGGCGCTGACGGTCTATGGCGTGGTCTGGTTGCTGGTTTTCATGGCGATGGGGGTGGCGGTCAGCCTGCTGATGGTGCTGATCGGCCAACCGGAAACCGCCCCTGCAGTGATGCTGCCTGCGGCGCTGACGATGGCGTCGATGTTCTTCACGTCGCTGTACTTCACGTTCAGAGACAGCTTCGAAACCGACGAGCCCGCAGAGCCCGCCGGTTCCGAGCCGGTTTGACGCACGCCCCACTTCCTTTCTGGGGCGCCTGACACCGCGCGCCGTCGCATCGCCGCGCCACGACGCGCCACGGCGCGCCAATGCCGCTCAGCGGGCTTTGGCTTTGTAGGCGCTCAAGGCCTTCGCCAGATCGGCGTATTCCTCGCAGGTCTTGTTGCCGCAGATCTTCTCCAGCGCGGCCAAGTGCTTTTCTGCCTCGGCCGGGCGCTGGTCCATCAGATATGCCTCGCCAATGTACTCATGGGCGCCTTTGTGTCTCGGGTCCAGCTTGAGCGCGGTCTGGTAATGCTCAAACGCTTTGGGCAGGTCGGGGCTGGCCTGCTTGCGGTAGCTGTAGGCCAACAGGTTGTGCAGATCGGCGTTTTTGGGCTCGTCCAGCAGCGCCAGCTTGAGCTCGTTCTGGGCGGCTTTCCATTGACCGGCTTTGATGGCCGCGCGTGCGGTGGCCAGCCGCTCCGACGTGGCCGGGCTATCGCCTGCCGCGCTGGCGGTGTCATTGGCCCAAACCGCGGGGGCGACGGTCAAGGCACTGGCGGCCAGGGCACTCAGGGCCAAGACCGAAACGGCGAATGGGTTGGGGGAACGGCGCATGGGGTGCTCCTGAAGGGTTGAGAAAACGGCTTGCGGGGGCAGGCTCATATCGGGGTCAATTTGGCGACGGACAGGGCCAGCCACTTGACCCCGTGACGGGGAAAGTTCACCTGGGCCCGGGCGTCGTTGCCCGCACCCTCCAACGAGACCACAGTGCCCTCTCCGAACTTGGTGTGAAACACCTGCATCCCCGAGCGCAAACCGTGGGTTGGGGCGTTTTTCTGTTGGGGCACCGGTGGGCTTGCAAATCGGTCTGTTTGAGAACCAAAACCACCGCCAGCCCTTATGTGGTCAGGCCAGTATGCTCCTGAAGATGAAGCACCACTGAACCCTGAACCGAACCCCGAGTGCTTCGGTGTGATCCACTTCAGGGCCGCCTCGGGCAGTTCGTCAAAGAAACGGCTTTTCAGGTTGTAGCGGGTCTGGCCGTGCAGCATGCGGGTCTGCGACAGGCTGAGGTAAAGCCTCTGGCGGGCGCGGGTGATGGCCACGTACATCAGGCGGCGCTCTTCCTCCAGACCATCGAAGTCGTTCATCGAGTTCTCGTGAGGGAACAGGCCTTCTTCCATGCCGGTGATGAACACACAGTCGAACTCCAAACCCTTGGAGGCGTGCACCGTCATCAGCTGCACCGCGTCCTGTCCCACCTGGGCCTGGTTGTCGCCCGACTCCAGGGCGGCGTGCGTCAGAAAGGCGGCCAGCGGGCTGAGGGTCTCGCCGGTGTCCGCGTCAGGCAACAGGCCCTCGGCCACTGGCTCGTTGAGCAGCGGCAGGTTCGGGTCCAGGCCTTGGCTCACAGGCGATTGGGCCAGCTCATCCACCGGCAGGGCGACTGCGTCGCGACCAAACCCCTCTTGGGTGACGAAGCTCTCGGCGGCGTTGACCAATTCTTCCAAGTTCTCGATGCGGTCAGCGCCCTCGCGCTCGGTTTTGTAGTGTTCGACCAAGCCGCTGTGGTCCAGCACCAGTTCAATGATCTCGCGCAGGCTCATGCCCTGCGTCTGCTCGCGCAGCACATCGACCTTGGCCACGAAAGCACCGATGTTGGCGCCCGCCTTGCCAGTGACGCTGCGCACCGCGTCGTTGAGCGAGGTGTTGGCTGCGCGCGCCGCGTCTTGCAGCTGCTCGATGCTGCGCGCACCAATGCCCCGGGGCGGAAAATTCACCACCCGCAAGAAACTGGTGTCGTCGTTCGGGTTCTCTAGTAGCCGCAAATAGGCCAGCGCGTGCTTGATTTCAGCGCGTTCAAAAAAGCGCAAACCACCGTACACACGGTAAGGCACGCTGCCATTGAACAGGGCCGTTTCGATCACCCGGCTTTGGGCGTTGCTGCGGTAGAGCACAGCGATTTCTTTGCGCTCAAAGCCGTCGCGCACCAGTTGGCGCATTTCCTCGACCATCCACTGTGCCTCGGCGAAGTCGCTGGTCGCCCCCATCACCCGAACCGGCTCGCCAGGGCCCTGGTCGGTGCGCAGGTTCTTGCCCAGGCGGTGTCGGTTGTGGCTGATCAGCGCGTTGGCGGAGTCCAGGATGTTGCTGTGGCTGCGGTAGTTCTGCTCCAGCTTGATTTGGTGCGCCACGTTGAACTCACGCACGAAGTCGGCCATGTTTCCCACGCGGGCACCGCGAAACGCGTAGATGCTCTGGTCGTCATCGCCCACGGCCAACACCGAGCCACCGCGCACCGCCCCACCCGCTTCCAGCCCAGCCAGCACCTTGATCCAGGCGTACTGCAGCTTGTTGGTGTCCTGGAACTCGTCGATCAGGATGTGGCGAAAGCGCCGCTGGTAATGCTCGCGCACCGGCGCGTTGTCGCGCAGCACCTCATAGCTGCGCAGCATCAGCTCGCCAAAGTCCACCACGCCCTCGCGCTGGCACTGGTCTTCGTAGAGTTGGTAGATCTCCACCAGCTTGCGGGTGTTCTCATCGCGCGCCTCCACCATGCCGGGGCGCTGTCCGTCTTCTTTGCAGCCGGCGATGAAGTACTGGGTTTTCTTGGCCGGGTAACGTTCGTCGTCCACACCGTACTGCTTCATCAGGCGCTTGATGGCGCTCAGCTGGTCTTGGGTGTCCAGAATCTGAAAGCTCTGCGGCAGGTTCGCCGCCTTGTAGTGCGCCCGCAAAAAGCGGTTGCACAAACCGTGGAAGGTGCCAATCCACATGCCCCGCACATTGACGGGCAGCATCGCCCCCAGGCGGGTCATCATCTCTTTGGCGGCTTTGTTGGTGAAGGTCACCGCCAGCACGCCACCGGGCGAGATCTGCCCGGTCTGCAACAGCCAGGCGATGCGGGTGGTGAGTACCCGGGTCTTGCCGGACCCGGCGCCCGCCAGAATGAGCGCGTGGTCGTTGGGCAGGGTGACGGCGGCGCGTTGCTCGGGGTTGAGGCTCTGCAACAAAGCGGCGTCTTGGGCAACATCTGGAAACATCCCCCATTGTAGGAAGCCGTCCTGCCCTTGTTCGGCGCGCGGGTTGGGGCGAGGTTGGGGGAGTCAGGGCGCTGTGTGCATCAGCCACGCTTGGGTGACCGCGTGCAGGCGGTGACCGGGCTGGGTCAAAGCCTCGACCACGGTGAAATGGTTCAGCCCGGGCAAAGCCTCGCAAACGGGCACCGTCCGCTCGCCCCAGGCGCTGCGCATCAGGCCGTTTTGGCGCACGAACTCGGGGCTCTCGTCGGCCCCCACCAGAGCGGCCAAGCTGCCATGTGCCGGTGCGGGCCAGTCGACCGGGCTCGTCTGTTGCGCCTGGGCGGCGGTGAGCCGGAGGTCGGGCTTCAAGAAAGGAATTCGGCGAACCACGTGCAGGTCGTACAGGCCCGAGATGCTCACCGCATTTTTCACCAGGTCCGCGGGCAGATCGGGCGCCCAGCGCCGCCAATCGCACCCCAGCGCCATGGTGGCCAAGTGGCCACCGGCGGAATGACCGACCACGGTGATGCGGCGCGGGTCGCCGCCCCAGCGCGCCACGTGGCGGTGCACCCACGCCAACGCGCGCACCACTTGCAGCGCGATCTCAGGCACGGTGACGGCTGGGCACAGCGCGTAGTTCGGCAGCACGACACAAGCGCCGGTTCGGGTGAACGCGGGGGCGATGAATGAGTGGTCGGCCTTGTCCAGCGAACGCCACCAGCCGCCGTGGATGAACACCAGCACCGGCGCGGGGCTTTCGCGCTGGGCGGCGGGGAAAACGTCGAGCGTTTCGTTGGGGCCCTGGCCATAGGGCAGGTCCAGGTGGCACTTGTGCTGCTGCCGCGCGGCCGCCGAATCACGCGCCCAGGCGGCGAAGTGCGCGGCGTGCTCCGGCACCAGGGCGCGGTTGTTGTACATGCGGTCCAGCCAGGCGCCTTGCGGTGTGGCCATGTTCGGGTCTCCGTGTTGAGGTTTTGGGTGATGGTGGCAAAGATGGCGAGGGCACGCACGGGTCCGTCGTCAAAAACACCCCATTTTTGACCCTGAAACGGCTTGCAGCGCGGTTTTTGAACAAAATCGGTGCTCAGCCCCTGCCAAATGGGCAGTCAACGCTATTAAAAAAGGAGCATTCATGTCGACCCAAGCCCCACCCCCTGCGCCCCACATACCGGCGCGCTGCGCCACGCCGCTGGCGCTGGCGGTGCTGGGCATTGGCTTCATGGGCCTGCCAGTGGCCCGCCGGCTGTGCGAAGCGGGTCACTCGGTGCAGGTGTGGAACCGCACCCGCGACAAGGCGCAACGCGCGGAGGCCTACGGCGCCACCATGCACGACACGGCCGCCAGTGCCGTGCGGTCGGCCGACATCGTCATCAGCTTCCTGGAGAACGGGCCGGTGGTCGAACAGGTGTTGTTTGGCCACGGTGTGGCCACTGCCTGTCAGCCGGGCACGCTGGTGGTGGACATGGCCTCCATACGCCCAGCCGAAGCCCGCGACCACGCGGCCCGGCTGCAGGCCTTGGGCCTGGCCCACTTGGACGCGCCGGTCTCTGGCGGCACCGTGGGCGCCGAAGCCGGCACCCTGGCGATCATGGCGGGCGGCGACGCGGCCGACTTTGCGCGGGCGCAGCCGGTGTTCGCCGCTTTGGGCCGCGCCACCCATGTGGGCCCACACGGCACCGGACAGCTGGCGAAGCTGGCCAATCAGATGATCGTGGGCATCACCATCGGCGCGGTGGCCGAGGCGCTGCTGCTGTGCGAAAAAGGCGGCGCCGACATGGCCCGGGTCAAAGACGCGATCACCGGCGGTTTTGCCGACAGCCGCATCCTGCAGGTGCATGGCCAGCGCATGGTGGACCGGGACTTCACCGCCCGGGCCCGGATGACGGTACAGCTCAAAGACCTGAGTAACGCACTGGGCACCGCATCAGAACTGGGCTTTGACGCCCCCATCACCCAACTGTTTGCCCAGCTCTATGCCGAAGGTATTGCCCATGGCTTCGCCGACCTGGACCACGCCGGGCTGTTCGCCGAACTTGCCCGACGCAATCGCATGGCCTGACGGGTCTCACAAGGCCGTCACGGTCACCGGCAGCGACACCTTGGTGGAGCGGCCTGCCGAATCGGTGACCGTGACCCCCAGTGTGTAGCTGCCCAACACAGGTGATGGCCACGCCACGTTCAACGCCACCCCGCCCGGCACCGCGACCGGTATGAAGCCCATGCCCAGCGGCACCCCGGAGATCGACAGGTTCAGCGCCAGGCCCACAGGGCTGGTCACCGTGATGGTTCCCGTCAGCGGCTGGCCTGCTTTGCCGCGCAGCCCCGCGGCCTGTACCACGGGTGCCAGCGAGGTCACGGGCTTGGTGCCGATCACCAGCTTGTGGACGCCCTGACCGGTCAACCCGGTTTTGCTGTCTCGGGCGACCACCGTCACCGAATAAGTGCCGGCCACCGGCGATGTCCATGTCACCAGCCCGGTGCTGGCCACCGTCAGCCCGGCGGGGGCCCCGGTCAGGCTATACGTCACGGGGTTGGCCGCACGCACCGTGACCTGGAACTTGAGCGCGGTGCCCGCGGTGCCCGCAATGGTGGTGCCAGTCACCACCGGAGCCACCGGGGCGGGCACGATGGTGACGGTGTAGATCCCCTGCCCGGTCAGGCCAGTTTTGCTGTCTCTGGCTGTCACCGTGATCGGGTAGGTGCCCGCCACCGGGCTGGCCCAGGCCACGTTGCCAGTGCTGTTGATGGTCAAGCCACTGGGTGCACCACTCAGCGTGTAGGTGACGGCATTCACCGACGTCACGGCCACCTTGAAGGCCAATGCCTTGCCCACCTGGCCCGACACCGTGCCCGAGCCCACACTAGGCGGGGCCACGGGTGCGGCCAATCCGGTGAGCGCGCTCAACAGGCCGCCCACGTTGGGGGTGCCCCAGCCGGTGACCAGGTCGTAACCCAGCACCGCCGTGCAACCGGCGCAGGTGCCGTTGGCCCCGGTGGTGATGTCTTTCATTGCCAGCACGTAATTCCCTGGCACCCCGCCGACTTGCCCATACAACGCGGTGTGGGGCTGACCCAGGGGAGTCTTGGCAGCGCGCAGGCGCTGAGCATTGGCCACCGCCACCAAGCCCGCCCACTGCGGGGTGGACAAGCTGGTGCCGCCAGCGCTGATCCAGTTCGGGGTGCTGGCCCCGGGCGGAATCACGGCCACGAACTGGCCGGTGTTGGGGTCGGCGTTGAACGCCACATCGGCCACGGTGCGGCGGGGCAGTACCAAGCCAGGCACCAACCCAGTCTGGTAACTTGGCGCGGCGGTGAACTGGCTGGTGCCACCGCCGGTATTGCTCCAGGCGACCTCGGCACGGGTGCCACTGCCGCTGTAGGTGAGTGACGTACCGCTCACCGCCACCACCTGGGGCGACACAGCGGGCCAAGAGACCGCCGCCCCGGAGTCGCCGGTGGCGGCCAGATACGTCATGTTGGCGCCCGAGAAGGTTGACTCGAACGACGACGTCCAACTGCCCTCGTTGGCACCAAAGCTCATCGACACCACGCCAGGCCCCATCTTGTTGGCCAGTTGCACCGCGGCCGACAGGCTGTTGACCGACGCATCTGGCGCTTCGATCAACACCAGCCGCGCCATGGGTGCGGTGGCATGTGCCCACTGCACGTCGAGCGCGATTTCAGTGGCCCAGCCCGCATCGAAGGGCGGTGCGGTGCTGGTCATGCCGCCTGAAGCGGTGCTGTACACCACCGACAAGGTGCAGCCAGTGGTTGGCGCCGCCGCCAAAGGCAACACCGCCCCTGTGGCAATGGCCTGCACCGTGCAGCCAGGCAAGCCGAAGCGCTGGTTGAAAGCCGTCAACTCAGCGACCACGTTGGGGTTGTGGTTGGCGTTGACGATGTAGATCGTCTGGCCTGCACCCAGCCGGGCCGCCTGGTCGGCGGTCAGCGTGGCACCGACCGAGGGCAGGGCGGGCAGGCCATAGGCCGCGCGGATCTGCGCTGGGGTGTAAGTGACCACCGAGTTCGCCGTGGCCAGCGGTGCCACGCTGCTACCAGTACTTTGGGGCCGATCGCGGGTTGCCTGCTCGATCTTCTCCACTGTCAGGGCCCGCGAATCCACATCGGCCATGTCAATGGGAATGGACTGCCGCCGGACGCTGCGCCGGGCCGAGGCGTTACTGTCCACCATATCGGCATCGTCGGGTGGCGCCAACAACACGGGCGCGGCATGGAAACTGGGGGTCACCACCCACTCGTCGGGCAGCGCGGGCAACCCTGGCACCGCGTAATCCACACCCGCGTTGGTCACCGTCAAGGCGGCAGCGGTCTCGGTCGGCGGGCTGGCATGGACTGCCGGCTCGCCACCACCGCCGCAGGCCGACAAACCGGCCAAAACGCTGCCCAGCAAACCGGCCCAAACGGCCTGACAGGTTGTGGAATGGGAAGAAAAAATCACGGGACGACGGGCCACAGGGGTGCTCCAAAAAAGAAGACCGAGGGCCGCCGCACACGGGCCGGCACAGCCGACACATGGCCACCCGCCACCCAGGCACCCGTGTGCGTCAGGCAGGGGCTCGGCTCACCCGCCTTTCGGCGGGTTTGCCCTCGCGAAACGGGCGGCTTGCGGCACGCTGTACCCGCGCGCCGTGGACCACCTCATGTTCCTTATCGGCGCGGCCCCGGCCGACCTGAGGCCCGATTCCCGTCGGGGACCAACTTGTTCACGCCACAAACGACCACGGCCTTGCAGAGCAAGGCCGTGGATGGGCGCAGGGGGGCGCGGGGAGCGACGCAGGAAAAAGCGCTGGGCAAGCCAGCGCGGGGCGAATCAGCGCCGATCGAACTTGGGCTTGGCGGGGCGGCGCGGCTGGTCGCCGCGGGGCGTGAACGCCTTGCCCGCTGGCGTCGGACGGGGGCCCGATGGCCGGACAAAGTCGCTGCGGCGATCGGCGAAATCGGCGCCACGTGGGGCACCACCGTCAGGGCGGCTGGCGAAGCGGTCCGCACCGAAGCGGTCACCTGAGAACGGCGCGCGGTCACCACGGTGGCCACCAAAACTGCCACGGGGCGCGCCGCCACCGGGGCCGAACTTGCGGTCGCGCGGGCCGTAGTCGCGTTGACCACCGCGGCCGCCAAAGTCACCGCTGGGGCGGCCGCCTTGTGGGGCGCGCTGCTGTGGCTCCATGCCGGGTACGGTTTCGGCCTTGAACGGCTGCCGGGTGTAGGCCTCGATGTCGAAGATCTTGCGGCGGTCGCGCATCTCGGCGAAGGTGATGGCCAGACCGTCGCGTCCCGCACGCCCGGTGCGACCGATGCGGTGGGTGTAGTCCTCGGCCTTCATCGGCAAACCGAAGTTGAAGACGTGGGTGATGGTGGGGACATCGATGCCGCGCGCAGCCACATCGGTCGCCACCAGAAACTGCACCTGGCCGTTACGCAACGCCATCAAGCGGCGGTTGCGCAGGCCCTGGTTCAAGGCCCCGTGCAGCGCCACAGCGTCAAAACCCTCTTGCTGCAGGTCGTTGGCCAAGCCATCACATTCGATCTGCGTGCTGGCAAAAATGATGGCCTGATTGATGGTGGTGTCACGCAGCCAGTGGTCAAGCAGTTTGCGTTTGTGCTGTGCGTTGTCGGCCCAGAACAGCACCTGTTTGATGTTGGCGTGTTTCTCCTGCGGGGAATCGATTTGCACCCGCTGTGGTTCGCGCATCACGCGGGCGGCCAACTGCTGGATGCGCGGTGCGAAGGTGGCACTGAACATCATGGTCTGGCGACGCTGAATGGTGAGCTGGTTGACCTCGGCCAGGTCGTCGGCAAAGCCCAGATCCAGCATGCGGTCGGCCTCGTCCACCACCAGGAATTGAACCTGGTCCAGCTTGAGTTGCATCGAGCGTTGCAAGTCCAACAAGCGACCGGGCGTGGCAACCACCAGGTCGGCGTTTTGCAGCTTGGCCAGCTGCAATTGGTACGGGATGCCACCCACCACATTGGCGATGCGCAGACCACGGCAGTGGCGCACCAAATCGATCGCATCGTTGGCCACCTGTTGGGCCAGTTCGCGGGTGGGGCACAACACCAGCGCGCCAGGGGTGGCGGCTTTGAAATTGCGTGACGACGTCGGGTCTCGGCGCTTGGGGCGCTTGGGTGGGGCCTCGCCTTTGGCCACGGCTTCTGCGCAGGCGGCGTCGAAGTCGGCTTTTTCTTTGGCTTCTGCTTCCGCGCGTTGCGTCAGCAGTGTGTGCAACACCGGCAGCAGGAAAGCGGCGGTCTTGCCGCTGCCGGTCTGGCTGGAAACCATCAGGTCACTGAAGCCGCCGCTGCGGTCACTGGGCCCTGCCGTGGCCATGGCGCGCGGCACGCATTGCTGCTGCACCACGGTCGGCTCGGTGTAGCCCAGGTCGGCCACGGCCTGCAACAGCTCGGGCGCCAGGCCCAATTTGGCGAAGCCGTTGGGCTCAGGCGACACGGCGGTGTCCTGCGCGAGGTCGGCGGAAAGAATTTCGGCAGGCGCGATGTCGCCTGTCACGTCAAAAGTGTCAGTCATGGGTTTCTCACACGACGGCTCGGCGACCGGGAAACCCGGGGCGGCCGATGCCTCGTCAATGGTTAAAAAACATCAACCATCAAACGAAGCCGGGGCGGTGTCAACCGCTCGGTGACCCTTCTGTGAGGGTCAGGTGTGAAGGGAGATGCGCATCTGCGCCAGGCGACGCAGTGCCGAATTGTCGCATGGATTCGGGTTTTTACCGGTCATGCCAAATTCAAGAAGTGTTCCCGATAGTGGGCCAACTCATCGATCGACTCGTGCACGTCGGCCAGCGCGGTGTGGCTCTGCTGTTTCTTGAACGCGCTGTGCACCGCTGGCCGCCAGCGCTTGGCCAGCTCCTTCAACGTGCTGACATCCAGATTGCGGTAATGGAAAAAGGCCTCCAGCTTGGGCATGTACTTCACCAGAAAGCGGCGGTCTTGGCCGATGGAGTTGCCACACATCGGTGATACGCCTTTGGGCACGTAGGACGCCAGAAACGCCAGCAGCTGCGCTTCGGCAGTGGCTTCGTCCAGGGCCGACGCGCGCACTTTGTCGATCAAGCCGCTTTTGCCGTGTGTGCCCTTGTTCCAAGCGTCCATCAGGTCGAGTTGCGCATTGCTTTGGTGGATCACCAGCACGGGGCCCTCGACCCGGGGCGTCAGGTGGGGCCCGGTGACCACCACCGCGATTTCGATCAGGCGGTCCACCTCGGGGTTGAGACCAGTCATTTCGCAGTCCAGCCAGACGAGGTTGTCTTCGGATTTGGTCAGTGGGGTGATGGGCTCAGTCATGCGCCGAATTGTCGCCGATGGCCTACACTCACTTCGCATGATCGCCGCACTGCTCTCCCCTTCGCTCATCGCTCTGGTGTTCGCGACCGCTGTGGTCTTGGGCCTTCTCACACGGCTGTGGCTCGCCAGCCGGCAAATGCGCCATGTGGCCCTGAACCGACACGCTGTGCCCGCCGCGTTTCAAGCCACGGTGAGTCTGGCGTCCCATCAAAAGGCCGCTGACTACACCCTGACCAAAGCCCGCCTCGGCCTGCTCGACATCGCCTTGGGCAACGCGGTGCTGTTGGGTTGGACCCTGTTGGGCGGCCTGAACGCGCTCAACCAATGGGTCAATGCCTGGTTCGCTGGCTCGGTGTCGCCTTTGTGGCCCCAACTGGCGCTGTTGGCCATGTTTGCCCTGGTTAGCGGCCTGATCGGCTTGCCGTTCAGTCTGTACCAAACCTTTGTGATCGAAGCCCGTTTTGGCTTCAACAAGACCACGCCACGGTTGTGGCTGGCCGACCTGTTCAAGTCGGTTGTGCTGGGGGCGTTGATCGGCCTGCCAATCGCCGCACTGGTGCTGTGGCTGATGGGCTCGGCGGGCAGCGCGTGGTGGCTGTGGGCGTGGGCGGTTTGGATGGGGTTCAACCTTTTGCTGCTGTGGCTGTACCCAACTTTCATCGCCCCCCTGTTCAACCAGTTCAAACCCCTTGACGACGTTGGCTTGCGCCAGCGCGTGACCTCGCTCATGGCACGTTGTGGGTTTTCCGCCAAAGGCTTGTTTGTGATGGACGGCAGCCGTCGTAGCGCCCACGCCAATGCCTATTTCACTGGCTTTGGCGCGTCCAAACGCGTGGTGTTTTACGACACCTTGCTCGCCAAGTTGTCACCGGCAGAAGTCGACGCGGTCTTGGCCCACGAGCTCGGACACTTCAAGCACCGCCACATTGTCAAACGCATCGTTGGCATGTTTGCCATGAGCTTGTTGGGCTTCGCCCTGCTCGGCTGGCTGTCAGGGCAGGCGGCGTTTTTCACCGGTCTGGGGGTGGTGCCAAACCTGGCAGGGCCACCCAATGACGCACTGGCCTTGCTGTTGTTCATGCTGGCAGTGCCCACGTTCAGCTTTTTCATCTCGCCACTGTGGTCGCAGTTGTCGCGCCAGCACGAGTTTGAGGCGGATGCCTATGCGGTGAGCCAGACCAGCGGCCAAGACCTTGCATCTGCCCTGTTGAAGCTGTACGAAGACAACGCATCCACCCTGACACCCGACCCGGTGTTCGTGAAGTTCTACTACTCGCACCCACCGGCCTCAGAACGCTTGGCCCGCATGGGTGCCACTGTGGTGCCCGCATGAGTACCGGCCTCGTTAAGCAGCACAGCGCATCGCCGGGCCGACGCGCCTTGAGCGCCACCGAAGTGGTCACCCGGCTGGCGTCCCTGGAAGGCTGGCAACTCGGCGGCGATGGTGCGGACGTCGCCATCGAGAAGCACTACCGCTTCGCGAATTACCACAACACCATGGCCTTTGTGAACGCGGTGGCGTTCGTGGCGCATCGGCAAGACCACCACCCTGAGTTGCAAGTCACCTACAACCGGTGTGTCGTGCGGTTCAACACCCACGACGTGTCGGGTATCTCGGCCACCGACTTCGACTGCGCCGCTCAGGTGGATGCCCTGCTCGCCTGATCTTCAAGGATGACAGCCCAGCTCAAGCTGCTGCCCGGGCGCGTGGTGGCCAACTACGGACGCCACTTCTTGGTGGAAAACGACGCTGGAGAACGGCTCATTTGCCACCCACGCGGCAAAAAGAGCCAGGCTGTCGTGGGCGACAGGGTGCTGTGGCAAGCCAGCGAGGATGAAGGGACCATCGAGCGACTGGAGCCCCGCAGCAACCTGTTCTACAGGCGCGACGAGATCAGGACCAAGTCCTTTGCTGCCAACCTCGACCAGGTGCTGGTGCTGCTCGCGGCGGAACCCGAGTTTTCAGAAAGCCAGCTCGCCCGCGCGTTGATCGCGGCCGAGGCAGAGGGGATACCACCGCTCATCGTGCTGAACAAAAGCGACTTGGGCGATGCTTTCAACCGGGCCTGGCAACGCCTGGCACCGTACCGCGCCATGGGCTACACCGTGCTCGGTGCGGCCTTGGAACCCGCGACAACCAGCGGGGCATCGCACCCTGAAGTGCCCGAGGCCTTGCGAATCGCGCTCACCGGCAAGACCACGCTGGTGCTGGGTCCCTCGGGAGCGGGCAAAAGCACCTTGATTAACCGTCTGGTGCCTGGGGCGCAAGTGCTCACCAATGAGATCTCACAGGCCCTCAACTCGGGCAAGCACACCACCACCCGCACCACCTGGTACTGGATGGATGACGCTCGCAGCACCGCCTTGATCGACTCTCCCGGGTTTCAGGAATTCGGCCTGCACCACATTGAGCCGATGCAACTCGCCGGCTGCATGCCCGACTTCAAGGCCCATGCAGACAAATGCCGTTTCTACAACTGCACGCACCGACAGGAGCCCGATTGCGCGGTCACCGCGCGCGTCGCCGCTGAGGCAGCCGACGCCGGTGACATCAGTGACCAGCGTTACCGGATTTACACCGAACTGTTCGCAGAACTGTCCCAAACGCGGTATTGAGCGCGGCGCACACCTCGCCGCACGCTGAACACCGCCGTCGCTCAGCCGATCAGGCGAGCCAAAGTCAGCAACGCCAGCAGCACCATCCACATGACCACCGTGCGCCACACCAAACCCACCACGCTGCGCAAGTGACCGGGTTCAGGCTCACGACCTGGGGTGGACTCGGTGTCTGCGCTCGCCACCGCCCCGACCGCCAACGTGGCTTGCAACGCCTCGCCGCCCAAGCGGACATTGACCGCACCTGAGGTGGCTGCAAGGATGACGCCGTCGTTGTCGTTGGGGAACTGCTGCGCGTGGTGCCGCCAGCCGTCGATCGCATCTTCGAAGCTGCCGACCACTGCGAAGCCAATGGCGGTGATCCGCGCGGGCACCCAGTCGATCACCCACCAAGCCCGATTGGACGCGTCGTTCAGCGCAGCGCTCACCGGTAGATGCTGGGCGACGCTCTTGTACTGCCAGTAGCGGCCGACGAACTCACTCATTCGGAACAACACGGCGCCGGCAGGTCCCAAGCCCAGCGCCGCCAACACCACGTACCACGCGATGACACCGAACACATGTCGGTGCGCGGCGAGCACCGAAAACTCGATCACGTGCCGCACGATTTCCCGGCGCGGCAGGTGCGTGGCGTCGACGTGCTGCCACCGGGCCAGCAGGCTGCGGGCCAGGTCTTCATTGCCCTCGTCCAGCGCGTCACGGATGTCGGTGAAATGGTGGCTGAACTGCCGAAAACCGAGGCAGGCGTACAGCACCACCACCCCCCACACCAAGGCAGCGACCTGACCCAAGGTGAGTACCAAGACAAGGTGCACAACCGCCGCGAGCACAGTGGGTACGCCCACCGCCAGGGCCCAGGCGACCCAGCCGTGGGCGGCGTCACCGGTGTCGATGTTCCGGCTCACCGCCATGCTCCAGCCTCGCAACGCGCTGTGGACAGGGTTGCGGTGGGCCAGCGGCCTGACTTGCTCGATCAGCAGCGCGAACAGTATCGCCAAAAAGCTCATGTGAGGATGATAGCGGCGGCCACAGCGGCGCTAACGCCCAGCGATCAGCAGGCGGTAGAGGTTGCGGAGCATGCCTGCGGTGGCGCCCCAAATGAAGCGTTGACTGACACCGTCGTCAAAAGGCATGGAAAACCATGCCCGCTCCTGCCCTCCCCAAGACACCACGTGCCGGCGGTGGTTGGCCGGGTTCATCAAGAACGACAAGGGCACTTCGAACACATCGGCGACCTCGCCCGGGTCGGGCAGCAGGCGGTGGTCAGGGTCCACGAGGGCCACGACCGGGGTGACCAAAAAGGCGCTGCCAGTGGTGTAGACCGGCAATTGGCCGACAACGTGCACCCACTGGGCCTCAAGCCCCACCTCCTCTTGCGCCTCGCGCAATGCGGTGGCGGTCGCATCGGCGTCGCCTGGATCGGCTTTGCCCCCGGGAAAGGCGATTTGTCCAGAGTGGTGGTGGAGGTGCGATGCACGTTCCGTCAACAACACCGTGGGTTGGTCTCGCGTCGCACCACGCATCACCAGGGGGATGAGAACGGCCGCGGCCGTGGCTGGCCGGTCGGTGAAGCGCCTTTCCGCCAAAACCTCGGGCTGCCAGAACGGTGGGGCTTCAAAGCGGGCGCGCACCGCGTCCGGGACCAGCCAATCTGCTGCGACCGCAGGCAGGTGACGGTCCACCCCTGAAACGGGCACCTGTCGCGGATCAAAGTCAGGCGGGCGGACGCGGGCGCGGTCGGTCGTCATGGAGCGGTGTCAGGCGGGCAAAAAAAAGCCGCCACAACCAGGGTTGCGACGGCTTGTGACCGGGGCTAGGCAGCGGGTCAGGCTGCAGCCGTGGGCGCCACACGGGCGGTGAGCTTCTCCTTGATGCGGGCAGATTTGCCGCTGCGGTCGCGGAGGTAATACAGCTTGGCGCGGCGAACGTCGCCGCGGCGCTTGACTTCGATGCTGGCAATCAACGGGCTGTAGGTTTGGAACGTTCGCTCGACGCCTTCGCCGTTGGAAATTTTGCGGACGATGAAACCACTGTTCAAGCCGCGGTTACGCTTGGCGATCACCACGCCTTCATAGGCCTGGACCCGCTTGCGCGTTCCTTCGACCACATTGACGCTGACGATGACGGTGTCGCCAGGGGCGAATTCGGGGATGGTCTTGCCCAGTTTGGCAATCTCTTCTTGCTCAAGGGTTTGGATCAGGTTCATGCTTTCCTCGTTCGATCTTGCCCGCGCTGCACTAGAGGCCGGGTTGCACAGAGGCGCGCCGGCGGCCGGTCAGAGGATCGGAAGCTCTCTATTATAGCGCGTCGTTATCTTGGGGATCGGCGGCGGCAAGACCGCCGACCCACCGGTCTTCATCTGGCGTCAGCCGCCCCGCGGCGCGAGCCGCCACCAGCAAATCGGGCCGGTGCCTGGCGGTGAGCGCCAGGCGCTGAGCACGCCGCCACTGCTCGATCTGCTTGTGGTGGCCTGACATCAGCACGTCGGGCACTGGCCGCTCGGCCCCCGGTGGTCCCCAATGGTCCGGGCGGGTGTAGTGCGGACAATCGAGTAAGCCGTCCAACACCGGGTTGAAGCTGTCGAGCTGGTGGCTGCCCTGATCGTTGAGCACGCCAGGTTGCAACCGGGCAACCGCATCGAGCAGGGCCATCGCTGCGATTTCACCACCTGACAACACAAAGTCGCCCAAGCTGATCTGGCGGTCAATGTGCAGGTCGATGAAGCGCTGGTCGATGCCCTCGTAGCGGCCGCACACCAACACGGCACCGCTGCTGTCGGCCCAGGCGGCCACGGCCGGGTGGTCGAGCCGCCGTCCGATGGGCGAGAACAAAACTGCAGGCGCGGGCGCCACTTCGGCCCGCTCCGCACGGACCGCCGCCAGGCACTGAGCCAGTGGCTCGGCCATCATCACCATGCCCGGGCCACCGCCGAACGGCCGGTCATCGACGCGGCGGTAATTGCCATCGGCAAAATCCCGCAGGTTCCACAGATGCACGGCCACCTGGCCGCCACTGTAGGCGCGACGTGTCACGCCGCTGCCCAGGAACGGCACAAACAGCTCAGGAAACAGAGTGATGACGTCAAAACGCATGGACCGATGCTAACGCGGGCTGGACACCGCGCCACTGCACGCGCCTTTCACACCACTCAATAGTCGGGCTGCCAATCCACGGTGATGCGGCGGCCGGGCAGATCCACCGCATCGACGTAGGCCGATACGAAAGGGATCATCCGCTCCACGGTTTTGTCTGCTTCGGTCGCCGACAAGACCAGAACGGTCTGGGGCCCGGTGGACAACAAATCCTGAACCACGCCCAAAGCCACCCCGTCGCGGTTGACCACGTTCAAACCGATCAGGTCAACCCAATAATATTCATCGAGCGAGGGCGTGGGGAAACTGGTGCGGGGCAAGAAAACGCGGGCGCCGCGCAACGCATCGGCGGTGGTGCGGTCGTCTACCCCGTGCGCGCAGGCCACCAAGCTGCCCGAATGTGCCTTGGATTCGCGCACTTTGAGAAGCAGTGTGCCGTCGAAGTTCTTGGCGCCTCGTTCGCTGGGCTGAAGGTACCAACGTTTGGCGCTGAACAGCGCGTCGGGCTCGGCACTGTGGGCGATGACCTTGAACCAGCCCTTGACCCCCCAACCATCCGCGATGCGCCCCACCTCCACCGCGTCGGTGGGCAGGTCGACCGTGTCGAGCATCACGAGTGGGGGGGGCATGGACAACCGATGGCTACCGCACACGGCGGGGCGGGCAAGCGCCCACGAGCGGCAAAGCCGGCCACTGCGGCGCAGGTGACCGGCAGGAGGAGCTTCAGGCCGTGGCTTTGGCAGCGGCTTGTTTGACGAGGCGTTCCACGGTGGGGGAGGCCTGCGCGCCGACGCTCTTCCAGTAGGTCAGGCGGTCTTGTGCAATGCGGATGCTTTCTTCACCGCCTTGTGCGATCGGGTTGTAGAAACCGATGCGTTCAATGAAACGGCCGTCGCGGCGAACACGCTTGTCGGCGACGACGATGTTAAAAAACGGGCGGGCTTTGGCGCCGCCGCGAGAGAGTCGAATGACGACCATGGTTGATCCTTGGGTGGTGGGGAGCGCCCAGTCGGACACCGGCCCCGATGATTTTCGCCAGCGTTGAGACACGCGACATGGCCACCCGGCCAGCGACACGCAGCAAAGCATGTGAGTATATCGCGCCGCGCACTGCGCCCAATGGGCCTGCCCGGCAGCGGCGGCCAATTGGCTGAATAATCGGCGCATGAAAAACAAAACATGGGCCACCTGGTTGGCTTTTGCTGGCGGTGCACTGGGGCTGCACCGCTTCTACCTCCACGGTCTGGGCGATAAGCTGGGTTGGTTGCTGCCCGTCCCCGCCGTGCTGGGGCTGTACGGCGTCCGGCGGGTACAGCTTTTCGGGCTGGACGACCAATTGAGCTGGTTGCTGATCCCCTTTTTGGGGTTCACCGTGGCCGGTTGTGCACTGCAAGCCATCGTGTTCGGCTTGATGCCACTGGAAAAATGGAATGCCCGTTACAACCCCGGCCTGCCCGACGACAGCCCAGCCGGTCAAACCAGTTGGCTCACGGTGGGTGCCATCGTGCTGTCGCTGCTGCTGGGGGCCGTGACGCTGATGTCAAGCGTGGCGTTCAGTTTTCAGCGCTACTTTGAATACCAAATCGAAGAAGCCCGAAAGATTTCGCAGTGACGGGTGCCAGCCTGCGTGGCGTCAACTGGCAGCGCGTTCGGCGGCGCGGCGGGCAAATTCGTTGGTGAAGGTGCGCGCCAAGTCGATCTTGTCGGTCCGCAGGCTGGGCTCCATGGTGGCCAAAGCCCGCAACGCAGTGACAGCACCCTCTGGGGGGAGCAGGCCGTCGATCGCGAAGGCCTCACGCGATTTGGTGAACCAAGCGAGGTACAGCGCCCGGTCGCCCAGCAGATGGCTCTCCGGGACGGTCTTCAGCAGGTCCGCTGGTCCCACGTGACGCAACCAGCGCAGGGCCGAAACGATGGCATTGGCCAACGCTTGGCAGGTGGCGGGGTGCTTCTGCACAAACTCCGGCGTGGCCATCAAGCAACCGGCTGGCATGGGGCCGCCAAACAACGCCAGGGTGCCTTGCAGGGTGCGGGTGTCGCCCACGATGCGCAGCTCGCCTTGCTGCTCGAGCTGCGTCATCACCGGGTCCATGTTGCTGATCGCGTCGATCTGACCGGAGCGCACCGAAGCCACCGCCCCGGCAGACGACCCCACGCCGATGATGCTGACATCGTCCACCGATAACCCCGCGCGGGACAGCATCAACATGGCAGCCATGTTGGTGGACGACCCCGGCGCCGACACGCCAATTTTTTTGCCGCGCAGGTCGGCCGGTGACTGGTAGTTCGGCAGATTGCGGGTGGACACGCCGATGGCAATCTGTGGCGCCCGACCGTGAAGGACGATGGACTGCAACCACTGACCGCGAGCCTGCTGGGCGACGCTGTGTTCGTACGCCCCGCTGACCACGTCGGCCGAGCCATTGCCAACCGCCTGCAGCGCGCGAGAAACGCCCGCCACATCGACGATGTCCACTTCCAACCCCTCGGCACGGAAATAACCCCGCTGCTCCGCGATCGTGAGGGGCAGGTGGTAGATTGACGCACGCCCGGCGGCCACAACGGTGACGCGGGTGCGGTCGGTTCGGACCGGGGCAGCGAGCGCTGGGAACGCGAACGCTCCCGCGCCCAGTAACCCGGCGGAGAAGCCCCTGCGGTTCAGCATGCCACCTTTTTCATGCGCCGAGCTTAGGGGCCGGCGAGCAGTCCCGCATCCGGAACATCCCGTGCGGGTTTTCACGGTGCGCCGTGTCAACCGAATGACCGGCGCACCACTTGCCTGCGGCGACCTTCAGTGCTGTCAGCGGCGGTCGACCAAGGCGTGGGCGATGGTGCCCAGATCCACGTACTCCAGCTCGCTGCCTACCGGCACACCGCGGGCCAGGCGCGTGACGCGCAAGCCGCGGGCCTTCAGCGCTTCCTGTATCACGTGGGCGGTAGCCTCGCCTTCGGCGGTGAAATTGGTGGCCAAGATCACTTCCTGCACCTGCCCGTTGGTGACCCGGTGCAGCAATTCGTGTAGCCCGATATCGCGAGGACCCAGGCCGTCGAGCGGGCTGAGCCGCCCCATGAGCACGAAGTACAAACCTTTGTACGCCAGGGTGCGCTCAATGGCCGACTGGTCGGCGGGCGTCTCGATCACGCACAGCTTGGTGGGGTCACGGGTCGGGTCCAAGCAGGTGGGACAGACCACGGCCTCGGTGAAGGTGTGGCACTGGCTGCAATGCTGGACGTCGGCCACGGCCTGCTGCAACGCGCGCGCGAGCACCTGTGCGCCCTCGCGGTCGCGTTGGAGCAAGTGGAAGGCCATGCGCGAGGCCGACTTCTCCCCCACGCCAGGCAGCTTGCGCAGCGCTTGGATCAGGGCCTGCAGGGCGCTGGAACCGGCCAAGGGGTGGGGCTCAGAATGGGAACTTCAGACCACCGGGCAGGCCAGGCATGCCCGCGGTGAGCTTGCCCATTTTTTCCTGCTCTGTGTCGCTGGCCTTGCGCACGGCGGCGTTGAAGGCGGCCGCGACGAGATCCTCCAGCATGTCCTTGTCGTCGGTCAGCAGGCTGGGGTCGATGGCGACGCGCTTGACATCGTGTTTGCACGTCATGGTGACCTTGACCAAGCCCGCGCCGGACTCACCGGTGACCTCGATCAGCGCCAGCTCTTCCTGCGCTTTCTTGAGGTTGTCTTGCATGGCCTGGGCCTGCTTCATGAGGCCGGAGAGTTGTCCCTTGTTGAACATGGTACGTAGGTCCTATGGTGTGTGAGGTCGATGTGAAATTCAGGGCAGCGGTTTGATGCTGCCCGGGACGATGCGGCCACCGAAGTCGCGCAGCATCGCCTGCACGAAGGGGTCGTTCTCGATGGTCTCCACCGCCGCCTGCTGGCGTGCGGCCTGGGCAGCCTGGGTGCGCCGCGCCGGGGTGTCTTGCACCGGGCCGAGCACGGTGACGAGCTGCACCTCGTGGCCTGCCGCCTGCAATGCCGTCTGGAGCCGGTCGCAAAGCGCCGGTTGGTTCAATGACTCGCGCTCGATGCGCAAGGTCCACTCGGTGGCGCGCCTGTCTTGCAACTCGGCCTGCAGGGCCAGCTCGCGCACCATAGCGTTGACCGCGTCGGTGGCGACCAAGCCTTGAACCACCTCGAACCAAAAGTCACCGTGCGGGCTCGGCTGGAAAGACAAGACGGTGCGCTGTTCGGTGCGGGCACTTGGCTCAGGTTGGACCCGCACCGGTATCGCTACTATTTCAGTAGCAATACCACCAGATTCCGTGGGGGCCAAGGGCCGATTTCGCACCAAAAACGGTTCTGCCACCGCAGCGGTCCCATTTTCTGGGTCGGCTCCGGTCGCCACGGAGGACCTCCCCCCGGACGCAGGCGACGGTGACGCAGGGCGTGTGGGCGGTGCGGTGGGGGATTGTGCGGCGGCAATGGGTTCGGCGGCAACCGCTGCGGGGGCAACAGGTGCACGAGTGGCAGACACGGGGCTGAGCGGGTCCGCGGCCGCACGCTCCGGCTGTTCCGGGGGGGCGTGGTAGGGGACGGGTTCAGGCCGCGTCAGTGTTTTTTTTTCAACCGGAGCGCTGGGCGCCGCGCGGGCGGACCCGTGGCTGGCCTGCGGCTTGAAAGCCAGCAGGCGCAACAGCACCATGGTCAGCGCCGCGTACTCGTCCGGCGCGAGACCCAACTCCGTCAGACCGTGCAGACAGAGGCTGTACAGCAGCTGGGTTTCATCGGCAGGCAGCGCGACCGCGAGCCGGGCAATGTCCGCTGCATTGGGGTCGGTGTCTGCGCCGGTGTTGGGGCTGTGCGCATCGGACCCGCCCACCGCCTGCAGCACCGCCATGCGCTGCAACACCCGGGTCATTTCTTCCAATGTGGAGGCCGCGCTCAGACCGCTCAAGCGCAGGCCATCGCAGGTGTCCACCACGGTTTTGCCGTCGCTCTGGGCCAGCGCGTCGATGAGTGTGAACACATGGCCACTGTCCACGGTGCCCAGCATCTGACGCACACCGTCCTCGCGCAACGCGCCACTGCCAAATGCGATGGCCTGGTCGGTCAAAGAGAGCGCGTCGCGCATGGAACCGCGGGCGGCACGGGCCAACAGGCGCAGGGCACCTGACTCGGCGGGAACCGACTCGGCCTGCAACACCGCGGTCAGGTGTTCCAGCACCGTTTCTGGCGCCATCGGACGCAAATTGAATTGCAGACACCGCGACAGCACGGTGGGCGGCACTTTCTGTGGGTCGGTGGTGGCGAGCACGAACTTGAGGTACTCGGGCGGCTCCTCCAGCGTCTTGAGCATCGCGTTGAACGCGGTGTTGGAGAGCATGTGCACTTCGTCGATCATGAAGACCTTGAAACGCCCTTGCACCGGTTTGTAGACGGCCTGCTCCAGCAGCGAGGAGATCTCGTCCACCCCGCGATTGGAAGCGGCGTCCAACTCGGTGTAGTCCACGAAACGGCCACTGTCGATGTCGGTGCACGCGCGGCACACGCCGCAGGGTTCGGCCGTGATGCCGCCCTGCCCGTCGGTCCCCTGGCAGTTCAGGGACTTGGCGAGGATGCGCGAGACCGTGGTTTTGCCCACGCCCCGGGTGCCAGTGAACAGGTAGGCGTGGTGCAAACGCTGCTGTGTGAGCGCGTTCGACAGCGCCTGCACCACATGGCCTTGCCCCACCATCTCGGCGAAGTTCCGAGGGCGGTATTTACGGGCCAGCACCAGGTAAGACATGTTGGGATTCTACGGGCCGCCCACCGCCCGACCGGGCGGCACAGGCTCAGGTGGCGGTGGGGTCTGCCAGCAGCGGGTAATCGGTGTAACCGGCCGAACCGCCGCCGTACAAGGTGGCCGCTTGCAGCGGGTTGAGCGGTGCGTCGAGCAGGAATCGGGTGACCAGATCGGGGTTGGCAATGAACGGCTTGCCGAAAGCAACCAGATCGGCGCGGCCTTCGGCCAGCGCAGCGGTCGCTCGGGCCTTGTCGTAGCCGTTGTTGGCGATGTAGAGGCCACCGAAACGGTGCTTGATCGCGGCGTAGTCGAACGGCGCGGTCGCGGCGCCGCTCATGTCGCCCTCGATCACGTGCAGGTATGCCAGCTTGCGCGGGGCCAGCTGCTCAGCGACATGGTTGAACAACGCCTGGGGCTGGCTGTCGGCGATGTCGTTGAAGGTGTTCTGGGGCGAAATCCGCACCCCGACCCGGCTGGCGCCTGCCACCGCCGTGGCCGCGTCCACTGTCTCCAGCAGAAAACGGCTGCGGCGCTCGAAGCTGCCGCCGTAGGCGTCGGTGCGGTGGTTGGTTTTGTCACGCAGGAACTGGTCGATCAGGTAGCCGTTGGCCGCGTGCACCTCCACGCCGTCAAAACCCGCCTCGAGTGCGAGCCGGGTGGCGTGGGCGTATGCGGCCACGATGCGCGGGATTTCTTCGGCGTCCAGCGCACGCGGCACCGACAACGGCACAAAGCCTTCGCTGGTGTAGGTCTTGCCCTCCGCCTGGATCGCAGACGGAGCGACCGGCGCAGCGCCATGCGGCTGAAACGCGGTGTGGGAGATGCGGCCCACGTGCCAGAGTTGCAGAAAGATGCGCCCACCTTGGGCATGCACCGCAGCGGTGACCGATTTCCACCCGGCGGCCTGCTCTTCGGTGTGGATGCCGGGCGTGGCGATGTAGCCCTGGCCTTCTGGCACAACCTGGGTGGCCTCCGCGATAATCAAACCGGCGCTGGCGCGCTGCGCGTAGTACAGCGCATTCAGCGCATGGGGCACGTTGCCCGCGCCCGCCCGGCTGCGGGTGAGAGGCGCCATCACGATCCGGTTGTTGAGTGTGAGCGCGCCCAACGACACGGGGCTGAACAAGGTGGTGGGCATGAAGGGCTCCTGGGGCTTGGGGTGGATGGTGAACGGTTGCGACGTGCTGTGGTGAACCAAGCACGCATCAAACTCAAGACACCATGGCGTCGCGACGTGGTGACGACCATGGACGCCGTGGCGTGTTTGCGGAGTTGGCCCGCACGTTCAGTTGATCAACAAACGCCACAACCCGAATGCTAGGGCCTGCGCGATCCCCCCTGGCCGCGTGGGTGAACTCGGCTGGCGCTCGCGGGGTGCTTCGGCGCGCAACGCATACAATCCGATACGACGGGCCTTCCCGCATGGTGAAGCGGCCAACCGGGTCAGGTGGGGAACCAAGCAGCCCTAACTGTGGAGCCAGTGCCGGGGTCAAGGCTCGTCAACTCCCCTTCTTCTTACGTTGCGTGCTCTTCTTGGCGCGCGACCCAAATCCTGTCGCGCGTTGCAGTGCCGCCCTGAGGCCCATGCCCTGCCCCGGGTCAACCGCCGGCCTGCGCACCCAACCCCCGAGCGGCTGCACCACCGGTCGCATGGCCGTTTCGCCGTCTGGGGTCACCCCGGCGTCGCGCGGCGCGACAACACCCCGTGAGCGGCCTGCACGCCACTGGCAAAACACGCGGTCAGCAAGTAACCGCCAGTGGGGGCTTCCCAATCGAGCATCTCGCCTGCACAAAACACGCCCGGCAGGTCGCGCAGCATCAATCCATGGGTCAAGGCCTCAAAGGGCACGCCACCGGCGGTGCTGATGGCTTCGTCCAACGGGCGCGCCGCCGCCAGCCGAATGGGCACCGCCTTGATGGTCGCTGCCAGCCGTTCGGGCTGCTGTAACGCGTCTTTGGGCAGCACCTCGTGCAGCAGCCCCATCTTGATGCCGTCCAGCCCCAACCGGCTTTTGAGGTGGCTCGACAGCGAACGCGCCCCACGCGGGTGGGCGACCTCGGCCAGCACCCGTTCGGCTGGCTTGTCGGGCAGCAAGTCCAAGGTGAAGATGGCCTGCCCACTGCGGGCGATTTCGTCGCGCAGCAGCGCGGACGCGGCATACACCAGACTGCCCTCGACGCCGGTGGCGGTCGCGACGAACTCGCCTTTGCGCTGAAACTGCCGGCCCAGGCCGTCGGTGGCTTGGATCGCGACGCTTTTGAACGGCTGACCCGCAAAGCGGCTGGCGAAGTGCGCGCTCCAGCCCCCCGCGACGTCGAAGCCACAGTTGGCGGGCTGCAGCGGCGCCACCGCCACCCCGCGCGCCGCGAGCCAGGACACCCAAGCGCCATCGGAGCCCAGACGCGCCCAGCTGGCACCGCCGAGCGCCAACACCAGGGTGGGGGTGGTGCGCCGCAACAGGCCTTGGGGCGTGGTGAACTCGCACTCGCCCGCCGCGTTCCATCCGGTCCAGCGGTGGCGCATGTGGAAGCGCACACCCGCCTCGCGCAACCGGTGCAACCAGGCCCGCAGCAGTGGCGCGGCCTTCATGTCGGTCGGAAACACACGGCCAGAGGTTCCCACGAAGGTGCTCACCCCCAAGCCTTGGGCCCAGTCGCGCAGCCGCTCGGGACCAAAAGCTTGCAGCGCGCTGGCCAAGTTGGCTTGCCGATCGCCATAGCGTTGGACAAAGCGATCGGCGGGCTCCGCATGCGTCAGGTTGAGGCCACCCTTGCCCGCCAACAAAAACTTGCGCCCGGCAGAGGGCATGGCGTCGTACACGTCCACCGGCACACCGGCCTGAGCCAGCACTTCGGCGGCCATCAGGCCCGCGGGCCCGGCGCCGACGATGGCGACAGGCTCCTGGGATGGCCGGTCCCATTCCCAGCGCGCTGCGTCGTGGCACGCACCGCTGGGGGCGTTGGGATGGTCGCTCATGCCACCACCAACCGGCCGTCGCCCGTGAGAAAGGCCGCTTGCACTTCGGCGCCGGGGTAGGCAGCGCGCACCGCTTTGGCGTAGCGTTGCAGCTGGGCCACCAGCCCAGGTTGCCGCTCTGGGCGGGCGGCGGTTTTGTGGTCCAGCACCCACCAAACGCCCGTGTCTCGGCGACGCACCAGGCGGTCCAGCCGCAAGACCGCCCCTTGGTGATGCAGCTCAACCTCGTTGCCCTCCCAGTCCAGCAGCTCGGCTTGCCAGGCCCAGGCACCCTCCCCGTTTTGAATGCGCTGGGCCAGCTCGGTCGCGCGCTCGGCCTCGGTGGGGGTCAGGTCGAACTCGCGGGCCAGTGACAAGCGCTGGGCCGTGCCCGCTGCGCCAGGCGACAGACCGCCCCATTCCAACAGCCGGTGCACCGCTTGGCCCAAGCGGGCAAAGGGGTCGGACGCCGCCGCGTCCAGGGCGTCGTCCAAGGCGTTGTCGGCCACATCGACCTGGACGGCGTTTGCTCTTGATTCAGGAGCACCTCCGCCAATAATGACGGTGGCTGGCGGCAAACAAAGCATCAAAAATGGTTCCAGGTCGGTTGGTGCGGCATTCTGGGCCGTTTTTTCGGTGGGGCGGTCCGTGTCCCCGTCGGCAGGCCGTGTGGCCATGGCGCCCGGGTGGGCGGTCCCCCAAGCCGAAAGCCGCCGCCACCAACTGCCGGGGTCGGCGCGGTGTGGCTCGATGGACGACACCACCACGGTGTCGCGGGCCCGGGTCATGGCCACGTACAAAGTGTTGAGCTCTTCGCGCTGGCGGGCGAGGTGCTCCAGCGCAAGCGCCTCGGCATTGCAGACGGGGGGACGGGACTCGCTGGCGATGAAACTGAAGCGCCGGGGCAGGTCTTCGGCACCGGGCCAATCGACCAACACGCCCATGGTCTCGGCCACGGGCGGCGCGGCGTCGGTGTCGATCAGCAGCACCAGCTCCGCCTCCAAGCCCTTGGCACCGTGGACCGTGAGCAGGCGCACGGCGTCGGTGCTGGCCAGCGCGGGCGATCGGGTGCCACCGGACTTGAGTGCGCGCACCCATGCGTAAGGGGTGAGGAAGCGGCCCCCTTGGGTGTTGAGCGCGGCGGCCAGCAGCGCACGCAGATGGGTCAGCACCGTGTCGCGCAAAGCGGCCGGTGCGGCGGCAGCGTAGCGGGCGAACACGTCGCCGTCGTGGCAGATCGCGTCCAA
This sequence comes from Comamonadaceae bacterium, assembly GCA_027490925.1. Classification (GTDB taxonomy): domain Bacteria; phylum Pseudomonadota; class Gammaproteobacteria; order Burkholderiales; family Burkholderiaceae_C; genus PCRC01. Next base: position 39,094 of record JAIXXF010000019.1, read on the forward strand.
CGCGTCGTGCGGCGGCAAGGTGTGGACCCAGGCGCGCCAGCGGGCCAGCACCTCGCCCAGGGGTCGGCCGCCGGGGTTGGTCAGGGGGGGGGCGTCGGCGGCGGCATCGGTGAGCAGCGCCAGCCAGCTTGGCGTTTGGCCGTTCGCCTGTGCGGCGCGTTGGCGGACGGCGAGCTCGACCAGGGCGTCATCGCCCACGCCAAACAGCGGAGACTTGAGCGCCCGCGCGAGGGACAGGTCGTGGGTGGGCGACACCAGCACGTCGAGCAGCGCCACCAAGTCCTGGACCTCAGCGATGTCGGCCAGATCGTTCTTCTCGGCTTGCTGGGACGGGATGTGCAGCGCCCGCAACGCATCGCGCAACACACCCAGCGGCTCGCGTTTGCGCGCCAGGACCATGATCTCGCCCGGTCGCAGCCCGCGGTCGATGGCATCGGCGATGTACCGTGCAACCTGGGTCGCCTCCCGGCTGCGAAGGGTTTCTTCAGGGGACTCGCGCGGGGTGGTGAGGCTGTCGCGCCACACCAAACCGGCGGTCAATCGGTCCGGCCTCCCGCCACTGGCCTCTGCGCGCGCGATGGGCGGCAAACAGACCACCTGGCCCGCCTGGCATGACTCGGTGGTGTGGGCCCGGTAGCCAGGGTACTCGCCAGACTGGTGGGCGGCGCCCATGACGCCGTTGACGAGACCAATCACCGACTGGGCGTTGCGCCGGGTGTGGTCGCAACTCAGCAGGTCGCCGCGCAGCCCGAGGCGCACAAAGTCCTGCGCGGCCTGAAACACCTGGGGCTCGGCGCGGCGAAAGCGGTAAATGCTTTGCTTGGGGTCGCCGACGATGAACACGCTGAGACCGCCCCCCGCCCCCGCGTAGGCCGACAGCCACGCTTTGAGCGCTTGCCACTGCAGCGGGTTGGTGTCTTGAAACTCGTCGATCAACAGGTGCTTCACGCGCGCGTCCAGACGCTCTTGCACCCAACCGCTGAGCGTGTCGTCGCGCAACATCTCCAGGGAGGCGGTTTCAAGGTCGTTCATATCGACCCAACCACGCTCGCGTTTGAGCTGTGCGTACTCAGCCACCAAGCGGCGCGTCAGCCGCATCAGCCGCTGGTGGTGCGCCCAGGCCGCGTGTTGCGCCAGGGCGGCGCCCAGCGCCTGCAACTCGGGCTCGGCCTGCTGCGCGGCCGCATACCGCAGCAGGTGGTTGGTGAGCCGGTCTTCGTTCGCAACGAAGAATGCCTTGCGCAGCAGCGCAAACCGCGTGGCCAGATCGCTCGTCTCGAACGCCTGCACAACGGCCTGCGCGGCCCTTCTCGGCGTCTGGTTGGCCTCCACGCCCAAAGCACTGGCCCAGGCCAACCAGCGGCTGCGCGCAGAGGCGCCGTCGAGCGCCTGCAGTGGCGTGTCCATGCCCGCAAAAGCGGGGTGGGTGTCTTGAAAACGGAGCACCGACCGCGCCACCACCTGGTGGGCATCGGCCAGAGCGAATTCAACCCGCTTGGTCAGTGCGGTGATCAGGGCCTTGTGGGTCTGCGAGCGGCCATGGGCGGCGACTGCGGCCAGGTAATCGGCACGCGCCTCGGGGTCCTGCGCGGCCACGGCCAGAAAGCGGGGCCAGACGGCCTTGACGGCCTCGCTGTCGTCCTCCAGCAGTTGATAGTGCACGGGCAGGCCCAGGCGCTGCAGCATGGCCACGGGCGCTGCGCGCAGCAACGCTGCGAACCAGCTGTGGAAAGTGCGGACCTGCACTGGCCGCCCGGTCTTGAGCACGGTGAGATACAGGCGCGACAAGGTGGGCGCCAGGGCCGCCACCGATGCCTGAGGCACGCCGCGCTGGATGAGCTCGGCGTGCAGACGGTCGGATGGCGCCTGGGCGAATTCGGCCAGCCATTCCTGCAAGCGTTGCCGCATTTCGCCTGCGGCCTTTTTGGTGAAGGTGATGGCCAGCACCTCTTGCGGCTGGGCACCATCCAGCAGGGCCCGCAGGATGCGGGACACCAGCATCCAGGTTTTGCCCGCACCGGCACAGGCCTCCACCGCGACGCTGCGGCGCGGGTCGCAGGCGATGGCGTAAAACGCGGTACGGTCCACCGGTGTGCCGTTGTGCTCGTAAGCCAATTCGGTGCGGGGGTCGGTCATGCCCAAAAATCCTTGCGGCACAGGCCGCGCGCGGCGCAGTGGTTGCAGGCCGACCCTTCGCCCAAAGCGCGCAAGGTCGCCCCGCTGGCAATGGCCGCCATGTCGGCACGAATGCCCTCCACCAAGGCGTCTCTGGCTTCCCCCACATGGGGCTGAGAAACCAAAGTGGCCGCACGGTCTCCCAGGTGCAGGTAGGCGCCGCTCAGTGTGTCGTCTTCCAACAGCGCGGCGTAGAACGCAAGCTGGGTGTCCTCGGTGGGTACCTTGACGCGCTGTTTGGTTTTTTGCAGATCCTCGGTTTTGTAATCCATCACCAGCGGCATGCCCCGTTGTCGGTCGACCCGGTCCAGCCGGCCCGCCAGGGTGACCGCCCCCAAGGGCATGCTGGCGGCCAGTTCGGCATGCACAAACGTCGCGCCCTCGGCCTCGTGGTCGACCAACCAGGCCAGGTAGGCATCGCGCACGCCCGGCCAGCTGGCGGCGAACGGCAGGAACTCGCCCTCGGCCAACCCCATGGCGGCGGTTTGGGCGTCTGCCAGCGCGTTCATTCGGTCGGTGCGCGCTGGCCCGTCGGGCAGCGGGTCGTCGGCCTGCAAGGTGTGGAAGGCCCCCAACACCGCATGGAGCCAGGTGCCGAAATCGCGTTTGCCCACTTCGGTCGTCAACTCCTCCGGCTCTTGCAGCCCCAGCTGGCGCAGGGCAAAAAAGCGGTAGGGGCAGCGCCGCAGGTCGTCGTAAGCACTGGCCGATAAGCGGGTCACCGGCAAGCGCTGGCCCACCGGTTGCGGCGCGGCCACGGGCCGCGGCTTGACGGGGCGTGCGACGCGTGGGTCGGCGCGACTGGGCAAGGTCTCCGCACCCGCCTCAGCCCGCTCGGCCTGCGCCAAAAGCCACTGCTGTACCAGCGGGCTGGGCAACACCGGCTCCCCCGACGCATCGACCGTCCGCCAAAGCACGTCCACATGGGGCAGCGTGAGCGCGTGCTGCCACACGGCGTGCTGAGTGGCCGCCAAGTCTTCGCGCGAGGGCAGCCCGAGCGCCGCGCGCTGCGCGCGGCCCCAAGTACCGGGCGGTTCGGGCGAGGCCGGCAGGTTGACCTCGTCACAGCCGGGCAGCACAAGCGCGGCCCACGGCTGCGCGAGCACCTGGGCGAGCGGAACCACCACCACCTGCGCCGAGGCTGGGTGCTCTGGCTTGAAGCTGGCCGCCTCCAACACCTCGGTGGCCCACGCGGTCCACTCGCTCAAGCCCATGCGGCGCCGGGCTTGGGGCAGGCCCGCCCAGTCGGCTGCCGCGCCATGGGCCAGACGCAGCGCCGCAATCACCGCTTGGCCCGCAGGGTCGGCGGCCAGTGTCCCCCACTGGCCAGTGGCCGTGAGCACCTGTCGCAGCGCGTCGGGCCAATCCAGCCACGAACGGCCGGGCTGTAACGCCTGGCGCCATCGGTTGATTTGTGTCCACAGCGCGGCGAGTGGCGTGGTCGACACGCTGACCGGCGGCTCGCTGGGCCACCGCGCGAGCCCCAACCGGCGGCAGGTGGACTCCAGAGAGGACCCCTGTGCCGGGTCGATCGCGGGTGTGTGCTTGAGCCAGTCCAGCACCTCGTCGGTCGAGGCGTCCCAGGCGACAGCCCGGAGCGTCAGCATGAGCTCGGCCGCCGCGCGCGTGGTGGAGAGCTTCCAGCCGGTTTCATCCCGGACCGCCACGCCGCGGGCCCCCAACATCGCACGGATGCGGCGTGTCACGGTGCGGTCAATGGCGACCAGTCCCACGGGACCTCGGCCAGCGGCCAGGTGGTGCAGCACGCAGGCCGCCGCCTTCTCGGCTTCGTCTTCGGCGTGCACCGATGGGTGCAAGGCCACACTGCCCGATGGCGCGCCCCCCACGTCGCCCAGCAACTTGAACACCACCGCCCGGTCGCCCCAGCGCTGCCGCAGCGCATTCGTCAACGCGTCGGCCTGCAAGCCTTCAAAAACCACCAAGGCGTCGGTCTGCTCACGGGCTCGGGGCTCAAACAACACGTCCGTCGCATAGGCAGAAGCCGCCGCCCATTCCAACCCAATGCGAGCCAGCGCCGCCTCGACAGCCAACACAGGTGAATCCCAACCGCTGCCGACCAACGGCCGGACGGTGGTGGCCCACGTGCCCCGCTCCGCCGCCGACTGGGCCGCTGCCGGGCCCGCCAGCTGTGCGGCGGTGTCCACCAAGGTGCTGGCGAGCAGAGCCCGATGGGGGCCAAGGCCTGCGCGCTCCAGCAGCGACTGGGCGGTGACCAGGTCGCGCCCGTGATCAAATGCCAAGTCGTCTTGGCCAGCCACGAAGCCGCCCAAGCGGCGCGCCCAGTTCATGGTCGTTTCAAAGCGCGGGGAGAAACCGTCGCCCGCCTGCCGACGCCATGCACGGCGCGCGACGGGCATGAGCTGGGCATAAGGCAGCAACACCACCGTGCGCCCGGGGTGCCAGCCACGCTGCCGCAACACCCCCAAGAGCGATGCAATGCAGACGTCGAGCGCGCCTTCGCGAGGGGGCTGGGGGCGATCGGTTACAGCGGCGACCATGCCCGTTTCGCTGCTGGCGGCGACCTGTGAGAAGGTTGGGTTTCTGTCACAATTCTTGTACTTTACCGGTACACATCACCGATTCCGAAGGAACTCCCTCATGGCCAGCGACCTGATCAAACACATTTCCGACGCCAGCTTCGAGGCCGACGTGCTGAAGGCCACCACGCCAGTGCTGGTGGACTATTGGGCCGAATGGTGCGGCCCCTGCAAGATGATTGCCCCCATCCTGGACGAGGTCGCCACCGCCTACGACGGCAAGCTGCAAATCGCCAAAATGAACGTGGACGAGAACCGAGACATCCCGGCCAAATTCGGCATCCGCGGTATTCCCACGCTGATGGTGTTCAAAGGAGGCCAGCTCGCGGCCACCAAGGTTGGCGCCATGAGCAAAGCCCAACTGACCGCATTCATCGACCAACAACTGGCCTGATGCGCCGACCCCACGCCCTGGGCCCCGCCGCCCCGGGCGTGTTTCAGATCCTGTCATAATCGGATTAATCGCTGAGCAGCTGCACTGCTCGGTTCGAGCTCCCCGGTTTGTGAGGCACCTTCTGGCCTCTGAACAAACCTCCCCCGCATTTGCCACCGACATCCCCTGAAGGGGTCACCCCATGCACTTAAATGAACTCAAGGCACTGCACGTGTCTGAAGTCCTCAAGCAGGCCGAAGCCCTGGAGATCGAGAACACCGGCCGCATGCGCAAGCAGGAGCTGATGTTCGCGATCATCAAAAAGCGCGCCCGAGCCGGGGAGCAGGTGTTTGCCGACGGGGTGTTGGAGATCCTGCCAGACGGTTTCGGCTTCTTGCGCAGCCCCGACACCAGCTATACCGCTAGCACCGACGACATCTACATCAGCCCCAGCCAGGTGCGCCGCTTCAACCTGCACACCGGCGACATGATCGAAGGCGAGGTCCGCACCCCCAAAGATGGCGAGCGGTATTTCGCCCTGACCAAGCTCGACGCGGTCAACGGCGGGCCCCCTGAGCAAAACAAACACAAGGTGATGTTCGAAAACCTGACGCCGCTGTTCCCCAAGGAGCAGATGCGGCTGGAGCGCGACATCAAGGGCGACGAAAACATCACTGGCCGCATCATCGACATCATCGCGCCGATCGGCAAAGGCCAACGTGCCTTGCTTGTGGCACCGCCCAAGAGCGGCAAGACGGTCATGATGCAGCACATGGCCCACGCGATCGCCGCCAACTACCCCGACATCCACATGATGGTGCTGCTGGTCGACGAGCGCCCGGAAGAAGTGACCGAGATGCAGCGCTCGGTCAAGGGCGAAGTGATCGCCTCGACATTCGACGAACCCGCTGCACGCCACGTTCACGTGGCTGAAATGGTCATCGAGCGCGCCAAGCGGTTGGTGGAGCTCAAGAAAGACGTGGTGATTCTACTCGACTCCATCACCCGTTTGGCCCGCGCTTACAACAACGTGGTGCCGTCATCCGGCAAGGTGTTGACCGGCGGCGTGGACGCCAACGCGCTGCAACGCCCCAAGCGCTTCTTGGGCGCTGCCCGCAACGTGGAAGAAGGCGGCTCACTGACCATCATCGCCACCGCGCTGATCGACACCGGCAGCCGCATGGACGAAGTGATTTTTGAAGAATTCAAAGGCACCGGCAACAGCGAAATCCACCTGGACCGCCGCCTCTACGAAAAGCGCGTGTTCCCGTCCATCCAGCTAAACCGAAGCGGCACCCGCCGTGAAGAACTGTTGCTGGCGCCAGAAATACTTCAGAAAACCCGCATCCTGAGACAGTTCATGTACAACATGGACGAAATCGAATCCATGGAGCTGATGCTCAAAAACATGAAGGCGACCAAGACCAACGTCGACTTCTTCGACATGATGCGGCGCGGTGGCTGAGTGGACACGGGCCTTGGTTATAATTGAGAGCTTTTGCGGCAAGTAGACCAGACAGGCTGGCCCGGCTACCGCACACGACCAGGAAAATCCCATGAAAGACGGCATTCACCCCAATTACCGCGAAGTGTGCTTTTTGGACTTGTCCAATAACTTCAAATTCGTCACCCGTTCCTGCGTGAACGCCAAGGAAATGATCACCTTGGAAGACGGACGTGAGCTGCCGCTTTACAAGCTGGACACCTCAAGCGAATCGCACCCCTTCTACACCGGCACCCAAAAATCGGTCGACAACATGGGCGGACGCGTCGAGAAATTCCGCAACCGCTTCGGCAAAACCACCGCCAAGTAAGCCCTGCTTTGGGTACAAAGGCAGCCCGGGACGCCGCGCTGCCTTTTTTCTTTTTTGACGCCGACGCACCCCTTGCCGCGCTGAATCCCTACGAAACCCTGTTCTTTCTTTCGCCGCTTCTGCCGCAGTGAACCCACCCACGCCCGCCATCGTCGCGCAACACGCCGTGCGTCGCCTTCCCAGGGTGGCGTTGCTGTTGCTCTGCGCGGCGTACATCCTGCCTGGGTTCTTCGGCCGACAGCCGTGGCGGAGTGCGGACATGACCGGCTTTGGGCACATGCTGGGGCTGCTGGCGCCGGGTGCCGACTGGTTGGCGCCGCGAGTGGCCGGCCATGGGCCGGTGTCCGACTCGCTGTTGCCGCACTGGTTGGGTGCGGTGTCCATCCACATCCTGCCTTGGCTGGACCCGGTGCTGGCCAGCCGGGTGCCTTTCGTCCTGTTGCTGGCCCTCACACTCGCGGCCACCTGGTACGGGGTGTACCACTTGGCCCGCAGTCCCCAGGCGCAACCGGTGGCCTTCGCGTTCGGCGGTGAAGCCCACCCTGCCGACTACGCCCGTGCCATGGCCGACGGCGGTGTGTTGGCCTTGATCGCCTGTCTGGGTTTGGCTCAGATGTCCCACGAAACCACCCCGGCGCTGGCCCAACTGGCCAGTGTCGCGTGGGTGTTCTACTCGGTCGCAGCACTCCCGGCGCGCCGGGCCAGTGCCACCTTGGGACTGCACCTTGGCCTGGCCAGCCTCACGCTCAGTGGCGCACCCACCCTGGCGGTGTTGCTGGGTCTGGGCTGTGCGGGGGTGTGGCTGACCCAGCCAGCCGTGCCCCAAGGCCGCAGCGAACCCGACCGCACAGACCTCGGCGCCTGGTGGCCTTTGATCACCGCCACGCTACTCAGCGCCGCTTTGGCCACGGCCTTGCACCTTTGGCGCTGGCGCATCGCTCTGCCAGGGCTGTCGCCCGAGACCAACGCCGATTGGCGCAGCCTGGGCCGGCTGTTGCTGTGGTTCACTTGGCCGGCCTGGCCCCTTGCTTTGTGGACGCTTTGGCGCTGGCGGCACATGCTGCGGAACCGGCATGTGGCATTCCCGCTGTGCTTCGTGCTTCTGGCGGTGGCCGCCACCGTCACGACACCAGCGGCCGACCGGTCTCTGCTGTTGGCGCTGCCGGCGCTTGCCACGCTGGCGGCGTTCGCGCTCCCCACCCTTCAACGCACCATGTCGGCGCTGATCGACTGGCTGACCCTGGTGTTCTTCACCGCCAGCGCACTCACCATCTGGGTGGTGTGGATCGCCATGCAGACAGGCTTCCCCGCCAAGCCCGCAGCCAATGTGGCCCGCCTCGCTCCCGACTTTGTGCCGAGTTTTTCGTGGCTCGCGTTTGGGGTCGCACTGCTTGCTACGGCAGCATGGTTCTGGCTGGTGACATGGCGGGTGGGCCGCCACCGGACGGCGTTGTGGAAAAGCCTGGTTCTGCCCGCTGGCGGTGCCGTGCTCGGCTGGCTGTTGCTGATGACGCTGTGGCTGCCCGCCCTGGACTTCGCACGCAGCTACACCGTGCTGTCACAGCGCCTGGCGGTGCACGTGCCGAACGGATCCTGCGTGGCCACATACGGGCTCTCGCAAGGACACCTGGCGGCACTGACCCACCACAACCAGCTCCGGCTGCCACCGGTGGAGACCGGTACCGACTGCCTGTGGCTGCTGGTCGATTCCACCGACCAAGCCACACTGCCCGACGCCACCGACATGGCCCAATGGAACCTGTTGGCGGTTCTGCGTCGCCCGTCTGACCGCACCGACGACGTACTGCTGTACCGGCGGCTGACGCCTTGAACGTCCGACGCGGTGCAGGGCCCTGGCGCAACAGCGACCTGGGCGCCATCGCTCGGCACGGGGCCGCCGTGCTGGTGGGTCAACTGGCGGTGGTGGCCTACAGCCTGACCGACACTTTGGTGGCAGGCCGATTGGCCAACTCTGACCTCGCAACCTTGTCGGTCGGCACCGCCGTCTACGTCAGCGTGTTCGTTTCCTTGCTCGGCATGCTGCAGGTCACCATTCCGGTCTGGGCCGAGATGCGCGGCGCACAGCGCAACCCGCAGATCGGCCATTCGGTACGGCAGTCGCTTTACCTCTGCGGGATCGCTGTGGCCCTGGGCATGGCGGCGTTGTGGCATGTGCAGCCGGTACTGCGCTGGACCCGGGTGCCTGAGGCGCTGCAAGCGGAGGTGCTGCACTACCTGGAAGTGTTGTCCCTGGCACTGGCCCCCTCGCTGTTGTTTCGCATGTATGCCAATCTGAACCAGGCACTGGGCAAGCCGCTGCTGGTCACCTGGCTGCAACTCGGCTCGCTGGCGCTCAAGTTACCGCTCACCGCGTGGTTCGCCTTCGGCGGCGCAGGTCTGGCCCCCATGGGGCTGGCGGGTTGTGCGTGGGCCACGGTGGTGGTGAACCTGTTGATGCTGGCCGTGGCACTGATGCTGTTGAAGACGCACCCGTTGTACGCGCCACTGGGCCTATTCAACGGCTGGTCGCCGCCCGATGGGCGACACCTGGGGCAGCTGCTGCGACAAGGGGTCCCAGGGGGGTTGTCGGTGCTAGTGGAGGTGACCGCGTTCACGCTGATGGCCCTGCTGATCGCCCGCATGGGGGCCACCGCCTCTGGGGCCCACCAGATCGCGGCCAACCTGGCCACGTTGCTGTACATGGTGCCGCTGTCCTTGGGCATTGCCACCAGTGCGCGGGTCAGCCACCGGCTGGGAGAGGGTCGACCGGACCTGGCACGACAAGCGGTACGAGCGGGCTACACCCTGGCCGCCTTCACCGCCGTGGGATTGTCCAGCGCCCTGTGGTGGGGGGCAAATGCCTTGCCCCATGCCTACACGCACAACGCGTCTGTGACACAAGCCGCGACGGGCCTGCTGCACTGGGTGGTGGCTTACCACCTGGTGGACACTGTCCAAGCCCTCAGCCTGTTCATACTGCGGTGCTACCGCGTCACCCTGCTGCCTCTGGCGATTTACTGCCTGCTGCTGTGGGGCGTCGGCATTGGCGGTGGCCACTGGCTGGCGAACGAAGGGGTACCTGGGTGGTCCCTGCCGTGGGCCTCGCCTGACGCGTTTTGGGCCTGCAGCGTGACAGCACTCACCGTGGTGGCGGTGCTGTTCGCAGCGCTGGTTCAACGCACTGGCGCAGCCACAACGCCGTCAAGCGTTTGAGGCGATAGACCGCTCGCTGCTGCGCCTGGTCTCGTGTGCCGAGCGGTCGGCGCTGCCAGAGACCAGGCGCACGCGGTTCGCTGGCAGCTCAATGGCAAAAGTCGAACCCTGGCCGACCACGCTGTGAATGCGCAGCTCGCCCCCGTGGCGCTGCACCACATGCTTGACGATCGCCAGGCCCAAACCGGTACCACCCGTTTCGCGTGAACGGCTGCGGTCCACCCGGTAGAAGCGCTCCGTCAGCCTGGGCAGGTGTTCGGGGGCAATGCCCGGACCGCTGTCTTTGACCATGAATTCGAACCGGCCATTGGGCAGCGCCTGCCATCGGGCCGACACATGGCGGCCCGGCGGCGTGTAGCGGATCGCGTTGTTGAGCAGGTTCGACATCGCGCTCAACAGCTCGGACTGCACCCCGGTCACCTCGCAGTCGGGTCCCGCGTCGAAATTCAGCTGATGTGGGGGGTCGGCCAGCAACGTGGACAGCGCCCGCGCATCGGCCTCGCACTGCGCGAGCAAGCGGCGCATCGGCACACGCTCATGGGCGCCGGGCAGAGGGCTACCCTCTAGCTTGGACAAGGTGAGCAGGTCGCTCACCAGGCTCTGCATGCGCTGCGATTGCGTCGCCATCAGGGCCAGGTAACGGCGCCGCTCATTCTCGTCCAAGGTCAGGTTTTGCAGCGTCTCCACAAAACCGGCCAGCACAGTGAGTGGCGTGCGGATCTCATGCGAGACATTGGCCACAAAGTCACGCCGCATCGCGTCGGCCTGCTCGACAGCGGTGACGTCGCGGGACAGCAACAGGCGACGACCGGTGCCGTAGGCATGGAGGTGGACCAACAGGCGCACCGGCCGCGATGCGCTGTGGCCGTTTCCAGTCATGACGACGTCAGGGCTGCCTTGCGGGTGGTTGTAGTAGGCGGCAAACACCGGGTCGCGCACCAGATTGCCAATGTGCTGCATCAGGTCGCGTTCCAAGTCGAACCCGAAATGATTGGCTGCGGTTTGGTTGCACCATTCGATGTGGCCCAGGTTGTCGAGCAGCACCACGCCGTTGGGCGACGCCTGGATCGCATCCAGGAAATCGTCCAGCCGGGTTTGCACTTCTTGCGTTTGCTGGTCGCGCAGGCGAACCAAACGCCGTGTGCGGTTCGCGAACTCGTCCCAGAAAGCCCCAAGCTGTGGTTGGCGGGTCATGTCACCCCGCTTGAGCCAGCGCAGCAGGCGCAGGCCGCGCACCGCGTCCAGCGCCATCCACACCACATTGACCGCCACCACACCCAGCAAGGCACCGCGCGCGTCTGCGAGCAGCCACCCCAGCGTGCCGCCAGCGAACAACGCAAGCGCCCAACCACCAATTCGCAAAAGCATGAGGACGCGCCAGCCGCTCAGGCCTGAATGCTGACCTGTGGCTGCGCAGTGATGCGGTAGCCCGCACCGCGCACCGTTTCCAGCATGGTCGCGGCCACCCCCAGCGCTTCACGCAGGCGCTTGACGTGAACGTCCACCGTGCGCTCTTCAATGAACACGTGGTCGCCCCACACCTTGTCCAGCAACTGCGAGCGGCTGTGCACCCGCTCGGCATGCTTCATCAGGTAATGCAGCAACTTGAATTCGGTCGGACCGACCTTGAGCGGCGCACCTTGGAACGTGACGCGGTAGGTGCCGGCATCCAGCGTCAGTTCGCCAATGGTCACACTGTCGCTCACCTGTTCGGGCGCGCGGCGCCTGAGCACAGCGCGGATACGGGCCAGCAGCTCTTGGGTGGAAAACGGCTTGGTGATGTAGTCGTCGGCGCCAGCATCCAGGCCCGCCACCTTGTCTGGCTCGTCGCCGCGCGCGGTGAGCATCAAGATTGGAATGGCCTTGGTGCGGGCGTCGCCGCGCCACTTTCGCGCCAGCGACACACCACTCTGACCGGGGAGCATCCAGTCCAGCAGGATCACATCGGGCAGCACCGCGTCGAGCTCGCGCTGGGCCGACGCGCCGTCCTCGGCCCAAGTGGGCTGGAAACCGTTGTGCCTCAGGTTGACGGCGATCAGCTCGGCGATCGCCGATTCGTCCTCAACGATCAAGACACGGGGTTGATACTTCATTTCACCGCCGACTCGACGTTGGCCATGGACGTGTGACGCACGTCTTCACCCTTGACGATGTAGATGATGAACTCGGCAATGTTCTTGGCGTGATCGCCAATGCGTTCAATCGCCTTGGCAAGAAACAACAGGTCCAGGCTGGACGAAATCGTGCGCGGGTCTTCCATCATGTAGGTGATAAGCTTGCGCACAAAACCGTCGAACTCTTTGTCAATCAGATCGTCGTCTTTCAAGATGGTGACCGCGGCCTTGGTATCGAGCCGGGCGAACGCGTCCAACGCGGTGCGCAGCAGGCCCGAGGCCAGATCGGCCGCCACGCGCAGATCGGTGGTGGGCAGAGACCGGGCCGAACCGCTGTCAATGATGGAACGCACCATGCGGGCAATTTTCTCGGCTTCGTCGCCCACGCGCTCCAGGTTGGCGGTGGTCTTGGAGATCGCGATCAGCAAGCGCAAGTCGCGTGCCGTCGGCTGACGCCGGGCGATGATCGACGACAGCTCACGGTCAATGTCGACCTCCATCGCATTGACGCGTGGCTCCATGTCGCTCACTTGCTGCGCCACTTCCACGCTGAACTGCGACAGCGCGTAGATGGCCTGACGGATTTGGGACTCCACCAGCCCGCCCAACTCCATGACGCGGGCCGATACCCCGTTGAGCTCGGAGTCGAACTGGGTGGAGAGGTGTTTGTCTGGCATAGCTTCTTTCAATAAGGGGTGACGGACGCGGCCCAACGCTCAGCCGAAGCGACCTGTGATGTAGTCTTCGGTCTCCTTGCGGGTCGGCTTGAAGAACATCTGCTCGGTGGCACCAAACTCCACCAAATCGCCCAGGTACATGTAAGCGGTGTAGTCGCTGCAACGCGCCGCTTGCTGCATGTTGTGGGTCACGATGACCACGGTGTACTCGTCCTTCAACTCGGCGATCAGCTCTTCGATCTTGGCGGTGGAGATCGGGTCCAGCGCTGAACAAGGCTCGTCGAGCAGCAACACCTCGGGCTTGATCGCGATGCCGCGGGCGATGCACAAACGCTGCTGCTGCCCGCCCGACAGGCTGGCGCCGTTTTGGTTCAACTTGTCTTTCACCTCGGTCCACAGCGCCGCCTTGCGCAACGCCCATTCCACGCGGTCGTCCATGTCGGTGGCGTTGAGGTTCTCGAACAGCTTCACGCCAAACGCCACGTTGTCGTAAATCGACATCGGGAACGGCGTGGGCTTTTGGAACACCATGCCAACTTTGGCTCGGATCAGGGCCACGTCTTTTTTGGACGTCAGCAGGTTCTCACCGTCCAAAAGGATTTGGCCTTCGGCGCGCTGCTCCGGGTACAGCTCGTACATGCGGTTGAAAATGCGCAACAGCGTGGATTTGCCACACCCTGAAGGGCCGATGAAAGCGGTGACCTTTTTTTCAGGAATCTCCAGGTTGATGCCCTTGAGCGCGTGGAACTTGCCGTAATAGAAATTCAGGTCTTTGACCGAAATTTTCGACGGCGTTTGGGTGGTGATGGTGTCCATGGTCAACAATGTGTGAGGGGTTTGCGGTTGGGCCGTTGGCCCTGTCAGCCTTTGCTGCGGGTCAGCACCCGGGCCAAGATGTTCAGGCCGAGCACCGCCAGTGTGATGATGAAGACACCCGCCCAGGCCAACTTTTGCCAGTTCTCGTAGGGGCTCAAAGCGAACTTGAATATGGTCACAGGCAAGCTGGCCATGGGTTCACTGAGGTTGGACGTCCAGAACTGGTTGCTCAGCGCGGTGAACAACAGCGGCGCGGTTTCACCGGCGATGCGGGCCACGGCCAACAACACGCCAGTCAACACCCCGGCGCGTGCGGCCTTCAGCGTGATGCTCAGAATCACTTTCCACTTCGGCGTCCCGAGCGCGTAGGCGGCCTCGCGCAGGCCAGCGGGCACCAGGAGTAGCATGTTCTCTGTGGTGCGGATGACGATGGGGATCACCAACAACGCTAGGGCGAGCACACCGGCCCAGCCCGAAAACGAGTTGAACCGCGCCACGACCACCGCGTAGATGAACAGGCCAATCACGATCGACGGGGCAGACAGCAAGATGTCATTGACAAAACGCGTGGCCGACGCCAGCCAGCCATGGGGCTCGTACTCCACCAAGTAAATGCCCGCGAAGATGCCCACCGGGGTGCCCACGAAAGTTGCCAGACCCACCATCAGAACGGAGCCATAAATGGCGTTGGCCAAGCCGCCGTCCTCGTTGGGTGGTGGGGTCATTTCGGTCAGCGTGGCCCACGACAGTCCGCCCACACCCAACACGATGGTTTCCCACAAGATCCAGAACAGCCAGACCAAGCCAAAAGCCATGGCGCCCAGCGATAACACAAGAGCGATCTGGTTGACGAGCTTGCGGCGGCCGTAGATGGCCAGCCGTTGTGCTTCCACGGCGGGGGTCATGTCCGCTTCCCTTCGTTTTTCTTGAGCTGAGACAGCATGAGCTTGGACAACATGAGCACCACAAAGGTGATGAAGAACAGCACCAGGCCGAGGTAAATCAGCGACGCTTGGTGCAGACCTTCGCCCGCTTCAGCGAACTCGTTCGCCAGCGCCGAGGTGATGCTGTTGGCAGCCTGGAACAGGCTCAACGAATCCAGCTGGTTGAAGTTGCCGATCACAAAGGTCACAGCCATGGTCTCGCCGAGTGCGCGGCCCAAGCCAAGCATGATGCCGCCGATCACGCCGGTCTTGGTGTACGGCAACACCACTTTGGACACCACCTCCCAGGTGGTGGAACCCAAACCGTAAGCCGACTCTTTGAGCAGCGTGGGCGTGACCTCAAACACATCGCGCATCACCGAGGCGATGAACGGGATGATCATGATCGCCAAGATGATGCCCGCCGACAAAATGCCGATGCCCACCGGCGGTCCAGAAAAGAGCGCGCCCAGGTAAGGCACGTCCGAGAACATGGCCTGGGCGGGCATTTGCACATAGGTCGCCAGAATGGGGCCGAACACCAACAAACCCCACATGCCGTATACGATGGACGGCACCGCAGCAAGCAACTCAATGGCGGTGCCCAGCGGTTGCTTGAGCCAGGCGGGAGACAGCTCGGTCAAAAACAGCGCAATGCCAAAGCTCACCGGCACGGCGATCAACAGCGCGATGAACGACGTCATCACGGTGCCGTAAATCATCACCAAGCCGCCATACTCGTTTTGCACTGGGTCCCAGACGGTCGATGCCAAGAAACCCAGACCAAACTTTTCGATCGCAGGCCATGCGCTGACGACCAGCGACATCATGATGGCGACCAGCAAGCCAAGTGTCAGCAAGGCCGCGCCTTTGGCGGCCCAAGCAAACAACCGGTCAACAAGGGGGCCGGATCGGGACGACCTGGCAGGTGGTGGCGTGCTCATGGCGCGTTCGGAGGGCTTCTCTGAAAGCCCCATGGGAGTGTCAATGGAAGAAAGTGTAGTGGACACCGTTCACGCCTTTCGTCGCGTTCAGTCAGGTCGTTTGGGTGGTCACTTGTAGGCGACGGGTTTGCCCGCAGCGTCTTTGATCTCGCCCCAAGATTTCTCAATCACCGATTTCACGCTGGCGGGCATGGGCACGTAGTCGAGTGCGTCGGCGGTCTCGTCACCGTTTTTGTACGCCCAGTCGAAGAACTTCAGTGAAGCCGTGGCCTGCTCAGGCTTGTCTTGCACTTTGTGCATCAAGATGAACGTGGCGCCGGTAATGGGCCAGGAGGCCTTGCCGGGCTGCTCGGTCAAGATTTGGTAGAAGCTCTTGGCCCATTCGGCACCGGCGGCGGCGGCTTTGAAGGCGGTGTCGTCGGGTGCGACGAACTGACCGTCTTTGTTCTGCATCAGCGCGTAGGTCAATTTGTTTTGCTTGACGTAGGCGTACTCCAGGTAGCCAATCGAGTTGGGCAGACGGCTCACGAAAGCGGCCACCCCCTCATTGCCTTTGCCACCGGCGCCCGCAGGCCAGTTGACCGCGGTGCCCTCGCCGACCTTGGCTTTCCAGTCGGCATTCACCTTGCTCAAATAGTTGGTGAAGATGAAGGTGGTGCCCGAACCGTCGGCGCGGCGCACCGGCGCGATGTCGGCCGCAGGCAGCGGCAGGCTGGGGTTGAGGGCCTTGATGGCCGCGTCGTCCCACTTGGTGATCTTGCCCAGGTAAATGTCGCCCAGCACCTGACCGTTCAATTTCAGCTGGCCGGGTGCGATGCCCTTGATGTTCACCACAGGTACCACGCCACCCACCACGGTGGGGAACTGCATCAGGCCTTTCTTGGCCAGCTCGTCGTCTTTCAGCGGCGCATCGGACGCGCCAAAATCCACCGTTTTGGACTCGATCTGCTTCAAGCCCGCGCCAGAACCCACCGACTGGTAGTTCACCTTGGTGCCGGTGGCTTTGGCGTAGTCGGATGCCCATTTGGCGTACAGCGGTGCTGGGAAGCTGGCTCCCGCACCCGTCACGTTTTGAGCCACGGCCATGGGGGCCGTCACCAGCAACGCTGCGCTCATCAAGCCCAGGGTTGGCAAAGAAAATGACACTTTCATGGGGGTAAACCTTTTTGGTTGGTTGATCGATGAGGTGACTGTAGAAAGCGTTTATGACAAAGTCGTGACATTTAACCCACCGCTGTCACTGACCCTGCGGGGTGGCGCGGGCACGCAGCGACATCGTTGCGCTCCGGCACTGGCCATCGCATGGCAGCGACCAAACGCAGGCAACGGTCGTCATGACGTTGTCATCAAACAGTCACGCGCTGACCCTAACCTATTCAAGAACTTCAAACCAAAACCCAGGAGCCCACAAACCATGTCCAACCGCCGTTCTGTCCTCCGCGCCACGCTTGCCACCGCGGCTGCCGCCAGCCTGCTCGGATTGGCCGCTTGCGCCAGCGGCCCGGCGCCTGCGCCCGCCCCGGCCAAAGCGAATGTGGCCGACACCATCGCCGCCAACCCAGACCTCAGCACCTTGAACGGTCTGATCGCCAAGGCTGGGCTGACCGACACCCTCAAAGGCCCCGGGCCATTCACCGTGTTCGCCCCCACCAACGCGGCCTTCAGCGGTTTGACGTCCAAAACCCTCGACGAACTCGCCGCCGACCCCGCCAAACTCAAAGCGGTGCTGACCTTCCATGTGCTGCCGGTTCAGTCCAATGCGGCCCAGATCCGGTCGGGCAAGGCCAAGACCGTCAACGGCGCCGAACTGAACATCGCCAAGGCAGGCAGCTTCGTCACAGTGGAAGACGCGCTGGTGAACAAAGCCGACCTGCTCGCCACCAACGGTGTGGTTCACACGGTGGACCGCGTGCTGATGCCACCCGTCAAGCGCTGACCCACCGAGCGGCCGCGGCGGGCCACAGTGCCCTCTGCGCCAAGCCTGGTGAAAATGAGCCCCTGCAAGCCCAGCTGGCCTGCGGGGGCTGATTTTTTAGTCAAATCGGCCCTTAGCCCACGTGAAATCTGACTCGTTAGCTACAAAAACAATAGCTCATGCAGGCAAGCAGCGCCTGTCTGCGGCGGCGCGTGGGCACCGTGCAGCGGGGCCCTCAAAAGCGGCTGGTATGCTGCCCGCTCACTCCGACACTCGCATGCACAACGGAACCCGCCTGGCGGCCGTGGACCTCGGCTCCAACAGCTTTCGGCTGGAAATCGGTCAGTTCGACCACGGTCACATCCACCGCACGGAGTACCTGAAGGAAACCGTGCGCCAGGGCAATGGCCTGGACGCGGCCCGCAACCTCACCCCTGAAGCGATGCAGCGTGGCTGGGACTGCCTGGCCCGTTTTGGAGAACGGCTGTCGGGTTTCGACCCGTCGCACGTGCGGGCCGTGGCCACCCAAACCCTGCGCGAAGCCCGCAACCGTGACGTGTTCCTCGCGCGCGCCAACGAAGTGCTGGGCTTCCCGATCGACGTCATCTCGGGCCATGAAGAAGCCCGCCTGATCTACCAAGGCGTGGCCCACCTGCTGCCACAGTCCGACGAACGCCGCCTGGTGGTGGACATTGGCGGACGCTCCACCGAAATGATCTTGGGCACCGGCCACGAGGCCCACCACATGGCGTCGTACCGGGTCGGCAGCGTGGCCTGGTCGATGAAATACTTTCCAGAGGGGCTTTGGACCCCGGCTGCGTTCGAGACCGCCGAGGTCGCCGCCAAGGCCGTGCTCGACGAGGCCCTGAATTGCTACCAGCGCGACGCCTGGGATGTGGCCTACGGCTCGTCGGGCACAGTGAGCGCCGTGAGCGAAGCGCTGGCCGCGGCGGGCTGGCCCCCCGGCCAGATTGACCGCGGTGGGTTGGAATGGCTGCTCGACCGGTTGCTCAAAGCCCAGAGCGCCGAGCGTTTGCGGCTCGACGGCATGCGCGAGGACCGGCGTGCGGTCATTGGTGGCGGCATCAGCGTGTTGATGGCGGTGTTCGACCTGCTGGAGATCGAGCACATGCAAGTGGCCGACGGCGCGCTGCGCCATGGCGTGCTGCACGACCTGCTGGACCGTGACACGCCACAAACCGACGTGCGCGCCGCCTCGGTACAGGCCTTGGCCAACAAATTCCGGGTCGACAGCGCACAGGCGCAGCGTGTGGCCCAAGTCGCCCAGCACCTGTTCCAGTCGCTGGCTCAGGGCCACGACCTGCCCGACGCCGCGCGGGCCAACCGCAAGCTTGGCTGGGCGGCCCAGCTGCACGAGATCGGCATGCAGATCTCGCACAGCGACTACCACAGGCACGGCACCTACATCCTGGACCATGCCGACGTCGGCGGCTTTGCCATGCCCGAATTGCACCGGCTGGCCTTGCTGGTCTTGGGCCACCGCGGCAAGCTGCGCAAGCTGGACGCCGATTTCTCCGACCCCACGTTTGTGCTGCAGCTGCTGTCGCTGCGGCTGGCGGTGATCTTGTGCCACGCCCGCCGCGACCCGGTGCTCAGCGGCCTGACCGTGACCGCCCGACCCGACCAGCAATGGGTGCAGCTCAGCTGCCGACGCGCCTGGGCCGACGCCTATCCCCAGTCCAGCCACCTGCTGCGCGAAGAGGCGGTGGCCTGGCAGAAAACCCTCTGGCAACTCGACCACAGCGTGCAGGACTGACACACGGTGCGCGGAGCACGGCGCCTGGAACGCCGCGCACCCACACAACCGACCGAGCAACCGCCGTCCATTACCGCCATAGACCGGCGGCCTACCGGCGCACCGGTTTCCCATAGTGGACCGGTGCTGCGCACCGGTGGTGCACGACACACCCACCCGCTGTGTGAACCGCGCTTAGTTGCCAATGGCTTGCTGCGCGCTGGCCGCATGTGCGTCCCTGGCGGCCCCATCAACCCCCAACCTGCCCATTGGGGGCCGCCTCCCCCTGCTCGCTGCTCCCATAGGTTCGCAAGGCCACCGCCTTGACCAGGCAATTCGAAACGGTATAAACTGTTTACACCGTTTACTTCGATTCAGGACACAGCGCCATGGTCACCGCCAAAAAACCTCTCCCCGTAACCGTCGACACGCCCGCAACCGCCAGCCCTGCGGCCGCGGCACCGGTGTCCAAAGCGCCCGCCAAGCCCGTAGCGGCCAAGGCGGCTGCAAAGGCCACAGCCAAAGCCGCTGGCAAAACAACCGCCAAAGCATCCGCTAAAACACCGGCTAAAACCCCAGTCAAGGCATCCACCAAAGCGCCGGCCAAGCCCGCCAATGCCCCGAAGGTTGCCAAGGCCGCAGCCCCTGCAAAAGCGGCAGCCAAGGCTGTGGTGGCCAAGCCCGCCAAGCCGAAGAAACCCAAGTTGGTCCGCGACAGCTTCACGATCCCCAAGACCGAATACATGGTACTGGACGAGCTGAAACAACGCGCTGCCAAGCTGGCAGCGCCTGCCAAAAAGACCGAATTGCTGCGGGCAGGCATCAAAGCGCTGGCGGCGATGAACGACACCGCCTTGGCCGCAGCGCTGGCCAATGTGCCTGCCATCAAGACCGGCCGTCCTAAGAAAGACTGAGCGCTGGTCGTGGCCCCTTAGATGGGGTCAGAGCATGTCGGGCGACTGCACCGTGACCACCACGGTCTGCGCCTGACCCTCGCGCTCCCGGTGGCGCAACCACCACACCGCGCCTTTTTTCACCGAGCATTCGGCTTCAGACAAACCGAGCAGTCGGGCCAGGGTTTGGCCCAGCATCGGCTGGTGGCCCACCACCAGCATCGGCACACGGCTGTGGGGCCACTGCACCAGCTCGAGCAGCTGTTCCGGCGTGCCGTCTGGCCGCAATTCGTCACGCAGCTTGAATTTGCGGCCCAAGGCCAGGGCAGTTTGCTCGGTGCGCCGCGCTGGGCTGACGAGCACCCGGGTGCCGTCCGACAACTGGCGGTCCAGCCAGGAGGCCATGCGGGCGGCCTGCTTTTCTCCGCGCGGGGTGAGCGAACGCTCCAGGTCGTTGTCGCCCTCGGCCCATTCGACCGCTTCGGCGTGTCGCCACAAGATCAGGTCCATGTCAGACGCCCTTTCTCTGGCCCTCGCGGGCATCGTATCGGGCCATCAAGGCCCCTTGGGCGCTGGCACCGCCTGGGCGTGTGCAGCGTTCATAGCGGCCGTCTGGCAACAGGTCCCAGGCGTCTGCGCCGTCGTGCAAATAGGGCACCAGACACTCGTCGATCACCCGCTGCCGCAGCACGGGGTCGGTCACCGGCCACGCCAGTTCAATGCGCCGCATCAGGTTGCGGTTCATCCAGTCGGCGCTGGAAAGGTAAACACGCTCGTCCTGGCCCGCGAGGAAGTAAAACACCCGCGAGTGCTCCAGAAAGCGACCGATCACCGAGCGGATGCGGATGTGGTCGGTCACGCCTGGCACCCCGGCAGGCAACATGCATGCGCCGCGCACGACCAGGTCGATCTTGGCGCCTTGCTGCCCGGCACGCACCAAGGCACGCATGACGGCCTCGTCGGTGAGGGCATTCATTTTGGCCACAATGCGGGCGGGCTCCCCCCGCGCCGCCGCCGCGCCGACGGCGTCGATGCGCTCGATGAAACGTTGCTGCAGCTGGAACGGGGCGACCCAGAGCCGGTGCAGTTTGGGCAGCCGGCTCTGGCTGGCCAGGTGCAGGAACAGGCTGTCCATGTCGGCGGTGACCAGCGGGTCGGCGGTGAGGTGGCTGACGTCGGTGTAGAGCCGCGCGGTGCGCGGGTTGTAGTTGCCGGTGGAGAGGTGGGCGTAGCGGCGCAGGTGGCGGCCTTCCCGCCGGGTGACCAACAGCATCTTGGCGTGGGTCTTGAGGCCCACCACGCCATACAAAACCTGGGCACCGATGGATTCAAGCATCTCGGCCCAGTTGATGTTGGCCTCTTCGTCGAACCGGGCCTTCAGCTCCACCACCACCGTGACCTCTTTGCCGCGCCGCACCGCTTCGCGCAGCAGCGCCATCAGCTCTGAATCGGCCCCGGTGCGGTAGATGGTCTGTTTGATGGCCAGCACCTGCGGGTCGTTCACCGCCTCGCGCAGAAAGGCGAGGACCGCGTCGAAGCGCTCGAATGGCTGGTGGATCAGTGCGTCGCCAGACCGCAGCTGCTCGAAGATCGACTGCCCGGTTTTCACCGAACGTGGCCAGCTGGGCTGGTAGGCCGGGAACAACAATTCGGGCTGATCCACCAGATCGATCAATTGGGTCAGACGGGCCAGGTTCACCGGCCCATGCACCCGGTAGAGCGCACCCTCAGGCAGGCTGAACTCTTTGAGCAGGTAGCTGGCCAGAAAGTCGGAACAACCTGCCGACACTTCCAGCCGCACCGCCTGGCCGTAATGGCGCAGCACCAAACCCTCGCGCAGCGCGGTCCGCAGGTTTTGCACATCGTCCTCGTCCACCGCCAGATCGGAATGGCGCGTGACCCGGAACTGCGAGAACTCACCCACCTCCCGGCCCGGAAACAGGTCGGCCAGGTGGGCGCGAATCACGCTGGACAGCGACACCAGTACCGTCTGCGGGCCAGACACCTTGGCGGGCAGGCGGATCAAGCGGGGCAACACCCGTGGCACCTTGACGATGGCGATCTCGTTCTCGCGGCCAAACGCGTCACTGCCCCCCAGGCGGGCGATGAAGTTGAGCGACTTGTTGGCCACCAGCGGGAACGGATGTGCCGGGTCCAGACTGACAGGAATCAACAGCGGCCGCACCTCGCGCTCAAAGTAGTCTCTGACCCAACGCCGTTGCGCCGCGTTGCGCTCGCCGTGCGACATGATGTGGATACCGTGGCGGGCGAAAGTGGGCAGCAGCTCCTCGTTGTAGAGCGCGTACTGGGTGTTCACCAGCGCATGGGCGGCGGCCGAGACCGCTTCAAAGCTGGTGGGCTGGGCAGCGCCGTTCTCACCCTGTGCCAGGGCGGCGAGCAGGTGAGGCTCGGCCCGAACCTCAAAAAACTCGTCGAGGTTGGACGACACGATGCACAGGTAACGCAACCGCTCCAGCAGCGGCACATCGGGTCGGCGTGCCCAGTCCAGCACCCGCGCGTTGAAGGCGAGGATACTGTGGTCTCGGTCCAGCCACAGGACAGAGGTGGGATCGGTGCACGGCGATGCGGGGTTCACGGGGGACATCGGAAGCATGTCAAACCTGAACTGTATGAAGCTTTGGTGACACACGTGTGACAACCCCCCATGGCGCGTGGGGCTGGCTGTACCGACCCACGCCAACGCGGGTGCCTCAGGCGGCGCTGTGGGTGGCCACTGGGGTCAAGCGGTGCGTCTGCGACAACGGGTCGGCGTACCAATGCAGCAGTTCCAGCCGACCGTCGAGGTGTTCCACCAAGGCGGTGCGGCTTTCCACCCAGTCGCCGTCGTTGCAGTAGAGCGTGCCGTCGATGGTGCGGATCTCCGCCCGGTGGATGTGGCCACACACCACACCGTGGTGGCCTTGCTTTCGCGCCTCGTGCGCGACCGCGTCTTCAAACGCGGTGACGTAGTTCAGCGCCGCTTTGACCTTGTGTTTCAGGTACGCCGACAGAGACCAGTAGGGCAGGCCCAGCCTCGCCCGCAGGCTGTTGAGGTGGCGGTTCATGCGCAGCGTGAACTCGTACAGGTTGTCGCCCAGGTAGGCCAACCATTTGGCGTACTGGATCACACCGTCAAAGTGGTCGCCATGAACCACCCACAGGCGACGGCCATCGCTGGTGGTGTGGACCGCGTCTTGCACCACCTCGATGCCGCCAAAGTTGTGGCCGATGAAACCCCGGGCAAACTCGTCGTGGTTGCCGGGCACGTACACGATTCGGCAGCCCTTGCGGGCCCGTCGCAACAGCTTCTGCACCACGTCGTTGTGCGACTGTGGCCAGAACCAACGGCGGCGCAGCTGCCAGCCATCGACGATGTCGCCCACCAGGTACAGGTGTTCGCTGGGGTGGGTCTTCAGAAAGTCGAGCAGCGCGGTGGCTTGGCAGCCCGGCGTGCCCAGGTGCAGATCAGAAATGAAGATGGTGCGGAAGCGCTGCCCACTGTCTTCGCCGTCGCCTGGCTCGGTCGCGACGTTGGCTTCGGCGCTGCGCGCAGCGTCGGCCGCCACGGCACCCAGGCCCAACACCAAGGGGCTGGCGCTGTCAAAGGCGGTCCACATCACGCCCCCAGAAAGTGCTTTCTGTAGCGGGCGGGCAGGTCTGCGATGCGCATCAGCATGGGCAGATCGGCCGAGTTGAAGTCCGGGTCCCAGGCCGGGGCGCCCAAAACCTTGGCCCCCAGTCTCAAGTAGCCCTTGATCAAGGCAGGGGGCTCCACTGGCAGGGTCTGGTCCAGCCGCTCGACCGGCAGCGGCAGCCGAGGCAAGACGTGGTACTCAATGGGCGCCAAATGGCTCTGGCTGACCTGGCGCCAAATGCTGGCTGCCGCGTCGCCGCTGACCACACCGTTGTGGAGCATGGGGATGCTGGCGCAGCCGATCATGGTGTCGAGCTGGTTGCGCACCATGAACCCGGCGAGCGCCCCCCACAGCGCCATGATCACGCCGCCGTGGCGATGGTCGCGGTGCACGCAGCTGCGACCGAGCTCCACCATGCGCGTGCGCAGTCCGCGCAGGCGGGTGAGGTCGAACTCGGTGTCGCTGTAGGTGCTGCCGATGCGCTTGGCCTGGGCGGGGGTCAGCACCCGGTAGGTGCCCACCACCTCTTGCGATGCCTCGTCGCGCACGAGGAGGTGTTCACAGTAATCATCGAACAGGTCCACGTCGTGACCGGCCAGCGGGGTGTTGAGGCGGGCGCCCATTTCCCCCGCAAAAATGTCGAACCTCAGACGCTGGGCTTGGCGGACCTCGTCGAGGTGCTGCGCCCACGCGACTTGAACACCGCCGCGCCCGCTCGGTACGACTGCCGAAACGCCATCACCGTGAGATGGGTGAAGTGACCCCCTTGGCAGCGCAGGGGCCACCGGTGACAGGGGAAAGGTCGGGCTGGGCAGTTCTTTCATGGTCTTCTCCTTCTCACGGCGTCGGTGCACCGTCTGGATGCACGGGTTCATGTGGTGGTGTGTCTGTGACCCGATGGTGACCCCCAGTTATGACCACCGTGTGGCGCGCGCGTGGCAATTGCGTGACACGTTGACCGGGCCAAAGAGCAGCCTGGCTATACAGGCCGCGTGTATTTGCTATGCTTTTAATAGCAACTTGATCAGATTGCGCGTGGGCCAGTGGCTGATTTGCCTTGAAAACCGGTTGGCAAGTGCTCAAACGCCCCAAATCGCCACATTTTTTGAGCCATGGGGCCGCTGACACAGCTGCGCATCAGCCACCCCGTGACCGGGGACGGCCTCACGCCAACCGCTGGCGATGCGTCCACCTCACATTGCCCGACCGCCGCCACGCCAACGGCGCGCGCCTGCCATTCGGCGCGGGTGCCTCACAGCCCGGACTGGTTGACCCGGCGCGACAGCGCCTCGGCGCTTTCTTTGCGCTCGCTGTAGCGGTCGACCAAGTGCGCCGACACATCGCGGGTCAGCACGGTGAACTTGACCAGCTCTTCCATCACATCGACCACCCGGTCCAGGTAGGGCGACGGCTTCATCCGCCCTGCGTCGTCGAACTCCAGAAAGGCTTTGGCCACCGACGACTGGTTGGGAATGGTCAGCATCCGCATCCAACGGCCCAACACCCGCATCTGGTTCACGGCGTTGAAAGACTGCGAGCCGCCGCAGACCTGCATCAGCGCCAGGGTTTTGCCCTGGGTCGGACGGACCGCGCCATCGCTCAGTGGAATCCAGTCGATTTGCGCCTTCAACACGCTGGTCATCGCGCCGTGTCGTTCGGGCGAGCACCAGACCATGCCTTCGCTCCAGGCGGCCAAGCCCCGGAGCGTCTGCACCTGGGGGTGCGACTCGGGCGCCCCATCGGGCAACGGCAAATCCCGGGGGTCGAAGCTGCGGGTCTCCGCACCCAGCGCCTGCAGGATGCGCGCCGCCTCTTCGGTCAACAACCGGCTGTAAGAGCGTTCCCGAAGAGAGCCGTGCAACAGCAGGATGCGCGGCGCGTGGCGCGACGGCTGCGCAGGGAACAACAGGTCCCAGCGGGTGGGGTGGAACAGGTCTGCATCCACGTGGGGCAAGCCAGGCAGCGGGGTGGTGGCGGTCGAGGGGCTGTGAAGGGGGCCGATGAGGGCGCTGGATGAGGCGGCGGCTGTCACAGGGGTTTCATCTTTCATTTCCATAATTTAATTATCATTGAAATATGGAATCAACTAACCGCGTCATGGCGCACCCCATTCCAGCGGCGACCGTTTTCACCGAAGCCCAGGCCATCAGGGCCCTGCAGGCGCTGGCCCAGAGGCAGCGCCTGCGCGCTTTCCGCGCGTTGGTCGTCGCCGGACCCGAAGGCATGACCCCTGGCGCGTTGGCCGAGTCGCTGTCGCTCGCACCCAGCGGCTTGTCGTTCCACCTCAAAGAGCTGACCCACGCGGGCCTGGTGGATGTGGAACCGCGCGGCCGCCACCTGATTTACCGCTCGCGCTACAGCGAAATGAACGCCCTGATCGCATACCTGACCGAACACTGCTGCCAAGGGCAGCCCTGCACCCTAGACGCCGCACAAGACTGCACCGGCTGTTGAGCCTCCATCACCGCTTACCGCCACCCAGCCCCTTTTTATTTGGAGACATCATGAAGCACCCCATCAATGTCCTGTTCCTGTGCACCCACAACTCGGCCCGCAGCATCTTGGCCGAGGCCATACTCAACCACATCGGCCAAGGCCGTTTCCGGGCCCATTCGGCGGGCAGCAGCCCGCGCGCTGACCAGCGCCCCAACCCTTTGGCGCTACAGGTCTTGACGAACGCGGGCGTTGCCACCCACGGCCTGGTGAGCAAGTCTTGGGATGTGTTCGCGCTGCCTGGTGCACCAACCATGGACCTCGTCATCACCGTGTGTGACAACGCCGCGGGGGAAGCCTGCCCTTACTGGCCCGGTCAGCCCGCCACCGCCCATTGGGGCTACCCCGACCCCTCTGAGGCAACAGGCACCGATGCCGAGCGTCTGGAGGCCTTCCGCCAAACCCTGCACGCCATTCGCCGTCGGCTGGAACTGCTGGTGAACCTGCCAGACGAGCGCATCGACACGCTGGCCCTCCAGCAACACGCGCGGGCGCTGGCGGCCGCATGACCCACACGGCACACCCGTCCGCCGTGTCTGGCAAGCCGGTGCCACTGCACCGCCAATGGCTGGCCGAGGTGCTGGGCACGGCTGCGCTGCTGTGCGCGGTGATCGGCTCCGGGATCATGGCCGAATCGCTGAGCGGTGGAAACACCGCTGTGGCGCTGCTGGCGAACACCCTGGCCACCGTGTTCGCGCTGTACGTGCTGATCGAGACCTTGGGCCCGGTGAGCGGTGCACATTTCAACCCAGTGGTCACTCTGGTGCTGCGCACGCTCGCACCTCGCCATCAACGGCCTTCGGCTGGGGCCACGGCGTTGGTCATTGGGGGGCAGTTGTTTGGGGCGGTGCTGGGCGCCTGGCTGGCCCACGCGATGTTCGACGAACCCATTTGGCAAACGAGCCAAAAACTGCGCGGCGGCTGGGACGCGGCCGGTGTGTTCCAAGGCGGTGGGCAATGGCTGGCCGAAGCCCTGGCCACCGCTGGTCTGGTGCTGACGATTTTGCGGTCACCACCCGGCAAGGCGGCGCCGCTGGTGGCCTGCTACATCGGGGCCGCTTATTGGGTCGCCGCCAGCACGTCGTTTGCCAACCCAGCAGCGGTCATGGGGCGCATGTGGAGCGACAGCTTTGCAGGCATCTCACCCAGCAGTGCGATGGGCTTTGTGGTCGCCCAAGCCATAGGGGGTTGGCTGGGAGCCCTGCTCAACAGAGGGCTGGGACGTGGCTCACCCGGGGGTTAAGACCTCAGCCCACAACCGACCGATGGGTCAGAATCGAGTGCCCCAAGAAAAGCGCACCTCGTCCCGCACATTGAAGTAGGACTGGGGATCGTAAGACAACTTCACAAATTGGCGTGGCCAGTCGTAGCCCAAGGACATGCCCATGCGTTGCTGCGAACCGGTGACTGGCTCCCAGCCGCTGATGGCCGAGACCCCCAGCTTGAGGGTCTGGCTGCCTGGCATGCCCGCACCGTACACAAGGTGCATGGCGCGCTGTTGGCCTAATTCTTTGTCACCTTGCCGCATCCACTGAAACGACAGCGAATGCTGGTCGGACCACAGGTAACTGGCAGTCACAAGTGATTTCTCTCCCAAGCCAGGCGCAAAGCCCAAGCCTGGCCTGGCCTGCTGCCGCCGCGAGCCCAAGGCCAAGTGCCAGGTCTCGCCCTTTCCCACCCACAGCCCTGCACCACTCAGGCTACCCCGGTTGGTGAACAAAGAAGGGGCGACCTGCACCGAACCCACTTGAAACTTAGGTGCGGCTTTCAGATTGGCCAGGTCAGTAAACATCCAGGCTTGCGACCACGCGTCGAAGCTCTCCGGCCAAATTAGGGGCTCGGCCACTGGCTCGTCAGCCAATGCATGCTCCGCTTGAACACGTTCAGCCAATCCCTCCGCACTGCACGACAACGCCAACCCCGCGAGCAGCGCGGCCGCAGCGGAGTGGAAAAAAATCTTAGTGGGTGACAGAGTTGGCTGGTACATGAATGACCTCACGGCATTAATGCGTTTGTACGCTGGTGTACCCCTGCCAGTCAAGGGAACCAAACCCTTTTGGGTTCGTTTTTCGTGCATTTGTGGTGCTCGCGCACCAAAAATCCGTGCTTCCCCGGCCATGTGGGGAGCTGGCCGCTCGGTGACCCGAGGGTGGGTCAGCCGGCCCGCACCGCTTCCGCCAGCCGCTCAGCGCAGCGGTTGGCCTGGGTCAGGTCACGGGCCTCGACCATCACCCTTAGCAGCGGCTCGGTCCCGCTTGGACGGATCAACACACGCCCGGCGTCGCCCAGCTCGGCTTCTACCGCGCGCACCGACTCACGCAGGGTGGCGTTGACGGTCCAGTCCTGGCCGGGCCGCAGCTTCACGTTGAGCAGTACTTGAGGGAACAGCGCCACACCCTGCAACAGCTCAGCAATGCTTTTGCCGCTGTGAACGCACGCTTGCAAAACCTGCAAGGCGCTGATCAGCCCGTCGCCTGTGGTGTGTTTGTCCAGCGCCAGCAAATGGCCAGAGCCTTCGCCGCCGAGCAGCCAACCTTTGGTCTCCAACGCTTCAAGCACGTAGCGGTCGCCCACCCTGGCCCGCACGAAATCCACGCCACGTGCCCGCAGGGCCAGCTCCACCGCCATGTTGGTCATGAGCGTGCCAACCGCACCAGGAACGGACTCGCCGCGGGCCAAGCGTTCGCTGACCAGCAGGTAAAGCACCTCGTCGCCGTTGAACAAGCGGCCTTGGGCGTCGACCAATTGAAGCCGATCGGCATCGCCGTCGAGCGCGATGCCGTAGTCGGCCCGGTTGGCCTTCACCGCGCGGATCAGGGCGTCGGGGTGCGTGGCACCAACGTCGCGGTTGATGTTGAGGCCGTCGGGCGCACAGCCAATGGCGATCACCTCGGCGCCCAATTCATGAAAGACCTTGGGCGCCACCTGATAAGCCGCGCCATGGGCCGCATCGACCACGATGGTCAAGCCTTTGAGCGTCAGATCGTGTGAGAACGTGGACTTGCAAAACTCGATGTAGCGTCCGGCGGCGTCGTCCAGGCGCCGGGCTTTACCGAGCGTCGCCGAATCCACCCAGACAGGGTCTTCCGCAAGCGCGGCTTCCACGTCCAGCTCCCAAGCGTCGGGCAACTTGGTTCCCTGGGCGCTGAAGAACTTGATGCCGTTGTCCGCAAACGGGTTGTGGCTGGCGCTGATGACCACCCCCAGACTGGCGCGCTGCGCTCGCGTCAAATAGGCCACGCCAGGCGTGGGCAGCGGCCCCAGCAACACCACGTCCACCCCGGCGGAGTTGAAACCGGATTCCAACGCGCTCTCCAGCATGTAGCCAGAAATGCGCGTGTCTTTGCCAATCAGTACCGTGGGCCGTTCTTCGGTGCGGCGTAACACCCGGCCCACCGCATGCGCCAACCGCAGCACGAAGTCGGGGGTGATGGGGGCTTGGCCAACGGTGCCTCGGATGCCGTCGGTGCCAAAGTACTTGCGCGTCATGCGGGCCTCTGTTGTTGTTCTCAGGACAGGTTGTTTATAAAGCAGCGCCGTGGGCAGGCAGCGCCTGCAACAGCTTCAGCGCGGCCACGGTCTCGCGCACGTCATGCACCCTCACCACGCGCGCGCCGCGCTGAATGGCCAGCGTCGCCGCCACCACACTCGGTACAAGACGGTCCGCCACGTCCAGGCCCGTCACCGCGCCCAAAGTCGACTTGCGCGACCAACCCGCGAGCACCGGGCAACCGGTGGCGGCCAGGTCTGCTTGCCGATCCAGCAGCGCGAGGTTTTGTGCCACCGTCTTGCCGAAGCCGATGCCAGGGTCCACCACCAGACGGTCGGATGCGATCCCCTGGGCTTGCAAAGCAGTGGCCCGACGCTGCAAAAAAGCAATCACCTGCGGCACCACATCGCCCACCATGGGCTCGGTCTGCATGGTCCGGGGTTCGCGGTGCATGTGCATCAGACACACCCCGCACGCTGGGTGAAACGCCACCACCGCCTCCGCGCCAGGTTGTCGCAGTGCCCACACGTCGTTGACGATGTCGGCGCCCAAGTCGAGCGCTGCGCGCATCACCTCGGGCTTGTAGGTGTCCACCGAGATCGGTGCGCCCAGACCCACTGCGGCCTTCAACACGGGCAGAAGGCGCTGCAACTCATCGGCCAGCGGCAAGGCCACCGCGCCCGGCCGAGTGGATTCCGCACCAAGGTCCAAGATGTCGGCACCGTCTCGCAGCAGTGCCTCACAGCGACGCAGCGCGTCGTTCGGGGCAAGGGCCTGCCCCCCATCCGAGAACGAGTCGGGCGTGAGGTTGACGATGCCCATGACCCGGGGTCGCCCCAGGTCGATTCGGAATCGGCTCGTTTGCCAGAAGGTCATGGTGAGGCCAAAAAAACGGGGCCGCGAGGCCCCGTATGGATGACGACGTCTCCGCCCGTCAAGCGGCGGTGGGAGCAGGCTCGGTTGCCACCGCACCCCCCGTGCCGCCCCCGCCCGATGCGGGCGGCGTGCGCGGTGTCCAGTCTTTGGGCGGGCGGGGCTCACGGCCCGCCATGATGTCGTCGAGCTGGTCGGCGTCGATGGTCTCCCACTCGAGCAAGGCCTTGGCCATGGCATGCATCTTGTCGGCGTTGTCCTCGATCAGCTTACGGGCCAGCGCGTACTGCTCGTCGATGATGCGTCGCACCTCGCTGTCGATCTTCTGCATGGTCTGCTCGCTCATATTGGTCGTTTTGGTGACCGAGCGGCCAAGAAAGACCTCACCTTCGTTGTCGGCGTACACCATCGGGCCAAGCGCTTCACTCATGCCATAGCGCATCACCATGTCGCGGGCGATTTGCGAAGCGCGTTCGAAGTCGTTGCTGGCCCCGGTGGTCATTTGCTTCATGAACACCTCTTCCGCAATGCGGCCGCCGAACAACATGCTGATTTGGTTCAGCATGAACTCGCTGTCGTAGCTGTAGCGGTCTTGCGCTGGCAGGCTCATGGTCACACCCAACGCGCGGCCACGAGGGATGATGGTGACTTTGTGCACCGGGTCGCACTTGGGCAGCAGCTTGCCGATCAGCGCGTGGCCCGACTCGTGATAGGCCGTGTTGCGGCGCTCTTCCTCGGGCATGACCATGCTCTTGCGCTCGGGGCCCATCAGGATTTTGTCTTTCGCTTTTTCAAAGTCCTGCATCTCCACCACGCGGGCGCTGCGGCGGGCGGCCATGAGGGCGGCCTCGTTGCACAGGTTGGCCAAGTCGGCACCGCTCATGCCGGGCGTGCCTCGGGCGATCACGGCGGGGTTCACATCTTGGCCGACCGGCACTTTGCGCATGTGGACATTGAGGATTTGCTCGCGGCCGCGGATATCTGGCAGCGTCACATAGACCTGTCGGTCGAAGCGACCGGGCCGCAACAAGGCGGCGTCCAAAATATCAGGCCGGTTGGTCGCTGCGACCACGATGACGCCGAGGTTGGTTTCGAAGCCGTCCATCTCGACCAGCATCTGGTTCAGCGTCTGCTCGCGTTCGTCGTTGCCACCACCCAAGCCTGCGCCGCGCTGTCGGCCCACCGCGTCAATTTCGTCGATGAAAATGATACAAGGCGCGTTCTTCTTGGCGTTTTCAAACATGTCGCGCACGCGGGCTGCGCCCACGCCGACGAACATTTCCACGAAGTCGGAACCTGAAATGCTGAAAAACGGCACCTTGGCTTCGCCCGCGATGGACTTGGCCAGCAGCGTCTTGCCGGTGCCAGGGGGGCCCACCAACAGCAACCCACGGGGGATGCGGCCGCCGAGTTTCTGAAACTTCTGCGGGTCTTTGAGAAAGTCGACGACCTCCTTGACCTCTTCCTTGGCCTCGTCGCAACCTGCCACATCGGCGAAAGTGACTTGGTTGGTGTTCTCGTCAAGCATGCGGGCCTTGCTCTTGCCAAAGCTGAAAGCCCCGCCCTTGCCACCGCCCTGCATCTGGCGCATGAAGTAAATCCAGACGCCGATCAGGAGCAGCATGGGGCCCCAGCTGACCAGCAGCGTGGTCAGCAGCGACCCTTCTTCGCGTTGCTTCACGTCGAACTTCACGCCGTTGGCGATCAGATCGCCCACCAAACCGCGATCAAGGTAGGTCGCGTTGGTACGCACCCGGCGCTCGTCGGTGGTGATGGCCTCGATTTCAGTGCCGCCCTGCCCCTCTTTGAGAGTGGCGGCCTTGATGCGGTTGTTACGCACCTCTTCGAGGAATTCCGAATAACCCATGTACCCGGAACCGGCCCCGCCGCGCGCGTCGAACTGCTTGAACACGGTGAACAGCACAAACGCTATCACCAGCCAGATCGCAATTTTTGAAAACCACTGATTGTTCAAACGAGGCTCCAGTGAACGGGACTAAGGTCAGATGAGCCCATTTTAGGCATTTCAAGTCCCGTTCCTGGGGGCGACGCCGTGTTCAGCCATGGTCGCAGCAAGGGTTTGCGGCGGATTGCGACTTTTGGCACTCTGCAGGCAGGAGGCCGGCGGCCTGTCATGTACAGCGCTCTGGGCGATCGCGCTGCGTTCAACGTGGCGGTGTCGCTGTTTCAGAACCATTCACCCTTCACCGAGCCGGTCGATCCGTGCAACGGACCGGCGTGCCCCTTCAAAGTTTGCGCCCGAGCCCGATCAAAAAGGTTTCTGACGATTTGTCCCGAGAGGCCTTGGGTTTGAGTGGCTTGACCGTTTTGAACGCCGCGCGGAGGCATTGCACGACCTCGTTGTACCCGCTGCCGTGGAACACCTTGACCACCAGCGCGCCGTCGGGTTTGAGGTGGGTGCGGGTGAATTCCACCGCCAGTTCCACCAGGTGCAACACCCGAGAGGCGTCGGCCGATTCGATCCCCGACAGGTTGGGGGCCATGTCCGACACCACCACATCGGCCAGCCGCCCCTGCAAGGTGCCCGACAAGCGGGTCAGGACGTCGTCCTCGCGAAAATCGCCTTGAATGAACTGCACCCCTTCAATGGGCATCATGGGCAGCAGGTCCAGGGCAACGATGGCGCCGTTCAGTTCGCCGCTCGCCGCGCCCCCGGGAGACAGGCGGCGTCGCAGGTATTGGCTCCACGCGCCCGGGGCCGAGCCGAGGTCCACCACCAACTGCCCTGGCTTGATCAAGCCCAGCGTTTCGTCGATCTCTTTGAGTTTGTAGGCCGCCCGCGCGCGGTAACCCTCTTTCGTGGCGAGCTTCACGTAGGGGTCGTTGACGTGGTCGTTCAGCCACGCTTTGTTGACCTTTTTGCTTTTTGTTTTGACTTTCATGCGCTCGTGGTTCCTGCCTCGATAATACGGGGATGCCTCAGATCCAATTGACCCCCGCCCAGCGAAAGGTGCACCGCGCCGAAGCCCACCACCTTGACCCGGTGGTGATGATCGGTAACGACGGCCTGACGCCCGCGGTCAAGAAAGAGGCAGACGCCGCCCTCAATGCCCACGGCCTGATCAAGATCCGCGTGCTGGGCGACGACCGTACCGCCCGGGAAGGGGTTTATCAAACCCTGGCCGACGAACTGAACGCCGCCCCCATCCAACACATCGGCAAACTGCTGGTGCTCTGGCGGCCCAAGCCACCCAAAGCCGACGCAACGCCAGACGAAAACCGCAAACCAGGCCCGCGCGACTTCAAGGTGCTGAAATACAGCACTCGGGGCGGACAACGGCCAGAAGTGAAAACCCTGCGGGTGTTGGGTAACCAGAGGCTCACCGCCGGAGGCCAGGTGAAGCGGGCCAAGCCCAAGCAGGTGTCGGTCAAAAAGCGCAGCCAGACCTGAACCCGCTCAGGCTCCGTTCAGCGTGGGTGGCCTGCCAACTTCCATAGCGTGGCACCGGCACACAGCCACTGCGCCGCATACATGGCAGTGCCCACCGCGTGCCACAGTTTGAGGTTTTCGCGGGACACGATTCGCGGCGCTACCGCGAACTCCAGCAGCAAGGCGAGCAACATCCCAGCTACTATAAAAACAGTAGCGCGCTTAACAGGCTGAGCGAGGGCTGGCAGCCGATTTACCCCAGAAAGCAGCAGCAACAGCATGCCGCAGGCCACTCCCACCCCATTTTGGGCTGAAAACAGCTTGGCCGCCATTTGACCCGCCACCGCGGGTGTGGGCAGGTGGACAAACAGCATGGGCACCACCAAAAAACCAATGGTTGTCAGGCTGCCCCACCACAGGGCGGCGACCCCCACAGCCAAACGCGACATGTGGCGGCCCGATCAGATGTAGCGCACCGAGACGATTTCGTAGTGCTTCACACCGCCTGGGGCATGCACTTCGGCGGAGTCGCCTTCAAACTTGCCGATCAACGCGCGGGCGATCGGGCTGGCAATGTTGATGAGGCCCAGCTTCAGGTCGGCCTCGTCCTCACCCACGATCTGGTAAGTGACCGAATCCCCACTGGCCTCGTCCTCCAAAGTCACGGTGGAGCCAAACACCACCTTGCCGTCGGCCTCGATGGTGGAAGGGTCAATCACCAGCGACGCGGACAGCTTGCCCTCGATCTCCTGGATGCGGCCTTCGATAAAGCCCTGCCGGTCTTTGGCCGCGTCGTATTCGGCGTTCTCGCTGATATCGCCCTGGGCCCGCGCCTCGGCGATGGCATTGATCACGGCGGGCCGATCCACGGTCTTGAGGCGGTGCAGCTCGGCTTTCAGCTTCTCCGAGCCGCGCAGGGTGATGGGGATGGTGGCCACGGTGCAAACTCCAAAAAGCAAACCGCCGGGGGTGGCACGCCAGGTTGTCGGCGGCCACGCGGCGGTCAATTCAACACGAAGGGTCTGGCGGCTGCCAGACCGTTGCCCACACTGGCGGTGCGCATGATTTTCATTGTATGCCCTGCGCCGCGCCCTCTCCCCCAAACACTTGGGGTGGGTGGCGCCGCGCCTAGCGGGTCAGATGGCCAACTGCGCGTGCATTTCCTGCACCGAAATAACGCCCAATTCATCCAGGTACTTCATGCCCTCCACCGCCGCTTCAGCCCCAGCGATGGTGGTGTAGGTCGTCACGCGGGCGAGCAGCGCCGAGGTACGGATCGCGCGGGAGTCGGCAATGGCGTTGCGGCGTTCTTCCACCGTGTTGATGACCAGCGCGATCTCGTTGTTCTTGATCATGTCCACGATGTGCGGTCGGCCCTCAGCCACCTTGTTCACCACGGTGCAGGCAACGCCCGCGGCCTGGATAGCGGCGGCTGTGCCCTTGGTGGCGACGATCTCGAACTTCAGCGCGTGCAGGGCGCGGGCCACGGCCACGGCTCTCGGCTTGTCGCTGTTCTTCACGGTCAGGAACACCTTGCCAGATCGCGGCAGCTTGGTGCCAGCGCCGATCTGTGACTTGACAAACGCCTCACCAAACGTCTTGCCCACCCCCATCACCTCGCCGGTGGACTTCATCTCGGGGCCAAGGATGGTGTCCACGCCTGGAAACTTGACGAACGGGAACACGGCTTCCTTCACGCTGAAGTAAGGCGGGGTCACCTCTTTGGTGATGCCTTGCGCGGCCAGCGTTTGGCCAGCCATGCAGCGCGCGGCCACTTTGGCGAGCTGCACCCCGGTGGCCTTGCTCACATAGGGCACGGTGCGCGACGCACGGGGGTTGACCTCCAGCACAAAGATCACGTCTTGGCCTTCGGTGTTCTGGATCGCGAACTGCACGTTCATCAACCCCACCACGTTCAGCGCGCCAGCCATGGCGGCCGACTGGCGCTTGAGCTCGTCGACTGTGGCTTGGGACAACGAATACGGAGGCAAGGAGCACGCAGAGTCGCCGCTGTGCACACCCGCTTGCTCGATGTGTTCCATCACGCCGCCGA
The DNA here is from genome assembly GCA_027490925.1 of Comamonadaceae bacterium. GTDB lineage: Bacteria > Pseudomonadota > Gammaproteobacteria > Burkholderiales > Burkholderiaceae_C > PCRC01. The sequence continues at coordinate 75,200 of JAIXXF010000019.1, forward strand.
TGAATGTGGCGCCTGCCGCGTCGCGAATGCAGTCCACGTCGCACTCGATCGCGTCGTTCAAGAAGCGGTCAAGCAGCACCGGGGAGTCGTGGCTGACCTTGACCGCCTCGCGCATGTAGCGCTCCAGGTCGCGTTGCTCATGCACGATTTCCATGGCGCGCCCGCCCAGCACATAACTGGGGCGCACCACCAAGGGGTAACCCAGGGCGGCGGCCTTTTCCAGCGCCTCGGCTTCGGTGCGGGCGGTGGCGTTGGGTGGCTGGCGCAGGCCCAATTCGTGCAACAGTTTTTGGAAACGCTCGCGGTCTTCGGCCGCATCGATCATGTCGGGGCTGGTGCCGATGATGGGTACGCCGTTGGCCTCCAGGCCCAGCGCCAGCTTGAGCGGCGTTTGGCCACCGTATTGGACGATCACACCCAGCGGCTTTTCTTTGTCCACGATCTCCAGCACATCTTCCAGCGTCAAAGGCTCAAAGTACAAGCGGTCCGAGGTGTCATAGTCGGTCGAGACGGTCTCGGGGTTGCAGTTGACCATGATGGTTTCGTAACCGTCTTCGCGCATGGCGAGCGCCGCATGCACGCAGCAGTAATCAAACTCGATGCCCTGACCAATGCGGTTGGGGCCGCCGCCGAGCACCATGATTTTCTTCTTGTCGGTCGGCTCGGCCTCGCACTCGCTGCCTTCGGCCTCGTAGGTCGAGGACATGTAGGCAGTGTTGGTGGAGAACTCGGCGGCGCAGGTGTCCACGCGCTTGTAGACCGGACGCACACCCAGGGCGCGGCGCTTCTCGCGCACCGCCTGGTCGGTGGTGCGCAGCTGCTTGGCCAGGCGCCGGTCGGAAAAACCTTTTTGCTTGAGCGCGCGCAGCGTGGCGGCATCAATGTCATCGAGGCTCTTGCTTTCCAGCTCAAGCTCAATCTTGACGATCTGTTCGATCTGCACCAGGAACCAGGGATCGATCTTGGTGAGCGCAAACACTTCGTCCACGCTCATGCCCAGGGCAAAGGCATCGCCCACGTACCAAATGCGCTCAGGGCCGGGCGCGCCCAGTTCTTTTTCGAGCACCTCACGGTCCTGGGTCTTTTCGTTCATGCCGTCCACGCCGACTTCCAGGCCACGCAGGGCTTTCTGGAAAGACTCCTGGAAGGTGCGGCCCATGGCCATGACCTCGCCCACCGACTTCATCTGGGTGG
>JAIXXF010000042.1 GCA_027490925.1 Comamonadaceae bacterium
ACCCACATCTTCAACCTGGGCCACGGCATCAGCCAGTTCACCCCGCCGGAGCACGTGGCCACGCTGGTCCACGCCGTGCATGAGTACTCCCGCAAAATGCGGGGGTAGGGGCGGGTAGACCGGCCGACGGGGCATGGGGTGCACCGTGCAGCGCCAGCGCGCAACACTGGTTTTCCCGGCTTGTCCAGCGCTAAATATTTGCAGGCAGCTTGACTTATGCACAAAAAATATGATGCGGTCTTGCCAGACAAAGGCAACTTTGCCACCCACGCTACAAAACGTGTAGCGCAGCTAAGTGCTTGATTTGTATAGGATTCGTCTGGTGCCCTGTTTGCGGGCAATCTAGGCAAAGCCTTGATTCACAAGGGTTTGGCGCGGCCGAAGGCGAGCTATCAACAAAGTTATCCACAGAAAAACTGGATGAACCGGAAAGCCCTTGTAAATCAGTCACTTACGTGGTCTTTCGCCAGTCTTTCTCAACTTCCACCCGCAAGCTACCCTCTCATGGCCCCCGCCCCCCACCGGCTGACGGTGCTGGTCCCCACCCCGGCACACAGCGCTTTGGGCAGCCTGCTGCATTACGACAGTGAGCTGCCACTCACACCGGGCACGCTGGTTCGGGTGCCACTGGGTCAGCGCGAGCTGCTGGGTGTGGTCTGGGACGACGCCAATGAAGCGGACGCCCCGCCCGACGGCACCGTGCTCAAGCCGATCGTGGCGGTGCTGGACGGTGTGCCGCCGCTGGGGCCCGGCTGGCGCCGCTTGGTGGACTTTACCGCCCGCTACTACCAACGCGCCACCGGCGAGGTGGCACTGGCCGCCCTGCCGCCCGCCCTGCGGGGGCTGGACACCACCCAGCTCGCGCGCCGCCTGAAACGGCGGCAGCGCCCGCTGGCTCCGCCCGACCGGCCGCCCCGAGCGGAGGCATCGGCCCCCGGTGCAACGCCTGCCCAGGCGCCCCGCGCAGAGCAGCTCACCGAACCCGTTGCTGCGGCGACGCCTCAGCCGCTCACGCCAGAGCAGGCCGCCGCGTTGGCGGATTTCGAATCGTCGGCCGAGCCGGCGCTGCTGTTCGGCGTGACTGGCAGCGGCAAGACCGAGGTTTACCTCCAGGCGGTACAACGGCTGCTGGCGCGCGAGCCACAGGCCCAAGCGCTGGTGATGGTGCCGGAAATCAACCTCACGCCGCAGCTGGAGGCGCGGTTCCGCGACCGTTTCGCGCACCACGGCCCGCAGGTGGTGGTGTCGATGCACAGCGGCATGACCGGCCCGCAGCGCCTGCAAAGCTGGCTCGCCGCGCATCTGGAAGAGGCGCGCATCGTGCTCGGCACCCGCATGGCGGTGTTTGCGTCGCTGCCCGCCTTGCGCCTGATCGTGGTGGACGAGGAACACGACCCGAGCTACAAGCAACAAGAGGGGGCGCGGTATTCGGCCCGCGACCTCGCCATCTACCGCGCCAAACTCGAATCAACGTCCGAGACGCCCTGCCGGGTGATGCTGGGCTCGGCCACGCCGTCGCTGGAGACCTGGCACCACAGCCGGCCCGCGGTGGACGGCGGCCGCTATCGGCGCCTGAGCCTGAGCCATCGCATTGGTCAAGCGAATGGCCTGGCGGGGGACTTGCCCACGCTGCGGCTGGTGAACATGGCGCACCAGCCGCGCCACACCGTGCTCTCGGGCCCGCTGATGGCGGCCATCGCCGAACGGATCGCTCGGGGCGAACAGGCCATGGTGTTTTTGAACCGGCGCGGCTACGCGCCGGTGTTGCACTGTGGCGGCTGTGGCTGGAAAAGCGATTGCGCCCACTGCAGCGCCTACCGGGTGTTCCACAAGATCGACCGCACGCTGCGCTGCCACCACTGCGGCTTCACCGAGCGCGTGCCGCGCGCCTGCCCGGTTTGTGGCAACCCAGACATCGCGCCCATTGGGCGCGGCACCGAGCAGATCGAAGAGCAGCTCGGCGCGCTGCTGGCCGATGTCCGCCGCCCCGACGGCCAACCGGTCCGGGTGGCCCGCATCGACGCCGACACCACCCGGCACAAAGGCGCGCTGGCCAGCCAACTCGCCGACGTGCACGCGGGCGATGTGGACGTGCTGGTGGGCACGCAGATGATCGCCAAGGGCCACGACTTTCGGCGCATCACCTTGGTGGCGGCGGTCAATCCAGACACCGCGCTGTTCTCCAGCGACTTCCGCGCGCCCGAGCGGTTGTTCAGCCTGCTGCTGCAGGCCGCGGGCCGGGCCGGACGCGACGCCGCCTACCTGGCGCAACAAGGCACGGTGAGCGAGATGTGGCTGCAAACCCACCACAAAGACCACCCGCTGTACGCCGCGCTGCGACAGCACGACTACCCAGCCTTCGCCGACCAGCAGTTGACCGAACGCGCCCAGGCGGGACTGCCGCCGTTCAGCTTTCAGGCGCTGGTGCGGGCCGACGCGCGCACCCAACAGGCGGCTCAGGCATTCCTGACGGCCGCCAGCGCCGCCACCGACGCCTTGCCTGGGGCCGAACACGTGACCCGTTACCCAGCGGTGCCCATGACGCTGCAGCGGGTGGCCAACGTAGAACGTGCCCAGTTGCTGCTGGAAAGCCCATCGCGCCAGGCGCTGCAGCGCTTCCTCGCCGCTTGGCAACCGGTGCTGCGCGCCACCCGCCAAGGGCCTGAGGGCAAAGGCGTGATCCGCTGGGCGGTGGACGTCGACCCGCTGGCGATCTGACGCCAAACCCGTTCTGCGGCCCGCGCGGCAGCCACCCCCACGTGCGGACTTGTGACGCGCCATCCAACCAGAGGACGCAGCCAAAAGGTCGCACGCCGGGCCCAAAAATGGCCTGAAAACCAATTTGGACCGAACTTTCAAGCCAAAAGCGCCTCTAGCCCGCGAAGGCGCTTCTCTTCTTGCTATCAATACTGAAGCGTATCAAACGGCGCAGCGCTCAGACCCACAACGCCACCACCAGAGAAAAACTGAAGAACGCCACCGCGGTGGACACCAGAATGATGCGCGCGATGCGCCCGTTGTCGGCGCCGAACTTTTCCGCCAGCAGCGACACGTTGCTCGCGCTGGGCAAGGCCGCCAGCAGCACCAGCACGGTGAAGGCGAAGCGGTCCAGCGGCGCACCGAGGCGGATGGCGGACGCCCCCACCAGCGCCACCAGCAGCGGGTGCAGCACCAGCTTGACCGCCACCACCGGCAAGTGGTCGCGCAACGGCGGGGGCTGGGCACCGCCCTGGGCGGCGCGCAGGTGCGACCGCGCCAGCACAGCGCCAATGGTAAACAACGCCACCGGGGAGGCCGCGTCGGCCAGCAGTCCCACGGTGTTCATCAACGGCGCGGGCAACACCAGCGCCCAGGCCGACGACACGCCACCCAGAAAAATCGCCCACGGCATGGGGTTGCGCAACACGCCGCTCAACGCGTCGCGCGCGGCGCGTTGGGCACCGTGTTCGCCCACCGCGTCCAGCCGCGACAGCGCGATGCACAGCGAAGAGGTCACCACCATGTCGACCACGATCGCCACGATGACCGGCCCCGCCGCCTGCGGACCCAGCAGCGCCACCAGCAGCGGCACGCCCATGAACCCGGTGTTGGGAAACGCCGCCACCAACGCACCAAAGGCCGCGTCGTTCCAGCCGATGCGGCGGTTCAGGCTGGTGGCCACCACGAACGCGACCACCACCAGGGCGCAAAATAGGTAGGTGAAGAACACCCCCGCGTCCAGCAACTGGGCCAATGGCGTGTTGGCCCCAAACCGGTAGAGCATGCAGGGCAGCGCAAAATACAGCACAAAGCCATTGAGTCCGGGGATCGCGTCCAATGGCAGCAGCCCCTGCCGCGCGGCCACAAAGCCCGCCAGCACCAGTGCAAAAAACGGAAACGTGACCAGCCAAGTGTTCAGCACCACGCCATTGTCTGGCCAGCCGGTCGGCCTTGGGCGCGCGTGAAAGCCCTGGCTCGCAAATTTCACACCCGGCCGGGCGGATTTCAACACCGGCGCCGCACGGCCGCGACCCGCCATTCGCCCGCTATGATGCGGCTCCCGCCCGGCAAGGCTGGCCACGCGGCCCGGGGTCTGTGCCACCGCCGCCCGCGTGAAACCGCCTCAGCGCGCGGCCCGTCCCGCCCTGATCCACCGCCCCGGCGCCGTCCTGTCACCAAAGACCCCTCGGAAACCGCTTTCTGACGCCCCGCATGCCCGTCGCCTCCCCAACGCCCCCGTCCGCCGCCGCCGGCATGAACCTCGCCCAGCAAGAAGCGGTGAATTACATGCACGGCCCGTGTCTCGTGCTGGCGGGTGCAGGCTCGGGCAAGACGCGGGTGATCACCCAAAAGATCGGGCGCCTGATCCAGGCCGGGCTGGCACCCAACCGCATCGCCGCCATCACCTTCACCAACAAGGCCGCGGCCGAGATGCGCGAACGCGCCAAAGGCTTGATCGGCCGCCAAGCCAAAGAGGTGCTGGTCTGCACCTTCCACGCGCTGGGCGTGCGAATGCTGCGGCAAGACGGCGCGGCCCTGGGGCTGAAACCACAGTTCAGCATCTTGGACAGCGACGACGTCACGGGCTTGATCAAAGACTGCGGTGGCGGGGTGGACGCGGCCACCGCGCGCCAGTACCAATGGGCCATCAGCCTGTGGAAGAACATGGGCCTGAACGCCGAGATGGCCGAGACCCAGGCCAAAGACGACAACGAGCGCATCACCGCGCGCATCATGGCCCTGTACCAGGAGCGCTTGGCGGCCTACCAAAGCGTGGACTTTGACGACCTGATCGGCCTGCCGCTGAAGCTGCTGGCCGAACACGCAGACGTTCGCGAGAAATGGCAGGCCCAGATGGGCCACGTGCTGGTGGACGAGTACCAAGACACCAACGCCACGCAGTACGAGGTACTCAAACATCTGGTGGGCGAACGCGCCCGGTTCACCGCGGTGGGCGACGACGACCAGTCCATCTACGGTTGGCGCGGCGCGACGCTGGACAACCTGAAAAAACTGCCGGTGGATTTCCCACAGCTCAAAGTGGTCAAGCTGGAACAAAACTACCGCTCCACCAACGCCATCTTGCGAGCGGCCAACAACGTCATTGGCCCCAACCCCAAGCTGTTCCCCAAAAAGCTGTTCAGCGAGCTGGGCGAAGGCGAACCGGTGCGGGTGGTGGACGCCGACAACGAAGAGCATGAGGCCGAGCGGGTGGTGGCGCGCATCCAGAGCATCCGGGCCGGGGCTGCGCTCAGCGCCGGGCCGCAACACATCGAGTTGAAAGACTTCGCGGTGCTGTACCGCGCCAACCACCAGGCCCGGGTGTTCGAGCAGGCGCTGCGCAAGGCCAACCTGCCGTACAAGGTGTCGGGCGGCCAGAGCTTTTTTGACCGCGCTGAAATCAAAGACCTGTGCGCCTGGTTCCGACTCTGGGTCAACAACGACGACGACCCGGCTTTTCTGCGCGCCATCACCACGCCCAAGCGCGGCGTTGGCCACCAGACGCTGCAAGCCTTGGGCAGCTTCGCCAGCCGCTACAAAATCAGTTTGTTCGAGGCGTTGTTCAGCCACTCGCTGGGCAGTGTGTTGCCCGCGCGGGCCGTGGGCAGCCTGCAGGAATTTGGCCGCCAGCTCAACGACCTGGAATTCCGTGCCCGCCACACCAGCGGTGCAGAAGACGCCTTGGCCTTTTTGATGGCCTGGCTCAAAGACATCGGCTACGAGAAACACCTGTACGACGGTGAAGACAGCGAAAAACTCGCTGCCGCCCGCTGGACCAACGTGATGGACTTCTGCGACTGGATGGCCAAGCGCTGCGGCGGCGAGATCGACGACACCGCCGGTGTGTCGCTCGGCAGCGACACGAAAAGCCTGCTGGAAGTGGCGCAGACCATCTCGCTGCTGTCCACCATCAGCGAGCGCGAACAAGACCAAAACGTGATCACCCTGTCCACCCTGCACGCGGCCAAAGGCCTGGAGTGGCCGCACGTGATGCTGGTGGGTGTGACCGAAGGCCTGCTGCCGTTCAAGCTGGGCGACGAGGGGGGCACCGAACGCGACGACGAGGCCGCCAACGAGAACGTCGCGTTGCGCCTGCAAGAAGAGCGCCGGCTGATGTATGTGGGCATCACCCGCGCCCAGCGCACCCTCTCCGTGAGCTGGACCAAACGCCGCAAAAAAGGGCGCGAGATGGTGGCGGCACAGCCCAGCCGCTTCATCGCTGAGATGGCACTGAACCCAGCCACGGTGAAGGAAAATCCGCGGGACAAACTCAAGGCGCTGCGGGCCGAGTTCGCCCAGCGCGCCGCGCTGGCCGAGGCCGCCGCACCGAAGAACGGCTGAACCTCGCTGCGGCCCAGCGGGCAAGCCCCCATCCCTGTGACATCGGACAGGCAAACGCAGATGACACCACAGCGCACAGCGCCCATGACACCCGGCGCGACACCGACCACCGCCCACCCGTGGCACCTCGGCGCCTGGATGGGCGTTGGCCTGTGCCTGGCTGCGCAGGCGCTTGCCCAGTCCGGTCCAACGCCGTCGGATGCGACCGCTGGCGCGGCAAACCCTGGCGCCGGCTGGCAGGCGTGCACCGCGCTCGCGGCCGACGCCGCACGCCTGGCCTGCTTTGACCGGTGGGCGCGATCGCCGGGCCGGTTGCCCATGACACCGCCTGACCCGCGGCCCACACCCATGCCGAGCTCGGCGTTTGCGTCGCCCGCTGTTGCACACACCGCGCCGGAACGTTCAGTGTCCGGGCCACCCGCCACGCCGTCCGCCAACCTGCCCCCACACCGATCCGTACAACTGACCACCGAGGACGGCTGCAAGGACCGCCGTCAATCCGACCTGTCGCGCTTTTGGGAGCTGGACAACGGCAGCAACTGCGGTACCTTCGGCATCCGAGGCTACCGGCCGCTGAGCCTGTCGCTGATCGCATCCGACAGCGTCAACCAGCGCCCCACGTCCCCAGGACCGAACAACACCGTGGCCATGCCGAGCAACTTCAGCCGCCGCGAGACACGGGTACAACTCTCGGTGCGCACCAAGATCGCGCAGGGCCTGCTGACCGGCGGCCACCCCACACACAACGACTCGCTGTGGTTCGGCTACACCCAGCAGTCGTACTGGCAGCTGTTCAACAAGGCCTTGTCGCGCCCGTTCCGCAGCACCGACCACGAACCCGAGCTGGTGTACGTGTACCCAACCGAGACCACTTTGCCCGGCGGCTGGCGCCTGCGCTACGGCGGCCTGGGCGTGTCGCACCAGTCGAATGGCCAAAGCGAGCCACTGTCGCGCAGCTGGAACCGCGCCTACCTGATGGCGGGCCTGGAGAAAGACCAGCGCTTTCGCATCCAGGCGCGGGCGTGGCGCCGCATTCCGGAGAACCGCGCCACAGATGACAACCCAGACATCAGCGACTTCATTGGCCGCGCCGAAGTCACCGGGTGGTGGAACGTGAACGCCGACAACCTGCTGGGTGTGACAGTGCGCCACGCGCTGCGCGGCACGGACCGCGGCTCGGCCCGCCTGGAGTGGTACAAAACCTTGGGCCAGGGTGGCCATCACCAAGACCCGGGCGGCCTGCGGCTCCACACCCAACTCTTCACCGGCTACGGCGACTCTTTAGTAGATTACAACCGCAAACGCACCGTGCTGAGCGTGGGTTTAAGCTTGGTGGATTGGTGAGACGCCCGGGTGAGCGCCCATGCGCAGTCACCCCACCTCTCCCAACAACACACCCAGAACGACACACCCCGCCGCACCACCCAGAGCGCCGCCGCAACGCCAGCAGGAGACCGCCATGAAAACCCTGACCGATCAGCTCGCCCAGTACGCGGCTTACCACCGCGACCCACGGAACATCGCCACCCACTTTGCGGGCATTCCGATGATCGTGGTCGCGGTCGCCACGCTGCTGTCCAGGCCCGGGGTCGATGTGGCGGGGCTGTGGCTCACCCCGGCGCTGGGGGTGACCGCCCTCACGGTGGCCTACTACCTGCGGTTGGACCTGCGCTACGGCGCGGTGATGGCGGTGGTCATGGCACTGTCGCTCTGGCTCGGCCACTGGTTCGCAGGGCAGAGCACGGCGCTGTGGCTGATCGGCGGCGTGGGCCTCTTCTTGGTGGGTTGGGTGTTGCAGTTCATTGGCCACTTCTACGAAGGCAAGAAACCGGCCTTTGTGGACGACCTCATGGGCCTGGTCATCGGCCCGCTGTTCGTGGTGGCCGAAGCCGGTTTCGCCCTGGGTCTGCGCGACAGCGAACGCCAGCGCATCGAGGCCCGGGTCGGCCCCACACGTCGGCGCGGCCCCACCGCCAACGCCTGAGCGCCACCGCGCCCGCCCCCGCTCAGGCGCTGGGCCGGTGCTGCAGCAAAATGCGCCGCGCGGCGTTCAGGTGCGGCTGGTCCACCATGGCACCGCGCACCCGGCCCGAGGCCCTGGCGCCATCTTGCAACTCGGCCACCACCTCGCGGGCCCAGGCCACGTCGTCGGGGCTGGGCTGGAGCGCCGCGTGGATCACCGCGATTTGCGCCGGATGAATGGCGGCTTTGGCCGCGAAGCCCAATGCCGCGTGCGCCCGCGCTTCGGCCGCCAGGGCCTCGGGCTGGTCCAGCCCGGTGAACACCGCGTCGATCGCTGGGACGCCACACGCATGGCTGGCCAACAGCGCACTGTCTCGCGCGCGCAGCGCCGGTGAAAGGTAGTGGCCTGCTGGGTCACGCAGGCTGCGCACACCCAGGCTGGCGGCCAGGTCTTCGGCCCCCCACAGGATGCCCGCCAGGCGCGGCATGGGGTGGTCAAAGGTGTGAATGCGCTGCATCGCGCGGGCGGTTTCTGTGGCGATTGCCATCACCCACAAAGAGCGGGCGGGCCACCCAGCGCGGCGCTCCACCTCGCTCAGCACCTTGTCCAGCCACAACAGGTCGTCCACGCCCTCGCACTTGGGCAGCACCAGCCCCACCGGCTTGGCGCGGGCCACGGCCTGCAGGTCGTCCAAATGGTGAAAACTCACCAGCGGGTTGACGCGGATCCACACCGGCAGCGGCGGGGGCGTTTGGGTGAGCCAGCGCACCACCTCCTCGCGGGCCGACGCTTTCTCTGCCGCCGGAACGCTGTCTTCCAGGTCCAGGATCAAGGCCTCGGCCCCGCTGGCGGCAGCCTTGTCGAAGCGCTCTGGCCGGTTCCCCGGCACAAACAGGTACGAGCGCGCAGCGGGGGGCGAAGAGGTGTCCATGGTCAAGCCGCGGCGTGCGCGATGCGCTTGTGCATCAAGGCCTGGCGCACACACACCGCCACCAGCTGCTGGTGCTGGTTGAAAGCCTGGTGCTCGAACTCCACAATGCCCGCTTGGGGCCGGGAGCTGCTTTCGCGCACCGACTTGACGGTGGTGCGCACGCGGACCGTGTCCCCGTGGAACAGTGGCTTGGGGAAACGCACGTCGCTCATGCCGAGGTTGGCAATCGTGGTGCCCAAAGTGGTGTCGTTCACCGTCATGCCGATCATCAGGCCCAAGGTGAACAGGCTGTTGACCAGGGGCTTGCCGAATTCGGTCTTGGAGGCGAACTCGTGGTCGATGTGCAGCGGCTGCACATTCAGCGTGAGGCAAGAAAACAAGGTGTTGTCCGACTCGGTGATGGTGCGACCCCAAGGGTGATCGAACACCTGTCCGACCTGAAACTCTTCGTAATACAAACCAGCCATGGTCCCCCCTGTCATGCCGCCGCCGGTTCGGCCGCGGGTTCGATTTCAACCAGCAAGTGTCCTTGGCCAACGATGTCGCCCACCTTCACATGCACCTGTTTGACCGTGCCGGACACTGGCGCGGTGAGCCCGTGGTAGAGCTTCATGGCCTCCAGGGTCAGCACCGGGTCGCCGGCAGCGACCGGGTCGCCAGCCTGTACCACCACCTCTGAAATGCGCCCCGGCAACGCCGCCGACAGGCTGCTGCCCAGATGCTGGGCTTGGCCTGCGCCGCCACGGTGGGCCAGATCGTGCACCACATCCCACACCCGGCTACGCCCCTGGGCCCAACTGAACCAGCGCGCCCCTTCGGTGTGGCGCACATGGACGGTGACCACCGGCTGATCGCTTTCGGTGACCGCTACCACCCAGCCACCAGCGGTGGCGGTGGCGGTGGCCTGCCGTTCGGGGCAAGCGGGAAACCACCCCTGGTCACCGACTTGCATCCAGCGCACGGCTTCGGTGGTTTGGGCCGAGACGTCCCGCAATTGCAGCTCGACCACCGCGCCCCGACCCATGGGTGCAGTGAGCCGGAAGCTACGCAAGCCGCCCCAAACCGGGGCCGTCACCGGCTGGCAAGCGGCCCAGGCGGTGGCCACCGCCAGCGCGTGCGCCTGGCTGTGCGCGGCATCGGGCAAGGGGCCGTGTGGAAAGTGCTGCTCCAGAAACCGGGTCGTCAACACCTGCTGGAAGGCGGGCTGGGCCAAGACCTGCAACAGCAGACCGGCGTTGGTGCGCACACCCTCGATGCGCAACTGCGACACACCGACTGCGGCCCGATCGATGGCCTCGGCACGGGTCGCGCCAAAGCCAATCACTTTGGCCAGCATGGCGTCGTAGTAGGGCGTGACCTCGCTGGCCGGATGCAAACCACTGTCGATGCGGAGCCCCACCTGCTGGGCGGGTTCGGCGTAGCCCAGCAGGGGGCCCAGGCTGGCGCGGAAGTCGTGCTCGGGCTCTTCGGCGTTCAAACGGCACTCGATGGCCCAGCCGCGGCGCTGGATCTGGTCCTGGGTCAGGGGCAAGGCCTCGCCCGCAGCCACACGCAGTTGCCACGCCACCAGGTCGATGCCGGTGGTCATTTCGGTCACCGGGTGTTCCACCTGCAAGCGGGTGTTGACCTCCAGGAAGTAAGGCGTGTCGCCGTCGTCGGCGTCCAACACGAACTCGACCGTGCCCGCGTTGTCGTAGGCCATGACCCGGCCCATGCGCAGCGCGGCCTCGTAAAGCCGCTCGGCCACCGCCTGGGGCAAGTGGTTGGCTGGGGCCTCTTCAATGACTTTCTGAAAACGCCGCTGGATCGAGCACTCGCGCTCGAAGAGGTGCACCAGCCCGCCGTGCCGGTCGCCCACCAGCTGCACTTCCAAGTGGCGCGGGTTGACGATGTATTTCTCCAACAGCACCCGTTCGTCGCCAAAGGCCGCGAGCGCCTCTTTGCGGGCCAGGGCCAGCATGGCGTCGAACGCGTCGGGCGTATCGACACGGCGCATGCCCTTGCCGCCACCCCCGGCGCTGGCCTTGATCAGCAGCGGAAAACCGATGCGCAAGGCCTCGGCGCGCAGACGGTCGGGGGACTGGTCGTCCTCGTCATAGCCGGGCACACACGCCACACCGGCGGCGCGCGCCATGCGTTTGCTCTCGATCTTGGAGCCCATCGCCTCGATGGCCCGGCGGTTCGGACCGATGAAACCAATGCCATGGCGCTCGCAAGCGTCGATCAGTTCGAGCTTCTCTGACAGAAATCCGTAGCCGGGGTGAATGGCCTGGGCGCCGCTGGCCACGGCCGCCGCCAAGATGCGGTCCGCCCGCAGGTAAGAGTCGACCGCGCTGGCCCCGCCAATGGCCACGGCGACGTCGGCCTCGGCCACATGGCGGGCGTGCTGGTCGGCCTCGGAATAGACCGCCACCGTCTCGATGCCCAGGCGTCGACAGGTGCGGATGATGCGGCACGCGATTTCGCCGCGGTTGGCGATCAGGAGGCGTTGAAACATCGCGGTCACATCCTGAACACAGGTGACGGGCCAGCAGCCCGGGGCGTGGCTTGCGCCACAAGCTGCAGGCACAGGCCGAGCACGTCCCGGGTCTGGCTTGGCTCGATGATGCCGTCGTCCCACAGACGGCCGGTGGCGTAGTAGGGATCGCTCTGGCGGGTGAACTGCTCGGTGGTCTCGCGCGCCAACTCAGCCAGCTCGGCCTCGCCACTGTGGCCCTTGAGCGAGCCTTTGCGCAGTTCGGTCAACACCGTGGTGGCGACCTCCGGGCTCATGGTGGCGATGCGCGAGTTGGGCCAGGCGAACAGAAAATGCGGCGCGAAGCCGCGACCGCACATGCCGTAATTGCCCGCGCCATAGGACCCGCCGATCAACACCGTCAGCCGTGGCACGCGGGCGGTGGCCATGGCGTACACCAGCTTGGCCGAATGCTTGGCGATGCCGCCCCGCTCGGCCTCGGTGCCCACCATGAAGCCGGTGATGTTCTGCAAAAAAAGCAGCGGGATGTGGCGCTGGTTACACAGCTCGATGAAGTGCGCGCCCTTGACGGACGACTCGGAGAACAACACGCCGTTGTTGGCCAAGATGCCCACCGGGCGACCGTGGATGTGCGCGGTGGCACAGACCAGCGTCGCGCCGTAGTCTGGCTTGAACTCTTGCAGCTCGCTGTCGTCCACCAGGCGGATCAGCACTTCGCGCACGTCGTAGGGCAGCTTCAGGTCGGTGCCCACAATGCCCGGTATCTCCCCGGCATCAAAGCGCGGGGGCAGCACCTCCCGCGGCGTGGATTGGGGGGAAGGTGGTACGGGCGGCAGGTTGAGGTGCCGAACGATCTGCCGCAACTTGGCAAGCGCCTGGTGCTCGTCGGCGGCCAGGTAATCGGTCACGCCCGACACCCGGGTGTGCATGGCCGCGCCACCCAGCGTTTCACCGTCCACCACCTCATTGATGGCGGCCTTGACGATCGGCGGGCCCCCCAGGTGGATGCGCCCTGTGCCTTCGACGATGATGGCCTCGTCCGACAACGCCGGGATGTAAGCCCCGCCCGCGGTGCACCCCCCGAACACCGCCGAGAGTTGCGGCAGGCCCTCGGCGCTCATGCGGCACTGGTTCAAGAACGTGGTGCCAAAGTGCCCCCAATCCGGGAACACCTGGTCCTGCTCGGGCAGGTAGGCGCCGCCGCAGTCCACCAGATACAGGCATGGCAGCCGGTTTTGCAGCGCGATCTCCTGCGCCCGCACGTGCTTGCGCACCGTTTCTTTGAAGAAGCTGCCGCCTTTGACCGTGGCGTCGTTGGCGATCACCATGCAGTGCTGGCCTTCAACGAGGCCAATGCCCGCCACCGCACCGGCCGAGGGCACTTCGTTGTTGTACAGACCCCAACCCGCCAGCGGTGAGATTTCCAGAAACGGCGACCCCACGTCCAACAACAGGTCGATCCGCTCGCGCACCGGCAACTTGCCGCGCGCGATGTGCCGCTGCATCAACTGCTCGCCCCCGCCGCGCACCGCCCAAACCATGCGCTCGCGCAGCGTGGCCAAAAGCGCGCCGTAGCTGCGCTGGTTGTGTTGGAAAGCCGCACTGTGCGGGTTGACATGGGACTGAGGGGCCATGAGGGTCCTAAACGCCGTCGCGCACGCGCGCGCTGGGCAGGGTGTCGTGGGTGTGCAGCCCGTGGGCCACGAGGTCGGCCAACTCGCTGGCCACCACCGACAGGGCCGACTTGCGCTCGTGATACCACTCGGTGGCCCAGTTCATGGCGCCAAACAAAAAGAACACAGTGCGGCTCAGGTCGTTTCCGGCGCGCACCATGTCGCGCTGACGCAGGCCGGTGAGCAGGGTCAGCCAGTAGCGCTCGTAACGGCGGCGCAGCGCCTTGTGGCCGTCGCGCACCGGCTCGGGCACCTGGCCCAGGATGCGGATGTTGGCCGAGGTGAAGTCATGGGACAGCAGCAAGGCGCGCATATGCGCCTCGATCGCGCACCGCAGGGTGTCCACCAGAGGTGCGTCGGGCGGCAAGGTGGCGACGGCCTGTTTGACCGCGTCGAACACCCGCTGCACGCCGATGTCCAGCACCTCGGCCACGATCGCGTCCTTGGACGCGAAGTGGTAGTACAGGCTGCCCGCTTTCATGTCGCATTCGGTCGCGATGGCGCGCAGCGTGGTGCCCGCGTAGCCGTGGTGGCGGAACAGACGGGCCGCCGTCTCCAGGATCTGCTGGCGCGAGCCCGCCGCGTCGGCGGGTGCGATGGGCGCCACCGTCATGGAAGCCGCCACGCTCAACGCAAGCGCTTGGCGATTTCGTCCAGCATCACCTCGGTGGCCCCGCCGCCGATGGACTGGATGCGGGCGTCGCGGCTCATGCGCTCGATTGCCGACTCTCGGATGTAACCCATGCCGCCGTGGAACTGCACACAGTCGTACATCACCTCGTTGACCAGCTCGCCACAAAGCGCTTTGAGCATGGACGCCTCGGCCACCACATGGTGGTTGTGCGCGTCGCGCCAGGCGGTGTTGTAGACCAGGGCCTTGGCCGCTTCAACCCGTGCGCTCAGCATGGCCAGGCGGTGGCGAATGGCCTGCTTGTCCCACAAGGTGGCGCCAAATGCCTTTCGCTGGGTGACCCAGTCAAGCGCCAGCTCGATCGCCTTGGACGCCTCACCCATGGCCTGTGCCGCCAACACGATGCGCTCGTTCTGCAGATTCTTCATCAGCGCGTAGAAGCCTTTGTGCTCTTCGCCCAACAGGTTGTTGGCCGGGATGCGACAGTTGTCAAACACCAGCTCCGCTGTGTCGCTGCACAGCCAGCCGTGCTTCTTCAAGGGCCGGGCCACGCGAAAGCCGGGCGTGCCCTTTTCCACGATGAACATCGAGATCTGGTGGTTGCGGCCCGGCTCGCCGGTTTTTGCCGCCACAAAAAAGACTTCGCCGTGCACGCCGTTGGTGATGTACATCTTGGCGCCGTTCAGCACCCAGTGGTCGCCGTCGCGGCGGGCGGTGGTGCGCATCGAGGCCAGGTCCGACCCGGCATCGGGCTCGGTCATCGCCACCGCCGCGATGCGCTGCCCCGCCACGATGTCGGGCATGAAGCGGGCTTTTTGCTCGGCCGTGCCCGCGTGGTGCAGGTGCGGCGTGGCCATGTCGGTATGAACCAGCACGGTCACCGCGAAGCCGCCATAGGTCGAACGGCCCAGTTCTTCGGCCAGCACCACGGTGGACAAGGTGTCCAGCCCACTGCCGCCGTACTCGGGCTCGAAGCGGATGCCCAGCAGCCCGAGCTCGCCCATGGCGGTGAGCACCGGGCGAGGCACCATGCCCGCCTCTTCCCAGGCGTCGGCATGGGGCGCCACCTGCTCGGCCACAAAGCGCGACACGGTCTGCCGCAGCATCTCGTGCTCTGGCGTGAAGTACGGGAATTTCTCGTGCAGTGGGGCGCGGGGCGGGGCGGAAGTGGCGGGTTGTGCGTGAGCCATGGTGTTCACCAAAAAAAGAAACCAACAGGATTAACCTAACAAACGTTAGGTTGATTTGACCACAGAACATCCACGTGTTGCAAACACCCGGCGTGAGGTGGGCAACTCAAACGCATCAACCTCATGCCGCACACGGACATGCTGCGGCTCAAGGCTCAGGGTCAACCCGCAGTGCCGCGGTGTGTAAGATGCCCTGGCAACTTGAACGTTGCAGAGTAGGTCGGGGAACCCCCGTCTGGTTGGTGCGGGCGCAGGCCCGCACCCTGCCGAACAAAGGTCACCGGGCCACCATTCACGTCACCTCAGGAGCTTCGACCATGAAGAAAATTTCCGCTGTTCTGTTGGCCTTGGGCCTGTCCCTCGTTGGCGGTCAAGTCTTGGCCGGTGGCCACGCTGGCGCGGCCGACGCAGGCAAAAAAGACGAGATGAAAAAAGAGGCCCCAGCCAAAGACGGCATGAAGAAAGAAGAAGCGAAAAAAGACGCTGCCAAGAAAGACGACGCCAAGAAGTGACCCTTCTTCGCTCGCTGAAAAAGCCCTGCTCGCAGGGCTTTTTTCATGCACCACCCGCGTTGTGCGTCATGCGGGTGGCGCGGTACGCAAGTGGCCCGGGCTGGCGGCCACCGGCGTGGCACTCAACTGGTCAAACCAGTGGTGCAGGCTGTGGGCGTGGTCCAGCTCGTCGAGCACGATGTCTTCCAGCAGGTGCTGGGTGACCGGGTCGGTCCCGCGCAGCAGCTCGATGATCTGCGCGTAGGTCTCCACCGCCGTGTGCTCGGCCATCAGGTTGCAGCAGGTCATGGCGCAAAGGTCGCGCGCCTCGTCAAACCCCACATGGCCGTTCTGGGCCAGTGCCAGGGGAGAAAAATCGGGGACGCCGCCCAGCGCCACGATGCGGCCTGCCAGCAGTTCAGCGTGGGCCATCTCCTCGTTCGCGTGGCGCATGAACTCTTCGGCCATCTCGGGCCAGCCGCCGGCCAGTGCCATGAACTGGTTGCGCTTGTAGCGCAACACGCACACCAGCTCGGTGGCCAGGGAGTCGTTCAGCAGCTTGACGATGTGGCCCACCTTGGGCGCGTTCCAACGCAGGGCCATGGGCGCTCCGCGCTGCAACAACACCGGGATCTGCGGCGGCCGGTCGGGCAAACCGGCGGCCAGTGGGGGCTCGGCCCAGCGCGGCGACTGGTGGGGCGCGGCGGGTGTGTGGGTGGGGATTGACGCGTTGCCATGGGCCATGGTGCATTGCCTCGACAAGGTGCGGGCGCGGGGTGCGCAACGCTGACCCCAATCTAGGCTGTGCGTGGTGGTGGGTCGGTTCGCTGGCGCACACCAAACCACTGAAGCGAACGTGGCCAACGCTCACAGACGCCCGACGGCTACCCATCCATACAGGCGTGGCGACAGCGCGGCCCTACACGGTTTGGCCGCGCCATGGCGCACCCGCCACAGAGACACCGCCGGCCCATGTGTTGTGTTCGCTACCGCACACAACGGCGCCACCTGCCCGATTAAACTCATTTCACAGTGCAACCACTTTGGTCCGAAGTTCACTGATCGCCAAGGGCAGAAAGCCAGTGATGTCCATCACCACCACCGCACTACAAAACCAGCTGTTGGCCGCGCTGCCTGCTTCTGAACTGGCGCAATGGGTGCCGCACCTAGAGCTGGTCGACATGCCGCTGGGCAAGGTGTTGTACGAGTCCGGCAGGCCCCTGAGCCACCTGTACTTCCCCACCACCGCCATCGTGTCGTTGTTGTACGTCATGGAAAACGGCGCGTCGGCAGAAATCGCCGTGGTGGGCCTGGAAGGCCTGGTCGGTGTGTCGCTGTTCATGGGCGGCGGCACCACCCCGAGCCGAGCGGTGGTGCAAAGCGCGGGGGCAGGCGTGCGGCTGCGCGGTGACCTGCTGAAGGCCCAGTTCAACACCTCGCCGCCAGTGATGCACTTGCTGCTGCGCTACACCCAGGCCCTGATCACCCAAATGGCTCAGACCGCTGTGTGCAACCGGCACCACACGCTGGACCAGCAGCTGTGTCGCTGGCTGCTGCTGAGCCTGGACCGCCTGCCGAGCAACGAGCTGGTGATGACCCAGGAGCTGATCGCCAACATGCTGGGCGTCCGCCGCGAGGGCGTGACCGAAGCCGCACTCAAGCTGCAGGCCACCGGGCTGATCCGCTACGCGCGCGGCCGCATCACCGTGTTGGACCGACCCGCGCTGGAAAAACGCACGTGCGAGTGCTACGCGGTGGTAAAAAAAGAATACGACCGGCTGCTGCCCAAAACCACCGCCGAATGAGCACGCCCCCATCACCCGCTGCCCGCCAACGCCAAAGCGGGCCCCGCACTCAGCGGTAAGGGCCCGGCTGAATCGGTGCGGCCGTTCGGGCCCAACCACCTCAGGCGGACTCCGCCAACCAATCCCCAGCAGCAGCCGCCAAGCCCACCGGATCCAGCACCCGAATGTGGGCTCGCTGGTAGTCCAGCAAACCCGCGTTTTTGAGTTCCAACGCAGCCAGAGTCACGCTGGCGCGCCGCACGCCGAGCATGTCGGCCAGATGGGCGTGTGTGAGGTGCAGTTCGGCCATGCCGGTGCGGCGGTGGCTGAGCAGCACCCAGCCCGCCACCCGCGCCCGGACGTCGCCCCCCTGCGACGCGCCCGCCAGCAAGGCCACCTCTTGGGCCACGTCGCACAGGTAGCGGGCGAACACCATCAGTGCCTCGCGCCGCCGCGCGACCCAGCGTTCCAGCACCGCGCCGTCCACCCGCCACGCGGTGCCACTCGACTGCACCAGCCAGGTGAAGGGCCCGGCGCCCATGCCCAAGGCCAGCGGCAGGCCGACCGCGCCCTCGCGCCCCATCACCGCCACGCCGAGCCCGATGTGGTCGGTGTGCGGCACGGCCAGCACCACACAGGCGGTACCGACGAAGTACGCGTGTGCGCTGGGCTGCGCGGCGCTGGACAGGACCTGTCCGGCCACGACCGACACCGGTTGGCAGCGGGACACCAACCAGGCTTGGTCGGCGCTGGACAAGCGGCCGACCAAGCCGTTGTGCTCTGGGTTCACGAGGGCTCCCTTGGCGGTGGGTCAACGACCTGAAAGGGAGTCATGGGGCGGGTGGGCGGGTGGTTGGCGGTGGCGTCGATTGGCCATCGCTCGACCCCGATTTCGAGCGCAGTGTACGCGGCTTAGAGGCCACCCGTTGGGGGTGGTTGAAGCTCGTTTTTCACAGCGAAAACCCAGCGATCGGCCTGGGCGTACGGTGCCGTACACACCCGCCGCAGCCGCTGCCTGCCGCAGACCACGGGCCGTGCGGTCAGGGGTTGTGGCGCGCCCGCCGTGCGTCGCCGTTGTGCGGGCCACTGCGGCCGGGCACCCAACGCGCGATGCCGCGCAAATGGGGCGGGCCCGATGCCGAGGCGTCGGTGTCGGCCTCGGGGTCATCGCGTGTGCGGGCCGATTCCCGGGTTTGAATGGTGGGCATGGGCTGGCGCGGGGCACATGGCGCCTGTGGGTGTGGGGCTGTGGGCCACGCAGGCGGCGTTGGCAGGCTGGAAGGCATGGCAGGGGTCGGGGGCGTTTGAAATGTCATGGGCAGAGACAGGGTCATCAGCGGGTTGCAGGGACGGGACCGGGGCGCGCGCCAGCAGCGCGCGCATGGCGGCCAGACAACGGCTGGTGAGGTTGGCTTCACTGACCGGCTCAGGGGCCAGGGCCAGCAGGCGGGCGGTGTCGATCTGCAACGGCAGGTCATTCACCTGGCCGCGCAGCGCATGCAGCCAGGCCGCGTCCACCGCGCCGCGCTGCTGAATCAAGTCGCCCAGCAGGGTGCGTGCCAGCACATGAGCGAGTTCGGTACTGGCCAATGCCACCAGCAGGGCCCGTGTGTCCGCCTGGCCCAGCCACACGTTGCGCTCGGGCGCAGCCTGCCAGCACACACAGGCTTGCACGCGCACAGGCACACCGTCTTGCGTTTCGAGCGGGTCCACCGTGAACACCGAGTGCCGCACGATGGGGCCCAGGCCAGGCAACAGCGGGTGCGGCGGCAGGTCTTGCGCGGCAGGCAGCGCGCCCCCCAGGGTGCGTTGCGGCGGTGGCGTGGGCAGAAATGGGTTGAGGAACATGGCATCTCCTGGGGGTCTGGCCTGCGCGCCGCCGGCCACAGACCAAGCTTTGCAACGCGCAAAACGGGCGCGACAGGCCATGGTGCGCGCTGGCGGGCCGGGGGTCTGTGCGGCACGCCACGCTCATGGCCCTGGCGGGCGTGACGGCTCAGGCAGGGGTGGTGGCTGCACCGGCGTGGGTACCAGCGTCGGCAACGGCGGCGGTGATGTGGTCACACAGGGCGCTTCCTCGCCCTGCCCGCCGTGCTTGCGCCGCGCCCGGGCGGTGCTGGCGTACGCCAACCCGCCCAGCAGCACCCCGCCACCCACCACGGCGTAGACCACAGGCCGGAACTGCGTGATCAGCCCCAGGCTGACCGCCATGCCCAATGGCGGCAACACCGGGCAGCGGCCCACGCACCACGGGGTGCGGAATGGCCGATCTTGCGCGGGCGCGCTGAAGCGCAGCGCGATCACCGCCGCGTGCACCGCCACGAACACCCACAAGATGCCCAGCGCCGAAATGCTGGCCACGGTGCCCACATCGCGCAGCGGCAACAGCAGCACCGCGCCGGTACACAACACCAACGCGGCCACCCAGGGCGTGCGGCGCCGGGCGGTGGTGCGGGCCAGCACCCGGGGCAGGCTGCCGTCGCGGCCCATGCCAAACAGCAAGCGGCTGATGCCCACCAGCGCGATCAGCGCGGTGCTGCCGGTGGCGCACAGCGCGGTGGCGGCCAGCACCTGTCCCAGCCAAGGCGCGATCCGCCCGCCCACCGCGGTCAGCGGCGACTCGCTGCGCGCCAGCGCCGCTGGGGACAGGTTGGCCAGCACCGCCCACACCACCAGCAGGTACATGGCCGAGGTGACCACCACACTCCAGACGATGGCGCGCGGCACGTCGCGACGCGGGTGGCGAGACTCCTCGGCGAAGTTGGCCACGTCCTCGAAGCCGATGTACACAAAAAACACCATCGCCGTGGCGGCGAACACGCCGGGCCACGCGCTGAGCGGCGGCAGCACCAACCCCTGAACGCCTTCGGCGCCCAGCACGCCAGAGCCCGAAACCGCGCCCTGCACCCCAGCCCGCCACAAGCCGAACACCACCAACAGCAACAAACCACCGACCTCGACCAGGATCATCGAAATGCCCACCCAAGTCGCCTGCCGCAAACCAGCGATGTTGATGGCCGTGCACGCCCCCAACAGGCCGAGTGCGATCAGCGGTGCAGGCCAGTCCACAAACACCCGCCAATACCCCGCAAAGGCCAACGACACCGTGGCCGCTGTGGCCATGGCGTTGAGCGCGACCACAAAGCCCGCCAAGAACGCCAGCACCGGCAGCTTGGGAAACGCCGCCTTGAGAAACTGGTACTCGGCCCCGGCGCGCGGGAACATGCCCACCAGTTCCGCGTACGACAAAGCGGTGAGCAAGGCCGCCGCGCCAGCCATCAACATGCTGAGCCACAAGGCCGACCCGGCCAGCGCGGCTGCTGCGCCAATGACGGTGTAGATGCCCGCGCCCACGATGGTGCCGACCCCGTACAGCACCAGCTGGGTGAGCGACAGGCGGCGGTCGAGGGTGTGCGGTGGCTCGGGGCTCATGGGCTGCATCGGGGTCAACCGGTGGATGGGGCGGTGGGTCAACGGCAAGGGACACGCCACGCGGACACCCCAGCCACGTCAAAAAACACCACAAAAAAGCAAAAAAGCGGCGGTACCGGCGAGTGCAGGCCAAAAATCAGATGAAACAGGCTTTCAGCCCCTACAAAACCTCAGTCAACAGCTACTGATTTGATAGCATCTATCTGCTTGCTGCGCTCCCAACCGGCGCCGCCGCGTGCGCTGCGCCGCCGCCATGCAGGGGCGCGTGGGCATACCAGGGCGGGTGGGCGGCCAGGGCTTGCAAGCGGCGCTCCAGCACGTCGATGCGGGCCAGTAGTCCCAGCAGCGTGCCCACGGTGAACAGATCGAGGTCGTAATCCCGGCCCATGCGTGCCGCGTCGCGCAGCGGCAGCAAGCATTGGGCGCTGAAGCGGGGCCCCGCTGGGCCGTCGGGCAACGGTGTCAATGCGCCGTAATCCACCAGCTCGTCGAGGTCGCCCGGCCCGAGGCCGCAGGCGTCGCACAGTTCGGCATGGCCCACCGTGTGGGACTCGTCCAGCCAAAGCCATTCAGGGGGCGGTGGTGTCACGGCGGGGCTCCTGCGCCAGCGCGGCGCGTGGTCGGTCAAGGGGTGGAAACCGGAGCGAAGCCGCCTGATCGCGAAGGCTCAACGCTGCGCTCTTTCAGGCGGGCTCAATAGGCCACAGCGATCTTGTCCACCACGCTGTTCACGCCCGACGTGTTCCATGCGGACTGCTTGACCAGTTCGCGCTCGGACCAACTGCCCGCGGTGCCCGTCAGTGTGACCTCGGCGCCGTTGACGTCCACCACGATGTGGCTGGCCTCGGCATTGGCCCGGCGGTGCAGCGCGGCCAGGATGTCAGACTTCACCGCGCTGGGCTTGACCGGGTGCGACTTCAGCGCCACCTGGTCGCTGACCCCGACCACACCCAGCAGGTAGCGCACTGCGCGGGTGGCCGAGTGGCGCTGGAACTCCCAGTCCACCGTGCCGCTGAGCGTGACCCAGCCGCCCTCGACCGACACCTTGATCGCTCCTGGAGGCAGGTTGTTCATCCAACCCAACACCTGCGCGGCCGAACTCGCGATGTCGGCATCGGTTCGTGCGCTCACGCCATTGAGCTTGACGGTCATTTCCACCGCCACGGCGCGCACACCGGCCACGCGCTGGGTGGCGCGCTCGGCGTGCCATTTCTCGGCGTAGTTGTCCACGTGGCCCATCAAGGTCACCACGCCATCCCGCACCTGCACCCCAATGTGGGTCGCGTTCACAGACGGCTCCCATTTGAGCTCGTCCAGCACATCGGTCTTGAGTTGGGCATCGGTTTTCACGGGTCACTCCATCGGGTTGAAGAAGGCCCCAGCTTGGGCCCCGACGCCAGGGTGGGTCTGTGCGGCAGGTCACCCTGATGGCGCCAGCCCCGACCCATTAGCATTGGGCACATCACCACACTGGCGAAAGCGGCACGCATGCCTTGGCAACACTGGTCTAACGAACGTTGGGGCACCGTGCTCGCGGTGCTGGCCGCGTTTGGTTTTTCGTTCAAGGCCATCTTCGTCAAGCTGGCCTATGCCACCGCGCCGGTGGAAGCGATCACCCTGCTCGCCCTGCGCATGGGGTTTTCATTGCCGTGCGTGTTGGTGCTGGCCTGGTGGTCGGGACGACATGCCCCGCCCCTGAACCGGCGCGACGCGGCGTGGCTGCTGGCGCTGGGGCTGCTGGGCTACTACGGCGCCAGCATCTTGGACTTCATTGGCCTGCAGTACATCTCGGCCGCGCTGGAGCGGCTGATCTTGTTCATCTACCCCACCATCACGGTGCTGATCGGCGTGTGCTTCATGGGCCAGCGGCTGGACCGGGGCCAGGTCGGCGCGCTGGTGCTGACCTACGCAGGCATCGGGCTGGCCTTCGCCCACGACCTGAAGGTCGCTGGCGACGTGCACGCGGTCTGGGTGGGTGCGGGCTTTGTGTTCGGCTCGGCGGTGTCGTACGCGATGTACAGCGCCGGTGCGGCCGTGGGGGTGAAGCGGCTTGGCGCGATCCGCTTCGGCGCGTGGGCCATTCTGGTCTCGGCCATCGCCACGCAGTTGCATTTCGTGGTGAGTCAGCCGTGGCAAGCCCTGGTCTTGCCGTTGCCGGTGTACGCCTATGGCGTAGGCATGGCGATTTTCTCCACCGTGCTGCCCGTGCTGTGGCAGTCGGCGGCGATCCGCCGCATCGGGTCTGCGCGGGCGGTGCTGATCGGCACCCTGGGCCCCGTGTTGACCATCTTCTTTGGCTGGGCGTTGTTGGAAGAAACCATCTCTGCCCAACAGCTGTTCGGCGCGGCGCTGGTGCTGGCGGGCGTGTGGCTGGTCAGCCGCCCCACCAAAGCGGCCGACGCGGCCTGAGTGGCGGCCGTCGCGGCGCTGCCCTTCACACCATCACGCCCCCGCTCCCATACAGCACCGGCCCGGTGCGACACCGCCCAGGCAAAGGCCAGCCACCGCACACCGTCGCACCCAACGGGGCCGTGCCACACTGCCAAGCGCGGTGCGCCACAAAGAAAAAGCCCGTCACAAGGACGGGCTTTTTTAAGATGGAGCGGGAAAAGAGGCTCGAACTCTCGACCTATACCTTGGCAAGGTATCGCTCTACCAACTGAGCTATTCCCGCATGATTGACCTTTTATTGACCCACATGGTGGCGGATCAGATCAACTTGGTGGCCTGGGGCGGAATCGAACCACCGACACAAGGATTTTCAATCCTCTGCTCTACCGACTGAGCTACCGGGCCAAGCGCCGCATTATAGCACCGCTGGCGGGGTGTTTTGCGTCTTCAGGCCGTGCCGCGCTTCCCGCGCGACAGGTCCACCCCGAGCTGTTTGAGCTTGCGGTACAGGTGGGTGCGCTCCAAGCCGGTTTTCTCGGCCACGCGGGTCATGGAGCCGCCTTCTTTGGTCAGGTGGAACTCGAAGTACACCTTCTCGAAATGGTCACGGGCCTCGCGCAGGGGTTGGTCCAGAAAGAAGTTTTGTTCGGGTTGGGGGCCAGCCGTCTTGACCGGTGCCAACGGCGCCAAAGTCGGCGTGGCACTGTCGGTGGGCGACTCGTCGCCAATGCGTTCGGTGGGCAGCACACCGGGCCTGCGGCCCTGGGCTTTGGCCAGCCCGCTTTCCACCGCTTTGAGCAGCTTTTGCAGCGTGATGGGTTTTTCCAGAAAGGCGTGGGCGCCGATGCGGGTGGCTTCGACCGCGGTGTCGATGGTGGCGTGGCCGCTCATCATGATGACTGGCATGGTGAGCGCGCCGCTGGCGGACCACTCTTTGAGCAGAGTGACGCCATCGGTGTCGGGCATCCAGATGTCGAGCAATACGAGGTCGGGGCGGGCGCGTTGCCGGGCGGCACGGGCTTGGCTGGCGTCATCGGCCAGTTCGACGTTGTGGCCTTCGTCGTTCAGGATCTCAGACAGCAGCTCCCGTATGCCAGGTTCGTCGTCCACCACCAGTATGTTTGCCATGTTGCGGAAATCGCCTTTGCTCTGGCGCGGGCCCAGCCGGTGGGCCCTGCGCGCGCGGTGTTGTCAATTCACAACTGTGAATGATAGCGACACTTCCGCACCCTGAACTGCGCCAAGCTCGCCCCGATTGTTGAGGTCGATGCGGGCACTGTGCTCATCCGCGATTTTTTTCACGACCGCCAGGCCCAGGCCGGTGCCTTTGGCCTTGGTGGTGACGTAGGGCTCGAACGCACGCTTGAGGATGTGCTCTGGAAACCCGGGGCCGTTGTCGCGCACGCTCAGGCGCACCCGCCGCGAGCCGGGCACCCACCGGGTGCGCACGCTCACTGCCGCGTCGGTGCGGCCCTCGGCCGCGTCTTGTGCGTTTTGTAGCAGGTTGTGCAGCACTTGCCGCAGTTGGTGGACGTCGCCCAGGACGGGCGGGCAGTCGGGGTCGAGGTCGGCGCTGACCGGGGCCAGGGTGGTGTTGGATGGGTAGAGCTGCAGCACGTCGGCAATCACCTGATTGAGTTGCAGCGGCTTGAGCTCAGCGGCGGGCAGACGGGCGTAGTCGCGGAACTCGTCGACCAAGCGTTTCATCGAGTCCACCTGGTCAACAATGGTCTTGACCGATTTGGTCAATACGGTTTGCTCTGGGGTGGCGAGCTTGCCGTCCAGCTTCATGGCCAGGCGCTCGGCCGACAGCTGGATGGGCGTGAGGGGGTTCTTGATCTCGTGCGCCAGCCGCCGCGCGACCTCGCCCCAAGCCTGTGCCCGCTGGGCCGACACCACCTCGGAAATGTCGTCGAACACCAGGAGCCAAGCGCCGCCAGGCATTTCAGCGCCTCTGGCAATGAGGCTGATGGTGTCGGCCGGGACGCCGGACTTGGCGGCATTGAGCTCGAACGATTGCTGCCAGTGGTCGAGCCCGTGCAGCTGGCGTTCGGCTTGCAAGGTCTGGAACTGGTTCAGCACCGCCTGGCCGAACTCTTCCAGCCCCGGGATGCTGCTCAGCGGCTGGTTCAGGTGCGCGGCCATGGGCGCGCGCAAGATGCGGGTGGCGCCGGGGTTGGCGCTGTGCACCACCCCCTGGTCGTCCAGCACCATTACGCCAGCCGTCAGGTTGTCCAAAATGGTTTGCAGGTTGGCGCGGGCCGCGCTGACCTGGACCATGCTGGCGTCCACGTCGGCGCGGGCATCGGCCAGCTGCTGCGTCATGTCGGCGAACGCTCTGGTCAGGCCGCCCAACTCGTCGCGGCTTTGCAGCACCGCCTTGGGCCGCAGGTCACCGGCAGCCACCTCGCGCACGCCGTCGGCCAACACCAGCAGCGGCCGGGCCAGTTGGTTGCCCAGCAGCACCGCCAGCAACACCGTGCCAAACACCGACAAAAACAGGCTGAGAGTCAGCGTGCCGATGTACATGCGGCGCAGCCCCTCACGACCGAGCGCGCGCTCCTGGTATTCGCGGTTGGCTTCGGTCACGGCGGCGGCGTTGGCGATCAGGTTCGCGGGCAAGCGCTGGGTGACCTGCAGGAAACGGCTCTCGTTGAGCAGGTCGGCGCTGGAGGCCGGAACCAGCACGAGCGCCTTGATGCGCGGCTGGGCCACGGCAGCGCTGGGCGTGGGCGAGGCGATGTCGTCCAGACCTTCGATCTGGGTGATGGCCCGTTGGCCCCGCGCCTGCCGAAGCTGTTGTGCCGTGGGGCGCTCGGGATTGAGTTGGAACCGCGACTCGCCAGTGCCAGCGATCAGTTGTCCGCTGGCGGTCCACAGGCTGACGTCGCTGGCCACGAGCTGGTCCCGCAAGCGGGCCAGGGCGATGCCTGCGGTGGCGTCGGGCACGCCCACCAACTGCCCGCCCGCCGCCCGGGTTTTGTTGGCGAGGTCGGCCGCCAGGGTGTCCAGCGTGACCCGCCCGAGGTTCAGGCCCGCGTCGAGCGCACCCTCCACCTTGACGTCGAACCAACTCTCGATGGACCGCGACACGAACTGATAAGACACCACATAGACCAACACACCGGGCAGCAAGCCCACCAGCGCGAAGGTGGCCGCCAGCTTCACCAACAAGCGGCTGCCAAACCGCCCACGCCGCAGGCGCGCGATCAGCCGCCACGCGATCCACACAATGGTGGCCAGCAGCAGGGCGGCCACGGCCACATTGATGGCGAACAGGCGGGGGTAGTTGCGCTCGTACAAGGCCTGGTTGTTGGTGGCCTGGGTGAGCAAAAACATCAGCACCAGGCCGATGGCGGCCACCGCGGCAGCGCCGACCAGCAAGCCCCAACGCAACCCGCGCGAGGTGGCTTGTGCGGGGGCAGCTGCCGCGCCGGTGGGCGTCTCTGGCGACCCAAGCGGCGCGGTGCCCCTCACTGCGCAGGCTCCACCACCAGGCGCTGGTTGCGGCGCACCACCAGGTTCCAATCTTTTTGGCCCAGGTTACCGATCTGGAACGGCCGCGGGAGCTTGCCGGAGTCGAGCTGGAACACAAAGGCCAGGTTTTGTTTCGCACCGGGCTTGTGCGCTTGGCTGTCGGCCACCCGCCAACGCGCGATGCGCTGCAGGGCAGACAGGGCCTCGGGCAGGGTGTCGAAATTCTGGCTCAAGGCCAGCGCCGGGCCGTCGGTCACGACCTGCAGGCGCCAACGGCGGATGAGCGGCTGGAAAGACAGCCGGAACTGCCGGGTGGCGGTGGCCACGGGCTTGTCGTACCAGTACCAGCGTTCGCGCAGAATGACCGCCTGCGCCGTGAAGTGCAGCGCGATGCCTTTGGCCAGCGCGTCTTCCATGATGGCAGGCAGTTCAAACGGCACGCCAGCCGACAGGTACAAGCCATCGTCGCCCTGCTCCACGCGGAGGTCAACCACGTCGATGTCACTGCCGTCGGCGTGTGCGGGGGCGCACCAGCTCAGCAGCGCCAGCAGCGCGCCGATGGCCCAACGGCGCCACCCAACGGGCGGGCGCTGGCCCGGCTCAGCGGGTGTCCAGCTTGTCCAGCAGGGCGTAGTAAAAGCCGTCGTGTTCACCCTGTGCATTGTCCGGGAAGACCCCGCCAGACCGTCCGCTGGCGGGTCGCAAATGCCCCGGAGAGGGGCACCAACGGGCGTCGGTGTTGTGCGCAACAAACGTTTCGACCTGCTGGTCGCCCTCGGCCTTGAAGACGGAGCAGGTGGCGTACAGCAGGCGGCCGCCCGGTCGCACCAGGGGCCACAGCCGGTTCAGCAGACGCGCCTGTGTGGCGGCGAGTTGGTCGACGTCGGTGGGGCGGCGCAGCCAACGCACGTCGGGGTGTCGGCGCACGATGCCCGAGGCGGTGCATGGAGCGTCCAGCAAGACCGCATCGAACGGTCGGCCGTCCCACCAGGTGTCGGGCTCGGCCGCGTCGGCGCAGCGCACCTCGGCCCGCAGCCCCAGGCGCGCCAGGTTGTGCCCGATGCGCTGGCAACGGACCGCGTCCACGTCCAGCGCCAAGAGGTCGGCGTCGGCCAGTTCCAGCAGGTGCGCGGTTTTGCCCCCGGGGGCGGCGCAGGCGTCCAGCACCCGCAGCCGACCGGCCGCTGGCGCGGTCAGCCCCGCCAACAGCAGCGGCGCCGCCATCTGGGCCGCATGGTCTTGAACGGACACCCAGCCATCGGCAAAACCCGGTAAGTCATGCACCGCGCAGGCGTTCTTCAGCACGATGCCGCTGGCTGGAAAGCCAGGCGGGGCGTTCAACGCAGCGGCACCGAGGCCCACCCGGGCCAGCTCGGCGAGGTAGTTCGCCTGGCTGGTTCGGCGCAGGTTGACCCGCAGCACCATGGCGCCCGGTGTGTTGTTTCCGCGCAAGATGTCTTGCCAATGCGCCGGGTGGTCACGCTTGAGCCGCTCAACCCACCAACGCGGGTGGTTCCAGACCGCGACCGCGTTGTGCGCGATGCGGGCCATCAAGCCGTCGCGCTCGCGCAGGAACCGCCTCAGGCAGGCGTTCACGAAGCTGGCCTGTGCGCGCATGGCCGGGTGGCGCTTGGCCGCCTCGACCGCTTGGTCCACCAATGTGAAGGGCTCGTAGGGCGCGTCCTCGGTGCGCCACGCCAAAGCCAAGGCGCTGCACAGCAGCGCGTCGGGCAAGGGCGGCGGCGGACGGCGCGCCAGCTGGTCGCGCAAGGCTTCGGCCCGCCCCAGCCAGCGCAGCACATGGAAGCTGAGGGCTTGTACGCCGGGGCGCAACCGCCCCTCGACCGCATCCAGCGCAGGTGTGAGCGACCGGCCCGACCGCACCGCGTCGAGCACGACCGCGACCTGCTGGAGCTGTTGCCAAAGGGCCACCGGCGCGGGGTGCGCGGCGCTCATGTGGTGCCGCCAGGGCAAACGCCCAAAAATGGGCTGATAGAGGCAATTTTGACCATGTGAGGCTAATTTTCAAATGAAAAACGCCCCAAGCCGGCGTATTTCCTGCTTGGGGCGCTATTGAAGTAGGAGCGCCGCCCAACGCACTGGGAGGCGCTTTCCTCGGCGGCTCAGTCGCTGGTGACTTCGCTGTCCTGCTCGGGCGACAGACCAGCCAACTCGGCGGCTTCGGACTCGGCGATCGCGCGGCGTTCGCTTTCGTCCATTTCGTCCTTCGCTTTGCGGGCCTTGTGGTATGCCATACCGGTGCCAGCGGGGATGAGCCGACCCACGATGACGTTTTCTTTCAGGCCACGCAGTTCGTCACGCTTGCCCATGATGGCCGCTTCGGTCAGCACGCGGGTGGTTTCCTGGAACGACGCCGCAGAGATGAACGAGTCGGTCGACAAAGACGCCTTGGTGATGCCCAGCAGCAGGTTGCTGTAGGTCGCAGGGACCTTGCCTTCGGCGCGCAGCGCGTCGTTGGTGTTCAAGATCTCGCTGCGCTCGACCTGTTCGCCCGCGATGTAGCTGGAGTCGCCCACCGACTCGATCACGACGCGGCGCAGCATCTGGCGAACGATCACCTCGATGTGCTTGTCGTTGATCTTCACACCTTGCAAGCGGTAGACGTCCTGCACCTCGTCGACGATGTATCGGGCGAGTTCTTCCATGCCCAGCAAGCGCAAGATGTCCTGCGGATCGGCCGGGCCGTCCACGACGCTCTCGCCCTTGTTCACCACCTGGCCTTCGTGCACCAGGATGTTTTTCTCCTTGGGCACGAGCTCTTCGTGCACCTGGCCTTCGGGGGTGGTGATCTGCAAGCGGATCTTGCCTTTGGTCTCTTTGCCGAACGACACGGTACCGGTCATTTCAGCCAAGATGCCCTTGTCTTTGGGCGTACGGGCTTCGAACAGCTCGGCCACACGTGGCAAGCCACCGGTGATGTCTCGGGTCTTCTGGCCTTCGATCGGGATACGGGCCAGCACTTCGCCGGGGCCCACGTCTTGGCCATCGCGCACCTGGATCAGCGCACCCACCTGGAAGCCGATGGTCACCGAATGGTCGGTGCCAGGGATCTTGACCTCTTGGCCTTGCGCATCGACCAGTTTCACCTGGGGCCGCACCACCTTGACCGAGCCTCGGCGCTTCGGATCGATCACCACCAGGGTGGACAGGCCGGTGACCTCGTCCACCTGACGGGCCACGGTCAGGCCTTCTTCGACGTTCTCGAATTTGGTCTGGCCCGCGAACTCGGTGATGATGGGTCGGGTCAACGGGTCCCAGTTCGCCAGCACGGTACCGGCCTTGATGGCCTGGTCCGGCTTGACCGTCAGGGTCGCGCCATAAGGCACCTTGTGGCGCTCGCGCTCCCGGCCTTGCTCGTCGTGGATGACGATTTCACCTGAACGGGCGATCACCACCAGGTCGCCTTTGCTGTTGGTCACATACCGCATCGTGGCGTTGAAGCCAATGCTGCCGTTGGACTTGGCTTCCACGCTGGAGGCGATCGCCGCACGCGATGCCGCACCGCCGATGTGGAAAGTGCGCATGGTCAGCTGGGTGCCGGGTTCGCCAATGGACTGCGCGGCGATCACACCCACCGCTTCGCCACCGTTGACCAAGCCACCGCGGCCCAGGTCGCGGCCGTAGCACTTGGCGCACAGGCCGAAGCGGGTCTCGCAGGTCAGTGCGGTGCGCACCTTGACCTCGTCCACACCAGCGGCTTCCAGCTCTTCAATGCTGTCTTCGTCCAGCATTTCGCCAGCCGCCACCAACACGGCTTGGGTTTCAGGGTGAACCACGTCTTCCGACGCGGTGCGGCCCAACACGCGGTCACGCAGGGATTCGATGACCTCACCGCCTTCGACGATGGCGCGCATCACAGAACCGTCGGCGGTGCCGCAGTCTTCTTCGGTGATCACCAAGTCCTGCGTCACGTCCACCAGACGGCGGGTGAGGTAGCCGGAGTTGGCGGTCTTCAGGGCGGTGTCGGCCAAGCCTTTGCGCGCGCCGTGGGTGGAGATGAAGTACTCCAGCACGTTCAGACCTTCGCGGAAGTTCGCGGTGATCGGCGTCTCGATGATGGAGCCGTCGGGCTTGGCCATCAGGCCACGCATGCCAGCCACCTGGCGAATCTGGGCCGCAGAGCCACGGGCACCCGAGTCGGCCATCATGTAGATGGAGTTGAACGACTCTTGCTCGACTTCTTTGCCGTGGCGGTCGATGACCTTCTCTTTGGAGAGTTGGGCCATCATCACCTTGGACACTTCGTCGCCTGACTTGCCCCAGATGTCCACCACCTTGTTGTAGCGCTCACCAGCGGTCACCAGACCCGAGACGTATTGCTGCTCGATCTCTTTAACCTCTTTTTGGGCGCGCGAGATGATGTTGTGCTTTTCCTTGGGCACCAACATGTCGTCGATGCAGATGGAGATGCCCGCCTTGGTGGCCAGGCGGAAGCCGTTTTGCAGCAACTTGTCGGCAAACACCACCGTCTCTTTCAAACCGCACTTGCGGAATGAGACGTTGATCAGCTTGGAGATCTCTTTCTTCTTCAGCGCCTTGTTGATGTTGGCGAACGGCAGGCCCTTGGGCAGGATCACGCTCAACAACGCGCGACCGGCGGTGGTGTCCACCAGCTTGGTCGAAGGCGTGAACTCGCCGGTGGCTTTGTCTTTGGTCCACTCGGTGATGCGCACACTGACCTTGGCGGTGAGCTCGACCTCGCCCGCGTCGAAAGCGCGCTGGACTTCGCCCACGTCAGAGAACACCAGGCCTTCGCCTTTGCCGTTGATGCGTTCACGGGTGGTGTAGTACAGGCCCAGCACCACGTCTTGCGATGGCACGATGGACGGCTCGCCGTTGGCTGGAAACAGCACGTTGTTGGAGGCCAGCATCAGCGTGCGGGCTTCCATCTGCGCTTCCACCGACAGCGGCACGTGGACGGCCATCTGGTCGCCGTCGAAGTCGGCGTTGAAAGCCGCACACACCAGCGGGTGCAGCTGGATGGCCTTGCCTTCGATCAGGATGGGCTCG
>JAIXXF010000015.1 GCA_027490925.1 Comamonadaceae bacterium
AAGTCGGCCTTACCGCCGCCTTTGCCGCCCACCTGCTGGGCCACAAAGTTCACCAACTCACCGGCCTTGACTCGGCCCACACTGTCGGCCGTCACACCCGCCGCGAGCTGCACTTTGTCGCCGTCCACCGCCGCCAGCACGATGGCCGCCGTCTTGAGTTTGTCCTTGAGCTTGTCCAGGGTTTCGCGCAGGGTTTTCGCGTCGGCCCCGGGCAGCGTCGCGGCCAGCACTTTGAGGCCATTGACCTCCAGCGCTTGATTCGCCAATTCGTCGCCTTGGGACGACGCCAGGCGGCTCTTGAGCGCGCTGAGTTCTTTCTCCAGGTCGCGGACCTGCTCCAGCATCGCGCCCACGCGGGCGGGCAGTTCACCGGGCGTGACCTTGAGCGTGCCTGCCACGCCACCAAGGGTCGTTTCCATGCCTTGGACATAGGCCAGGGCATTGTGACCCGTCAGCGCCTCGATGCGGCGCACACCGGCGGCCACACCGCCTTCTGCGGAGATGGTGAAGAAACCAATGTCGCCGGTGCGCTGCACGTGGGTGCCGCCGCACAACTCGCGGCTGGTGCCGATGTCGAGCACACGCACGGTTTCGCCGTATTTCTCGCCGAACAGCATCACCGCGCCGGTTTTCTGGGCCGACTCCAGGTCCATCACCCGGGCCTGGGCCGGTTGGTTGGCCAAGATCTCGTCGTTGACACGGCGTTCGATCTCGCGGATCTGCGCGTCGGTGACCGGGGCGTTGTGGGTGAAGTCGAATCGGGTTTTGTCCGCGTCCACCAGACTGCCCTTCTGCTGCACATGGCTGCCCAGCACCTCTCGCAAGGCCTTGTGCAGCAAGTGGGTGACCGAGTGGTTGCGCACCGTGGCCTGCCGCCGGGCCATGTCCACCTGGGCGGTGACCGCGTCGCCCACCTTGAGCGTGCCCTCGGCCTGGGTGCCGTGGTGGCCGAAGACGTCGGCCTTGATTTTTTGCGTGTCCTCCACTGTGAAGCGCAGGCCGGCGGCGCTCAACGCACCGGCGTCGCCCACCTGGCCGCCGCTCTCGGCGTAGAACGGGGTCGTGTCCAGCACCACCACGCCAGCCTGGCCCGCGGCCAGTTGTTGCACCGGCGTGCCGTCTTTGTAGAGTGCCAACACGCGGGCGGGTTCTTCCAGGCGCTCGTAGCCAGTGAAGGGATGCCCGGGGCCGGTGTAGTCCAGCGCACGGTCCATCTTGAACTTGCCTGCGGCGCGGCCTTGGGCCTTTTGACGCTCCATCGCGGCCTGAAAGCCCGCGTCATCCACCGACACGTCGCGCTCGCGGCAGACGTCGTTGGTCAAGTCCAGCGGAAAGCCGTAGGTGTCATGGAGTTTGAACGCCACATCACCAGGCAGCACAGTCTGGCCACCAGCCAGGGCCGAGTCCAGAATCTCCATGCCGGTGGCCAGGGTCTCGTAGAAGCGCTCTTCCTCGGTCTTGAGCACGTCGGCGATGCGCAGCGCGTCGGCCTTGAGGCGCGGGTAGGCATCGCCCATCAAGGCGACCAAATCAGGCACCAGCTTATGAAAGAACGGGGTCTTTTTCCCCAGCTTGTAGCCGTGGCGGATGGCGCGCCGGACGATGCGGCGTTGCACATAGCCCCGGCCTTCGTTGGAGGGGAAGACGCCATCGGACACCAAAAAAGCGGTGGCGCGGATGTGGTCGGCGATCACCCGGAGGCTCTTGTTGTGCAGGTCGGTGCAACCGGTCTCACGCGCGGCGGCCTTGATCAGCGCGTCGAACAGATCGATTTCGTAGTTGCTGTGGACATGCTGCAAGATCGCCGCCAAGCGCTCCAGGCCCATGCCGGTGTCCACACACGGCGCGGGCAGTTTGACCAGGCTGCCGTCGGGCTGCATGTCGAACTGCATGAACACGTGGTTCCAGATCTCGATGAAGCGGTCGCCGTCTTCGCCGGGGCTGCCAGGTGGGCCGCCGGGGATGTGGGGCCCGTGGTCGTAGAAGATCTCGCTGCACGGGCCGCAGGGGCCGGTGTCGGCCATCATCCAGAAGTTGTCGGACGCGTACTTTTTGCCCTTGTTGTCGCCGATGCGGATCACCCTTTCCGGCGGCAGGCCGATCTCCTGCGTCCAGATGTCGTAGGCCTCTTGGTCGTCGATGTAGACCGTGGCGGTGAGCTTTTCAGGTGGCAGCTTATAGACCTGGGTCAGCAGTTCCCAACCCCACTTGAGCGAGTCGCGCTTGAAATAGTCGCCAAAACTCCAATTGCCAAGCATCTCGAAAAACGTGTGGTGGCGCGCGGTGTAGCCCACGTTTTCAAGGTCGTTGTGTTTGCCACCGGCGCGCAGGCAGGCCTGGACGGAAGCCGCGCGCACGTAGGAGCGCTTGTCGGTGCCCAGAAACACGTCTTTGAACTGCACCATGCCCGAGTTGGTGAACATCAACGTCGGGTCGTTGCCGGGCACCAGCGGGCTGGACGCCACCACCGTGTGGCCTTTTGCCGCGAAGAAATCGAGGAAGGATTGGCGGATGTCCGCGACTGTGAAGGTGGTTGTGCTCATGGAGCGTCGAATTATAGGTTTGGGGTGGCGCACGCACGACAGCGCACGGCCATGCGACCGGCTATCCTTTTGGGTTGCAATTGATTCACACCCATCGCCCCTAGAGTCACCGCGGGCTTTGCGGGCGCCCCAGCACCGGAGACCCCATGGACATGAAGACCTCCCCCCTCGCACTGCTCAACGACCCTGGCCTGCTGCGCACGGACGCCCTGATCAACGGCCAGTGGGTCCAAGGTTTGCAGCGGTTCGACGTGTTTGACCCCGCCACCGGCCAAAAGCTCGCCGACGTGGCCAACTTGGGCGCGGCCGATACCGAACAGGCCATTGCGGCCGCCGACGCCGCATGGCCCGCCTGGCGGCGCCAAACCGGTAAGCAGCGCCATGCGGTGCTGCAAAAGTGGTTTCAGCTGCTGATGGCCCACGCCGATGACTTGGCGCGCATCCTGACGGCCGAACAAGGCAAACCGCTCCCCGAAGCGCGCGGAGAAATCGCTTACGGCGCGAGCTTTGTGGAATGGTTCGCCGAAGAGGCCAAACGCGTCAACGGCGAAACACTGCCGCAGTTCGACAACAACCGACGACTGATGGTGCTGAAGCAGCCGGTGGGTGTGTGCGCCGCCATCACGCCGTGGAACTTTCCACTGGCCATGATCACCCGCAAAGTCGCCCCCGCGTTGGCGGCAGGCTGCCCAGTGGTGATCAAACCCGCCGAGCTCACGCCGCTGACCGCATTGGCCGCAGCGGAATTGGCCATGCGTGCGGGTATCCCCGCCGGGGTGCTGAACGTGGTCACCGCCGACAGCGCCAACTCCATCGCCGCCGGTAAGGTGTTCTGCGCCAGCGACACGGTGCGCCACATCAGCTTCACGGGCAGCACCGAAGTGGGCCGCATTTTGATGGCCCAGAGCGCCCCCAGCATCAAAAAGCTGTCGCTGGAACTGGGCGGCAACGCGCCGTTCATCGTGTTTGACGACGCCGACCTCGACAGCGCGGTGGAGGGCGCGTTGGCCAGCAAGTACCGCAACGCCGGGCAAACCTGCGTCTGTGCCAACCGCATTTATGTGCAGAACGGGGTGTACGACGCCTTTGTACAGAAGTTCGCTGACAGAGTCCGAACGCTCAACGTGGGCAACGGCTTTGCCGACGGTGTGACCCAAGGCCCGCTGATCGAAGACGCCGCGGTGGACAAGGTGCAACGCCATGTGGCAGACGCAGTAGCCAAAGGCGGCAAAGTGCTGGTCGGCGGGCACAAGCTCGACGGCCAGTTCTTCGAACCCACAGTGATTTCCGAGGCCACCGCCAACATGCTGTGCGCGACCGAGGAAACCTTCGGCCCACTCGCCCCGGTGTTCCGCTTCCATACCGAGCAGGAGGCAATCGACGCGGCCAACAACACCGAATTCGGGCTGGCCAGCTATTTCTACAGCCGCGACGTGGGTCGCATCTTCCGGGTGGCCGAGGCGCTGGAATACGGCATGGTCGGCATCAATGCGGGGGTGATCGCCACCGAACATGTCCCATTCGGCGGCGTGAAGCAGTCGGGCCTGGGGCGCGAGGGTTCGTCACACGGCATGGACGAGTACCTCGAAATGAAATACCTGTGTCTCGGCGACATCGCGTAATGACTGGCCTGGGTGGCCACGCCGGGTCGTCCGCAAACGGCCGGTCCCTATAATCAATACCACGCGGGTGTAGTTCAATGGTAGAACGGCAGCTTCCCAAGCTTCATACGAGGGTTCGATTCCCTTCGCCCGCTCCACATCTCTGGAAGCCCTTCTGCCCCAAGGCTTTCCACGATCCGAGTGAGCTGCCAGCGAAACGCTACTACGATGGTGTAGTGCGATGGCCAGTTCCAGCTACCTCTACCGAAGACCCAGCGGCATCTACGTCGTTAGGCTTTTTGTGCCCAAGCGCTTGAAACTCCAATTTTCGCGCAGTGAAATCCATGTTTCGACAGGCTCCCGTGACCTGAAAACCGCAAAGCTATTGGCTTTCGACGTGTTGAGGTCATGGCAGCTGCGTTTCTTGGAGATGAGCGACGTGGACGTGATAGCGATCAAGCAAGGCATGCCTATGCTGGCGGTGGGCGAGTTCGTCAGCGCCGCGACTGCGGCGAAGCAATTCGGAATTGAGGTTGCAGACCTCGTTCGTTTGCTGAAGAGCAGGCGTGCTGTCTTCCACGCTGACCTGCCCCCACTTCAGAGCCTGCTCGTGGACGATGTGCTGAAGCTTCATTTTGATGTCCCGGAGCAGATGTATGACATCACGAACTTATCGAGTCTCAGCTCCAAGCAGGTCGTCAGTGGCATCAAGGTAATCCATAAACCTGAACTGCTACTGCCCAGCTTGTTACTAGATGGAACGGCGGGGTGGTCGCACTTCGAGCCTGTAGGTGCTCCGTTTTCCGTTTACTTCACCGACAAACCGGCTGACCTGATGCTTGAATCGTTGCTGATTGCCAGTGCCGATTTGGAGCGGTTGCGAGTCGCTATCGCTGGGTCTGTATCGGATGAGCAGGTTCGTGCAGCAGGCGCAGCCGTAGAGCGTTTGGCGGGCGGTCTCGGAGGTAATGTAGACCGTGAGTGGTCGGGCAAGCGCTTTTCTGACTTGCTCCATGCCTATACCCAGGCTGCGCTTGCGGGTAAGTGCAAGGATGAGCACAAGGCGAGAATCCAGAGCCAGTGCGGGATTTTCACAGACCTCATGTCTGACCCTTTCCTGAAGGACATCAACCCACGAAC
The DNA here is from genome assembly GCA_027490925.1 of Comamonadaceae bacterium. Lineage (GTDB taxonomy): Bacteria > Pseudomonadota > Gammaproteobacteria > Burkholderiales > Burkholderiaceae_C > PCRC01. Next base: position 5,285 of record JAIXXF010000015.1, read on the forward strand.
GATTGATGACTTCAAGGCGCAGTTGGCATCACTACCTGCGAATCTTCAGGCAGCTAAACGTCGATACGGAGCTGTAGGCAAGAAGGAGCTGGCAATGCTTTCTGCCGAAGAGTCTGGCCCCCGTCAGTCAGAGAAAAACATCTCTCTGATCCTGTCGCGCCTTCGTGCTGTGTTCGCATGGGCTAAGACGAAATGGATCATGTCAGCCGACCCAATGGATGGCTATGACCTCAGAGTGCCTGAGCGCGAGAAGACCCAGAAGCAGCGCGAGCTGTTTACCGACGAGGAGTTGCTGAGCATCTTCAGCGCACCGTGGTTCAAGGTGGGGCATGGTGAACGGACGATTCAGGGCACCTACAGAGAGTTCCAGCCTCACTACTACTGGCTTCCGTTACTTGGCCTGCTTACTGGCGGGCGCATAAACGAGCTGTCTCAGCTGTATCTGAGGGACATCCGCGAGACCGCTGAGGGCACTTGGTATTTTGACTTCAACCTTGAAGGCGAAGACAAAGTTGACGGAGATGACCCCGACTTGGCCTCGGACAAATCCCTAAAGACTGTCAACGCTGTTCGCACTGTCCCACTGCACCCTCTGCTCATCCAGCTTGATCTGCTGGGCTATATTGCCCGTCTGAAGGAAGCTGGCTATCAGCGGCTATTTCCCGAGCTGAAGCACGATGCTCGCAAGGGCTACGGGAAAGCCGCTGGCAAGTGGTTCAACGACAGGTATCTCGGGAAGAAGTTACAGATTGAACGTAACGGGAAGAAGACCTTTCATAGTCTGCGACATCACTTCGCCACATCGCTTGATCATGCCGGTCTCCAAGAGTCGCTTGTATGCCAGCTGATGGGTCATGCCCGAGGCGATTCTGAGTCTACGAAGCGATACCGCAAGGACAGGTTACCCGAGCAGCTACGGGAGGCAATCGCGGCTATCTGCTACCCCTTTCCGAAGATTGCTCCATTCGAGCCGGATGAGGGCTTATGTGCTGTCAGGGATGCGCTACAGCGAAAGCACTAGTTCAAAGCAGGGCCTTGATGTTGACCTCAAGCGCGTCAGCAATCGTTTTGATTGCTACCAGCGAAGGATTGCCCTTGCCGCGCTCGATTCGGCTCATGTAGCTGCGCGCAAACCCGCACTTGTCGGCAAGCTCTTCTTGAGAGATGCCTTGCAGTAGGCGCAGCTCACGCACACTTTTTCCGAACGCAACGGCGATGTTGTCCATCACGGCAGGATTCGGTAGTGTCTACTTATCGGCCACGCACTTATCGTGACGTCAAATAGGAATGGATGCTAAATGAGGTTGTATGTATGTTCGGTTCTGGCACTGACCCTTGCCACAACCGCGTATGGTGGGACAGAGGCTTACTGTCATGCCGTTGGTGATCTTGCTTCGGCTTTTGCTCAAGATCGCGACAACGGTATCAGCTACAAACGACAGCTTGGGAACATGAAGCGGGCACGAGCGGGGATGACAGATGACATCTACCGAGACGGTCTTGCAGCCCTCAAGCTGGTCTACCTCGATGCGCCTCAGATCAGTAGCAAGGGGGCAATGAAAGCGGCTTATATCGGATGCATTTCAGAATGAGCCGTTGTGTCGTAGGCACCCTGTTGCTGGTCGGCGCTATGGGTGCATCAGCGATGCCAGCAAAGTCAGAGCACGCCTCAACTAAGCAAGTTTGCCAAATGGCTAGTGAGCTTGCTGGCCGCTACGCGAGGGAGCGTGACGAAGGTGTTAGCTACCATGCTCAGCTCACTCAGATGGAGACAGCATCGAAGGGGCTTGCACCAGCGTTTGGAATGATTGCCAAGGCCAGTCTCAATGCAGCTTACAAAGATATGGCTAAGAGCAGCCCGGATGCTGTTGTTGCAGTCGTCTACATCGGGTGCATGCAGGGCGTGAAAAAAGAAGGTTGATGAAGTGGGTCTGATCAGATTCCTGGCAGCAGGGCCATTTTGGGTCGCTGCTGCTTTGCTTGCGGTCTTTCTCGTTCAGCTCTTGATCACGATGCTCGGGTGGAGCTGAGTCAGGTCATTCCGTGAGCAAGACGATTTCTGATGCCGATGATCACGGATCGTGACACGTCAAATTTGCGCGCAACTTCGCTCACACTGACGTTGTTGCTCAGCAGCCCCAGTATTTCCTCACGCTGCTTCGGGTTTGTTTTCGCCGGGCGACCTAGCCGCTTGCCTTGAGCCTTGGCGCGAGCCAGTCCGGCCTGCGTCCGTTCTATAAGAAGGTCGCGCTCCATCTCCGCCAGTGCTGACAGCATCGTCAGCATCATCTTGCCAACCGGTGAGGTCAGGTCTACTCCCCCTAGCTGATGAACGACGACCTTAATCTGCCGATCAGCAAGCGCCTTCACAGTTTGCAGCACGTCGATAGCGTCACGACCTAGGCGGTCAATCTTGCTGACTACGAGGGTCTCGCCCTCGCGGATGCGATCCAGCATTTCCTTGAACTTGGGGCGCTGAGCTGCTGCTGCCTTGCCCGACACCCCCTCGTCGGCGAACCAGTAGTCAATTTGGTAGCCAGCTTGGGTCAGCTCCAGCATTTGGTTGTCGGTCGTCTGGTCTGAGGTGCTGACGCGAAGGTATGCAAACGTGGCCATGCTGATGATCTCCTGCCTGTAATCCATGCCTGAAAATTGCCGCTTGTTCAAAAGTATAAAGGCTATTTAAAATGCATCCAAGGAGCACTCGTTCAAGGGTGTTGGAAAGCGGTCGATTTAAGGCGGGCAAGGCAATGATGAATATTCAGGATGCAAAGTTAAGGGCTGAGGTTGACTGGATCGAACTCCGGTTCGAGCTGGAGCGGTCTACGAACTTCGCCACTCTCTACAAGCGCGGCCAGGGATACATCAAGGCGTTCTCCAAGACCGACAAAGGTCTGCGCCGAGTCGGGAATACAGGCTCTAACGTTTTCTCAGTTCGTCTCCAGTGACCTGCCCCCTACTGACGTACCAATCAATCTTCCTGGAGTCCGCGGTTGGCAAGGTTAACTGATGCCTTTATCGGGTTTGGTTGTTTGCTTTGCATCGCCAGTTAGCTGGCGATGCAAAGCGGCGAATGTTGCCGGTGGCACACGTCCGCAACTGCTGTGAGGTCGAACGTAAGCGGCTGGCCATCCCACCTTGAAGCCTGTGTCAAAGGGTGCACCATTGCTGTCCATCAAAGTTAGATGGACAGCAACCCATGGATCACAGACTGCTTCCTAGACGGCATCACCGC
>JAIXXF010000004.1 GCA_027490925.1 Comamonadaceae bacterium
ACCATGGCCACTTTGGACTCTGGCAGGTTGTCAAGCTTGACCACGCCGGAGTCGGCCATCTCATGATAGAAGTCGTTGCCTTCGCGGGTGCGCTCACCCACTCCGGCGAACACCGACAAGCCAGAGTGGGCTTTGGCGATGTTGTTGATGAGTTCCATCATGTTCACGGTCTTGCCCACACCGGCACCACCAAACAGACCCACCTTGCCGCCTTTGGCAAACGGGCACACCAAGTCAATGACTTTGATACCTGTTTCCAGCAGTTCCTGTGACGGGCTCAGCTCGTCATAAGCGGGGGCCTTGCGGTGGATAGAAGCCGACAGTTCTGACGACACGGGACCGCGTTCATCAATTGGCGTACCGAGCACGTCCATGATGCGTCCCAGGGTGGCTTTGCCCACAGGCACGGTGATCGGGTTGTTGGTGTTGTACACCATGTTGCCGCGACGAAGGCCATCCGATGAGCCCAGTGCAATGGTGCGCACCACGCCGTCGCCCAGCTGCTGCTGCACTTCCAGCGTCAGCGCCGAGCCGTCCATCTTTAGTGCGTCGTAGATGCGGGGCATCTGATCACGCGGAAACTCGACGTCCACCACGGCGCCGATACATTGAACAATTTTGCCTTGCACTTGAGCCATTTGTCGCTCCAAATAAATTAAACCGCCGCAGCGCCCGCCACGATCTCCGAAAGCTCTTTCGTGATCGCCGCCTGACGCGTTTTGTTGTAGACCAGCTTGAGTTCGCCGATGACGCTGCCAGCGTTGTCGGTGGCGGCTTTCATGGCCACCATGCGCGCAGACTGTTCCGAAGCCATGTTTTCTGCGACCGCCTGGTAGACGAGCGCCTCCACATAACGCACCAACAACTCGTCAATGACAGCTTGCGCATCAGGCTCATAGATGTAGTCCCAGCCGTGCTGGTTGCCATCTGCCTGAGCTTCGGCTTCCATCTTGGCTGCGGACAACGGCAGCAGCTGTTCCACCACTGGCTCTTGTTTCATCGTGTTGATGAAACGGGTGTAGCTGAGGTAGACCGCGCTGACCTCACCACGGACGTAGGCGTCGAGCAAGACTTTGACCGGGCCAATCAGCTTGTCCAGATGGGGCGTGTCGCCAAGTTGCGTGACGTGAGACACAACCTTGGCACCCACTCGGTTCAGAAAGCCGAACCCTTTGTTGCCAATGGCCACCGCTTGCGCCGAGACCCCCTCATTTTGCATGTCGCGCAACTTGTTGGTCACAGCCCGCAACACGTTGGTGTTCATGCCACCGCACAAGCCTTTGTCGGTCGTGACCACGATGAATCCCGCCGACTTCGCGTCGTTGGTTTTCATGAAAGCGTGGGTGTACTCGGGGTTGGCCTTACCCAGGTTAGCGGCGATGTTGCGCACCTTGTCGCTGTAGGGCCGCGCAGCACGCATGCGCTCCTGGGCCTTTCGCATCTTGGACGCAGCCACCATTTCCATGGCTTTGGTGATCTTCTTGGTGTTTTCCACCGATTTGATCTTGCCGCGTATTTCCTTGCCTGCTGCCATGACAGATCCCTGCTGGAAGTTAGGCGAAGGACTTCTTGAACGCGCCAATGGCGGCGGTCAATTCGGCTTCAGCATCTTTGTCCATGGCTTTGTCGTTGTCGAGCTTGGCAAGCAAAGCGGCATGCTTGTCTTTCAGGTGGGCGTGCAAGCCATGCTCAAAAGCCAAGATCTTCTTGACATCCACGTCGTCCATGAAGCCTTTGTTAACAGCGTACAAGGTCGCGCCCATCAAAGAGATGGACAGCGGACTGTACTGCGCTTGCTTGAGCAGCTCCGTTACGCGCGCGCCACGGTCCAGCTGTTTGCGGGTGGCCTCGTCGAGATCGGATGCGAACTGCGCGAATGCAGCCAACTCCCGGTACTGGGCCAAGTCGGTGCGGATGCCGCCAGACAAGCTCTTGATCAACTTGGTTTGCGCTGCGCCGCCGACGCGTGAGACCGAAATACCAGCGTTGATTGCGGGACGGATACCGGCGTTGAAGAGGCTGGTTTCCAAAAAGATCTGTCCATCGGTGATGGAGATCACGTTGGTTGGCACGAAGGCCGACACGTCGCCCGCTTGCGTCTCGATGATCGGCAACGCGGTCAAGGAGCCAGTCTTGCCCTTCACTTCGCCTTTGGTGAATGCCTCGACGTAGTCGGCGTTCACACGGGCCGCACGCTCCAGCAAGCGGCTGTGGAGGTAGAACACGTCGCCAGGGTATGCCTCACGACCAGGTGGGCGACGCAGCAGCAAGGACACCTGACGGTAAGCCACCGCCTGCTTTGACAGGTCGTCGTACACGATGAGCGCGTCTTGGCCGCGGTCACGGAAGTACTCTCCCATCGTGCAACCCGAGTAGGCCGACACAAACTGCATGGCGGCCGATTCGGAAGCCGATGCGGCCACGACGATGGTGTATTCCATGGCACCGGCTTGTTCCAGCGCGCGGACCACGTTCTTGATCGACGACGCCTTTTGACCAATCGCCACGTAAACGCAGGTCATGTTCTGACCTTTTTGGTTGATGATCGCGTCGATCGCCACGGCCGTTTTGCCAGTTTGGCGGTCTCCGATGATCAACTCCCGCTGGCCACGACCGACGGGCACCATCGAGTCGATGGACTTCAGACCAGTCTGAACCGGCTGGTCCACGGACTTGCGCGCGATCACGCCGGGCGCAACCTTCTCAATCACATCGGTGAGCTTCGCGTTGATGGGACCCTTGCCGTCGATGGGCTGACCCAACGCATTCACCACCCGGCCAATCAGTTCGGGGCCGACCGGCACTTCCAGAATGCGCCCGGTGCACTTCACCGTATCGCCTTCGGAGATGTGCTCGTACTCGCCCAAAATCACGGCGCCCACGGAATCTCGCTCCAAGTTCAACGCCAACCCGAAAGTCGGTTGACCATCCTTGGTGGCGGGAAATTCCAACATTTCGCCCTGCATCACGTCGGACAACCCGTGAACGCGCACAATGCCGTCGGTCACGGACACCACAGTGCCTTGATTTCGAATGTCGGCGCTGGCTGACAGCCCCTCAATCCGGCTTTTGATCAGTTCAGAAATTTCTGCGGGATTGAGTTGCATGACTCTTTCCTTCTTTCTTTAGGTTTAGCTGACAACGTATGGCTTCAGGCCACCAACATCGACTTCATTTGTTCCAAGCGCGCCTTGACTGAGGTGTCGAGCACCTCATCGCCAACCACCACTTTGACGCCACCGATCAGCTCGGGGTCCAGCGCCACACTGACGTTCAGCTTTCGGCCGAAACGTTTCTCAAGTACAGCCGACAAGTCCGCCAAGGCAGAGCCTTGAACGGGATAAGCGCTGTACACAATGGCATCGGAGGTGCCGTGCTTGGCGTTGGCCAACGAGCGGAACTGAGCAGCCACCTCTGGCAGTACCGCCACGCGGTTGTTGTCGATCACGGCGCGCAAGAAATTTTGTGCGTGAACCGTCAACTGGCTTCCCACCACACCAGCGATCAGGTCAAAGATCTGATCGCTGGAGGCCTTGGGGTTTGCGGCAAATTGCTGCAACTGGTCGTCGCTCGCAACAGCAGCCAGACGGTCAAGCCAAGCCTGCACGCCAGTGAAGTCTCCGCCACTGGCCTGAAAGAGGGCTTCTGCGTAAGGTCGTGCGATGGTCGCTAGTTCAGCCATGGCAACCTCTCACAGTTCGGTTTTGAGACGGGAAAGCAACTCGGCGTGGACACCAGCGTTGACTTCGCGCCGCAAAATTTGCTCTGCGCCTTTTACAGCCAAACCAGCCACTTGCTCGCGAAGGGCTTCTCGGGCCTTGATCGCTTGCTGCTCGGCCTCGGCTCGCGCAGCCGCAACGATTTTTGCAGCTTCTTCGTTGGCCTTGGCTTTGGCTTCTTCGATAATGGTCTGGGCACGGCGCTCGGCGTCGGCCAAACGGGAGGCGGTCTCATTGCGCGAGGAAGCCAACTCGGCCTCCACGCGCTTGTTCGCTGCCGCCAATTCGCTCTTGGCCTTGTCAGCCGCCGCCAAACCGTCGGCTATTTTCTGCGCCCGCTCGTCCAATGCCTTCGTGATTGGTGGCCACACGAACTTCATCGTGAACCACACCAAAATCGCGAAAACAATGGCTTGCAGGAACAGGGTTGCGTTGATGTTCACGGCTTGTTCCTTGTCCGGCGTGAAAAGTTGGCCAGGTGATTACTTCAGAACGAAGGGGTTCGCGAACGCGAACAACAGTGCAATGGCGACACCGATCAGGAAAGCCGCGTCAATCAGACCAGCCAAGATGAACATTTTGGTCTGCAGTTCGTTCATCAACTCGGGTTGGCGTGCCGACGACTCCAGGAACTTGCCACCCATCAGTGCGATGCCGATCGATGCACCGATCGCACCGAGGCCCACGATGAGACCGCAAGCCAATGCCACGTAGCCGAGAATGTTTTCCATGATTGCTCCTTAGATGGTGTGGAAAAGAAAGAAAAAAACAAAAACTCAGTGAGAGTCGTGGGCCTGCCCCACGTAAATCAGCGTCAACATCATGAAGATGAAGGCCTGCAGTGTGATCACCAGAATGTGAAAAATACTCCACACGGTACCCGCAATCACGTGCCCAACACCCAGCCAGAACATCCCGCTCAAGGGGTTGAACTGCCAGGCCCATACGCCGCCCATCAGAGCGATCAGCATGAAGACCAACTCGCCAGCAAACATGTTGCCGAACAAACGCATGCCGTGGGACACGGTCTTTGCGGTGAATTCAATCATCTGCATCAGGAAGTTGACCGGATACAAGAACCATTTGTCGCCGAACGGCGCGGCCAGCAGCTCATGAACCCAACCGCCAAGGCCTTTGATCTTCACGTTGTAGACCAAGCAAACCAGCAACACACTGACCGACAACCCCAAAGTGGTGGACAAGTCGGCCGTAGGAACCACGCGCATGTAATCTTTGAAGCCCAAGGAAGGCGCAGCGGAATGCCAAATGGCGGGCAACAAATCCACAGGCAACATGTCCATGGCGTTCATCAGGAAGATCCAGACGAACACAGTCAATGCCAGAGGCGAAACGAGTTTGCGGCTCGTGGCGTTGTGGATCACCCCCTTGGCCTGGCTTTCCACCATTTCCGACAGGATCTCAACCGCCGCCTGGAACCGGCCCGGCACGCCGGAAGTTGCTTTGCGCGCCGCACGCCATAGCAAAAAACACCCCAACACACCCAAAACAACCGAATAAAACAGCGAGTCAAGGTTGAAAAGGTTGAAGTCAACAATGCTTTGCTGCTTCACGCTTTGGAAGGAGAAGTCTTTCTGCAGGTGCTGCAGGTGGTGCTGGATGTAATCACCAGCGCTCGGTCCGTTTACCCCAACGTTCTCAGCAGCCATAAGTCACCATCGAAAATTAACCGGGCCGGCGACCAGTGACGGCGCGCCGGGGAATCAGCGCCAACCACGACGCCTTAAGAGTCACCACCAAACCAGCGAGCAGAAAAAGCCATTCAACCTTGACCAACACCAGGGGCACAACACACAGCAACCCCACCGTCAAAGCCAGCTTGATCAACTCCCAGAACACAAAACCAGACAGCGCCAATCCCGGTAACCCAGAACCGACAACGCGCCGCATGCCATGGGCAAACACCACACCGGGCAACACGACACACGCCACGCCAGCCAGGGCCGACAACGCTTTTTCAAAACCCGCTGTCAGCGCCCATATAGACCCCACAAGCAGTACACCAACCAAAGCTTGGCAAGTAAGTACCGTCACAGGCGACCAAATCCACAGTTTGCTTCGCAACACCTTGGCTTCGTCTACCGATAGCGGAGGTGCCGCGTCTGCCCACATGTCCGCCGTCTTTTCGGCGTCGAACTTCGCGAGTATGGACATGCCGGATTACGTCGAAGTTACGGTGTCACAATGGGCGCAGCCTTTGATTATACGTAGAAACCCGTGCGAAATTCCACAACGCATCTCGCCCAGATGATTGACCGCATGCCAACAGCATCCGCTTTGAAGCCACGGCGAGCCGGTCTCTCAGGTGTGGCTGTAATGGCGCTGGGACTGCTGGCATTGGCGGGCTGCACCTCACCCAACCCCTATTTCGATCCAACGCGCGCCCACCACACGCCGACGGGATTTCGCAACAACGACATTGGAACCATCGGCAAGTCGTCGGACGAACTGTTGCGGTGGTTCCAAGAGCGCTGGGACGTGGGCGACCGCGACCCGACTGGTGCGCCCACCGTGGCACCCGACTTGGCCTTCATTCAACGCAACGCCCGAGCACGCCACGCCATGGAGCCAGCGGTCACGTGGCTGGGACACGCCACCACCCTGGTTCAGTCAGATGGGCTCAATGTGCTCACCGACCCAATATTCAGCGACCGGGCCTCACCGGTGGCACTGGTTGGACCGCGCCGCAAGCAGCCGCCGGGCTTGCGCATCGACGAGCTGCCACCCATCGATGTGGTGGTGGTGTCGCACAACCACTATGACCACCTCGACCGACGCAGCGTGTTGTTACTGGCCGCTCAAGCGAGCGGCTCGCCGTTGTTCCTCGTGCCTCTGGGCGTCAAGCCCTGGATGGCGAGTCTGGGCATCGACCGGGTCATCGAACTCGATTGGTGGCAGTCTCACAAGGTGGGGAAGGTGGAATTCCACTTCACGCCAGTACAGCATTGGTCAGGCCGGACCCTGACCGATCGGCACCACACGCTTTGGGGCGGCTGGGCGGTCATGGGGCCCGATCTTCGGTGGTATTTTTCTGGCGACACCGGCTACAGCAGCGATTTCGCAGCCACGCGTGCGCGTTTGGTGCCGAAACCGGGGGCGCCAGGATTTGATCTGGCGCTGATCGCCATCGGCGCTTACGAGCCGAATTGGTTCATGAAAGACCAACACGTGAACCCGCGCGAAGCGGTGCGCATCCACCAAGACTTGGGTGCCCGACGCAGCATCGGTGTGCATTGGGGCACCTTCGACCTGAGCAACGAGGCCCTGTCTCAACCGCCACGCGACCTCGCAAGAGAGCGCGAACTGGCGGGTCTGGCGCCGTCTGACTTTGATGTCATGGCCGTGGGCGAAACCAGGCGCTATCCCCACCGACACCAGACCGACAATAAGTCGCTACGCTAAGCGCTTTGCAGGCAACCACCCACACCCCAAGATGGACACACCGCCAGACGCCCAAACCCAACCCGGGGCGAACCAGACCTCGCTGATTGAGTACCCCTCGCTGTTTCCCATCAAGGTCATGGGGCTGAAGGTCGATGGCTTCGTCGATGCCATGGCCCACATCGCCCGCACCTTCGACCCCAGCTTCAACGAGACAACCATTGAGCTGCGCGACAGCAAGGCCGGCAACTACCTTGGCATCACCTTGACGGTGACTGCCACCTCGCGCGATCAGCTGGACGAGCTCTACCGCACGCTGTCGACCCACCCGATGGTGAAGATCGTTCTCTGAGACATGGGCATCTCGGTCGACGTGCGGGGCCGTGTGGACTATTCGACCACGCTGGATGCCATGCAGGCGTACACCGCAGCACGCGGCCCTGAGGCCGCAGATTTGCTATGGATTTGTGAGCATGAAAGGCTTTTCACGCAAGGGCTGGCAGGCAAAAGCGAACATGTTTTGGCTGCTGGCGACATTCCTGTGATTTTCACCAACCGTGGGGGGCAGATCACCCACCACGGGCCTGGCCAAGTGGTGGCCTACCCCTTGGTCGACTTGCGTCGGGCTGGCTACTACGTGAAGGAATACGTGTACCGGCTTGAACAAGCGGTGGTACATACCTTAGCGGAGTTTGGCGTCACGGGTCTCAGGGTCGCGGGGGCGCCCGGCATTTATGTTCGTCCCAACGACCCAGGCGGTCACGCCCGTTGGGACCCGTCCAGCCGTCTTCCTTTCGATGGCTTGGCCAAGATCGCCGCGCTGGGGATCAAAGTCAGCCGCCACTGTGCTTACCACGGTCTGGCCCTCAACGTTGCGATGGACCTGGAGCCGTTTGGCCGCATCAACCCTTGCGGCTATGCGGGGTTGCAAACCACCGACCTTTCTACAATAGGTGTGGCCGCCTCTTGGAAAGAAGTGGCCAGTGTCCTCAGCCAGAAGCTGGTGGATGGTTTGACACCCTGACCCCCGGGGTCACCCTGAAAGCGCTCGCGCCATGACCGACACCGCTCGCCCCGCCATTCGAGACGTGCCCAGCTCCCGCGATTACGACCCAAGCGTGAAGCAGAAGGCCGCTGCCAAATTGGCTCGCATCCCGGTCAAGGTACAGCCGGCAGAGGCGCTGAAAAAGCCTGACTGGATTCGCGTGCGCGCTGGCTCACCGACCACCCGGTTCTACGAGATCAAAGACATCTTGCGGCAGAACCACCTCGTCACCGTCTGCGAGGAGGCCTCTTGCCCCAACATCGGGGAGTGCTTTGGCAAAGGGACTGCCACCTTCATGATCATGGGTGACAAGTGCACCCGACGCTGCCCATTTTGCGATGTGGGCCACGGTCGCCCAGACCCGTTGGATGCGAACGAACCCGAGAACCTGGCCAAGACCATTGCCGCACTGCAGTTGAAATACGTCGTCATCACCAGTGTGGACCGTGACGATCTGCGCGATGGTGGCAGTCAGCATTTTGTGGACTGCATACGTCGCACGCGCGAACTGTCACCCGGCACTCAGATTGAAATACTGGTACCTGATTTCCGCGGGCGCGATGACCGAGCGCTCGAGATTTTGAAGGCCGCGCCCCCGGACGTGATGAACCACAATTTGGAAACCGTGCCACGCCTGTACAAGGAGGCACGGCCGGGCAGCGACTACCAATTCAGCCTCAACCTGCTGAAAAAATTCAAAGCCCTGCACCCGCAAGTGCCCACCAAGAGTGGGTTGATGGTCGGGCTGGGTGAGACCGACGAAGAAATCATCGCCACCATGCATGACATGCGGGCCCACGACATCGACATGCTCACCATCGGTCAGTACTTGGCCCCGAGCAATAGCCACCTCCCGGTCCGCCGCTATGTCCACCCCGACACCTTCAAAATGTACGAAACCGAGGCCATGAACATGGGGTTCACCCATGCGGCTGTCGGCGCGATGGTGAGGTCCAGCTACCACGCCGACCAACAAGCGCACGCGGCCGGAGTTTGACGTGTACGGCTCAGCCTGAAGTCGCGTAGGCGGTCACAGGGAGCCGCACTGCTTCTCTCAGCAGGACTGGGTTTGCCCGTTTGTCTGGCATGTCCAGCATTGACCAGCCACACACATGGTCATCGCTTCAAAACACCGCCAGAAACAGATCGGCTGCTGGTCGCGGATGGTTCACGCTTTGACCCAGTGTTGACCGCGAGATGAATTGGTCGCAGATCAGCCATGGCTTTCGATGCTCACAAGCAACCCCATTGTGGGGCTGTGTGTGCGAAGTGGGTGATGGCTAGCTCCAAGCAGGTGCGGGAGGCCGCGCCTTGCTGGATTTAAAAAACTGGTGCGGCTGGCGGGGATCGAACCCACGACCCTTGGCTTCGGAGGCCAATACTCTATCCACTGAGCTACAGCCGCACTGCAACACAGATTCTACTTGGCTCTACGGCGTTGGCCGCTCTGCCCATGGTTTGTCTAAACCGGGAGCACCTATCGTGACACGCTGCGCGCTCAAGATGACAGCAAGGTGGCGGGGTCTTCGGACAACAACACGGCTTGTGCCCACGCCGCGAGTTTGGACGTGTCGGAACGCAAAACTTGCTGCTTGACGGCCAGAATTTGGGCCGGGTGCATGGAAAAACTGCGCAGACCCAAGCCCAGCAACAGCCTGGTCAGGGCAACATCCCCCGCCATTTCCCCACACACACTCACTGACTTGCCACTGGCTTGGCACGTGGCAATGGTATCGGCCACCAATCGGAGCACTGCGGGATGCAGCGGGTCGTACAAATGAGCGACCGACTCGTCGGCGCGGTCGATCGCCAAGGTGTATTGAATCAAGTCATTGGTGCCGATGGACAGGAAGTCGAAGTGCTTGACGAACAACGGCAAGGTGAGCGCGGCTGCGGGCACCTCGATCATGGCGCCCAACCGCACGGGGCCATGGGCGACACCACGTTCATCCAGCTCGGTGCGGGCTTGTTGCAGCAGACCCAAGGTTTGTTGAATCTCCTTCGCATTGCCCAGCATGGGAAACAGCAGGTTCACTTGGCCAAATGCAGCGGCACGCAGAATGGCCCGCAACTGGGTCAGGAACATGGCTGGGTCGGCCAAACTCCAGCGGATGGCGCGAAGCCCCAGGGCTGGGTTGAGGTGGTGGTCTTCGCGCCCGGAGCGTTCGCGGTCGCCGCCCTTGTCCAACGGCTTATCGGCACCTACGTCTACCGTGCGGATCGTGACTGGCAAACCCTGCATGCCATCAACCGCTTGCCGGTAGGCCAGGTATTGCTCTTCTTCGTCAGGCAGCTTGCCCTTCCGGCCCATGAACAAGAACTCGCTGCGGAACAGGCCGACGCCTACTGCACCTGCGTTGACGGCGGCGCTGGTGTCCTCAGGCGATTCGATGTTGGCCAGCAGCTCAATCTTCTTGTCGTCCAGCGTGACCGCCGGGGTGTGGCGCAGGCGTGTCAGCCTTTGGCGCTCCACCTCAAACTGGCGCTGCTTGAACCCGTATTCAGCCAGGATGATGGCCGACGGATCAACGATGACGATGCCCGCATCGCCATCAATGATGACCCAGTCGTCTTGGCGTACCAATTGGCTTGCGCTGCGTGCACCCACCACGGCGGGGATGTCCATGCTGCGGGCGACGATGGCGGTGTGCGAGGTCTTTCCCCCCACGTCGGTGGCAAAACCAGCGAACACGCTTTTCTTGAACTGCAGCATGTCAGCCGGTGACAAGTCGTGCGCGATCAAAATCAGCGGGACGTCGATGGTGTCGTCCAGCAGCAGCTCCTGCCTCGACGCCACCCGGGCATCGCGCGGTGGCAGCGGCGGGGCGAGGGGCGACGGTGAACCCTTCATCGCCCGCAACACCCGCTCGGCAATTTGCTCCAAGTCGACCTTGCGCTCGCGCAGATAGTCGTCCTCCATCTCGTCGAATTGGCGTGACACCACCTCCAACTGCGCGGTCAAGGCCCATTCTGCGTTGTAGAGACGGTTGACGATCCATTGCTTCACGCCGCCGATCAGGTCTTCATCTCCCAGCAGCATCAGGTGCACGTCCAGCAGGGCCACCAGTTCCTGCGGGGCGTCCTTTGCCTTCATGGTGCTCAGGGACTGTTGCAGACGGGTCAGCTCGTCGATCACCTGGTTGCGGGCAACCCGCAGCCGTTCGATTTCTCTGTCGACCTCAAGGGGCTCGATGAAGTAATGGGCCACGTCCACCCGGCTGGACGCCACGATGACCGCCCGCCCGATGGCAATGCCCCGGGCCACCGGTAACCCGTGGATCGAAAAGGTCATGGCTGCCCCACTTGGACCACTTACTCGCCCTCACCAAACTTGTCGTGAAACAGAGCCAACAGTGCGTCCAGCGCCTCTTGCTCCTGCTCGCCCACGGTTTCGATGCCCACGGTGCTGCCCAACCCGGCTGCCAGCATCATCACCCCCATGATGCTTTTGGCGTTCACGCGGCGGTCGCCTTTGGAGAGCCAGACCTCACAAGGAAAGCTGCTTGCCAACTTGGTCAATTTGGCAGAGGCGCGTGCGTGCAGGCCCAACTTATTGCTGATGGTCGTGGTCGCTTGGGTCATGTCGTCTGACTTGGTTTTGTGGGGCGGTGATCGCCACCGACATCACACCCTGCACGCCGCCAGCCAAAGCGCGTTGGATCAGGGTGTCGAGCGTTTCATGGCGGTAGGTCATGACGCGCAACAGCATGGGCAGGTTCACCCCGGCAATCAGCCGTTGGTGCAGGCCGTCGACCAGTTTCTGTGCGACGTTGCAGGGCGTTGCACCAAACATATCTGTCAGCACCAGTGTTTGTGCCGTGTCGAGCTGTGTCAGCGCGATGCGCGCGGTGGCCAGCGACTCTTCCGGTGAAACGTTGGGCTGGATGTCCACCGCCACAAGCACTGGGGCGCTGTCTGGGAACACATGCAACACGCTTTGCCTCAGGGCATGGGCCAACGGCGCGTGCGCGATGATGAGAATGCCGGTGGTCATTGCAATCGCTGCATTATCGCAACTTGAGACCGCCGAAAAATGTGTCGGTGGCTTCGCTACCGAGACGCTCTCCAAACACGGCGCCCTGATACACCTGCCCCTCGCGGGCGAACAGCGCCACTTGTCCGACCACCAGTTCGCCGTTGGTGCGTTCACCGCGAAAACTGGCCAACACCGCGTCCGGCCAGGGGGTCGCGCCCGCCAAAGTGAAGGGCCGGTCGCTCGAGCCGGTGGCGCGGGCGTTGGCGAGCAGCGCCTCTTTCCAAGGCTTCAGCAATGCGCCAGCCTCGTCCGCGGTGTTCACCTGAGCCACCGCCACAGTGAACAGCAGTCCCCCCGCCTCACAGCCCTGCATGGTGACGTTGATGGATCGATCGCCCATGGGCAATGTGCGGGTGCCTTGGTCGGGTTTGCAGGGCAGCAAGGCGACCAGCGGCGCTTGCTCAAAACGCACCTCACGCCAGTTCAGGGTGGGGTTGCAAGCGCTCAGGAACAGTGCCGCGAGGCAGGTGGTGGCCCATCGTTGTTGAGGCATTGTTTGATTATCGGACTCGGCGCAGCTTTGTCAGACAATCGGGCATGAATTCTTTGGATGGCGTGCGCGTGTTGGATCTGTCTCGGGTTCTCGCAGGGCCGTGGTGCACACAAATCCTGGCAGATCTGGGCGCTGACGTGGTGAAAGTCGAACGGCCCGGGACCGACGGCGCGGGAGGCGATGACACCCGTCGTTGGGGTCCACCTTTCCTGAAGGGTGCGGATGGTGTCGACACGTCTGAGTCGGCCTATTACCTCGGTGCCAATCGAAACAAACGCTCCATCACCTGCGACCTCGCTTCACCGGCGGGCCAACGGCTGATCCGAGACCTGGTCCGCCACTGTGATGTTTTTGTAGAGAACTACAAAGTGGGGGACATGGCCCGTTACGGGCTCGACTTCGCATCGCTGCAAGCCATTCGGCCGCAACTGGTGTATTGCAGCATCACGGGCTTTGGGCAGACGGGTCCCTACCGCGACCGTGCCGGGTACGACTACGCCATTCAAGGCATGGGCGGGTTGATGAGCGTCACCGGCGAGCGAGACGACCTGGGCGGCGGGCCGCAAAAGGTGGGTGTTGCCGTGGCCGACCTGTTCACTGGCATGTACGCGAGCGTGTCAATTTTGGCCGCCCTGCGGCACGCAGAAGCCAACGGTGTGGGCCAGCACATTGACATGGCTTTGCTAGACACTCAAGTCGCGATGCTGGCCAATTTGGGGGCCAATTTTTTGGTCAAAGGGGACGGTGTGTCGCCGGGCCGCGCTGGCAATGCACACGTGAACATCGTGCCGTACCAGGTGTTTGAGGTGAAACCTTCTTCGAGCGCCGTACCTGGCGAACGTGACCACTTGATTGTGGCAGTTGGCAATGACACCCAGTTCGCCCGGTTCTGTGAGGTGCTGGGCGCGTCCGATCTGGCTGCGAATCCCTTGTACGCCACCAACAACGACCGGGTTCGCCACCGGGCCACTTTGGTGCCGATGCTGGAGGTCCTCATGAGGCAACGCACCAAAGCCGAGTGGCTGCGTCTGCTCGAGGAAGCCAAGGTTCCTTCAGGCCCCATCAACGGCTTGGCAGAGGTGTTTGCTGACCCGCAGGTGACCGCCAGAGGCATGGTGGACCAATGGGACCACCCGTTGCGGAACGGCATTTCCCTGGTTGCCAGCCCGATGCGCTTGAGCGCCACCCCTGTACGTCGCGATCTGCCACCGCCCCTGTTAGGACAGCACACCAACGAGGTCTTGCACGAATGGCTGGGCCTGGACAGCGGGCAGTGCGACCACCTGCGCCGCCAGGGCGCCATTTGAGGCTTGTGTCGCCGCTACACTCGAACCCAATGTCCGGTGAGCCGGAAACCCAACGCAGGAACGACACCCATGGCCTTTGAGGATGACCAACCCATCACCACCATTTCGCCCAAGCTGGCGGCTGGCGCCGTCGCCGACCTGGCGGGCAGCGAACTGCAATCCAGCGTGGACCGCCTGGCGTCTGTGATGGACGCGTTCATTGCACACCGGCATCTGACCGACGAGCAGGCCCGAGCGCTCTACATCGCTATTGCTGACGCGCGGGACACGGCCGAGCGCAGCGCGGCTTTGGGCCGTGTGGAGCAAGCCACGACTTTGACGGAGCCATCACTACAAGCGTTGGATGAGTTGTTGATCAACCACCTTGATGCCCAAGCGGGCGAGCTGGCTGAGCGTGGGATTGGCGTGTTCACGATGATCAAGCCAGCGAATGTGTGGGCAGACCCTGCGCGGCTTCGGGATTTGGTGAACAGCGTGGTGGCCTGGGGGGCTTCGGGTGCGGTGCAGATGGCTTTGGGCGCTGATGTGGTGGGCGAGGATGGGCACGCGGCGCTTTACCTGAAGCTCACACCAGCACCTGACGAAGGCGACATTCCAAGACCCATGCGAGACAGTTTGGGCTGGCTGGTCATTCAACGCCTGTGCGACAACCTCCACGCCACGGTGACCCGTTCAGTGCTCGCGGGCTTGGAGCGCAAACAGGCGGTGGACAACGGCAAGGTGGAAATCGCGATCCACTTCGCAGCTGTGCCCGAGGGTGTGTTCGTGCCCAAAGGCGTGTGGGAAGATTGAGCTAACAGCCAAGGCCGACAGCCTTTGGCATCTGACGGGCTGTGGTGCGCAGGAGTCGCTAGGCATCTGGGCTCTTGGCGCTACCCGATGGGGTGGTTTCACCATTCGGTACCGAATGAACCAACAGACGGTTTCCTGGTCAATTGGTTTGTCGGCAAGGGTTGTGTGGTCCAGACCCATCGCCGACCGTCACAGCATCCGCGGCTCAACGGTGCCTTGAACCTTTTCGGTCGCCGCCGTTGACAAAACGTATGTGGCTACCCCACCGTTCAACAGGGAGTCCTTTTAATGAAACTTGCTGTTTACTTTGGCGCTGCAGCGCTGGTCATGGCCCTGGGTGCAGGGGTGGTGTTGGGTACCTCCGACAATCCGGCGCCCGCCTCCACATTCGTTTTGCTGGACGGCTCCAGCCGGTCCACTGCAGACCTGAAAGGCAAGGTGACACTGGTGAACTTTTGGGCGACCAGCTGCGTGAGCTGCGTGGCGGAGATGCCCAAGCTGATCGCCACCCACGAGAAGTACAAGTCCCGGGGGTTTGACACGCTCGCGGTCGCGATGAGTTACGACCCGCCGAGCTATGTGGTGAACTTCGCAGAGACGCGCCGGCTGCCTTTCTCTGTGGCGATCGACAACACCGGCGCAGTGGCCAAGGCCTGGGGCGACGTGCGGCTCACGCCGACCACTTACATCGTCGACAAGCGTGGCGACATCGTCAAACGTTACGTCGGGGAACCCGATTTCGCCGACTTGCACCAACTGATTGAAAAGCTGTTGGCAGCCACCTGAGTGGCTTGGTCTGGGCCAACTTAGCCAGTACTGATTCCGTTAAAAAGCGGCACTGTGGTGGGTGCTGAACGGGTCAAGTCCATGGTTAATCATCAAATCGTGGTCGAACCCACGTTATTGCTGACCATATTGCTACGTATTTTGTAGCAATTAGACGTTTTCATCGTACATGGCCACCCAATTCATCCCTTTGCTTGGGCCTGAGCCAGCAGCGTTGCGGCGTCACTGACCTCGAATTTTCCTGGGCCTTCGATGTTGAGGCTCGCCACTTGGCCGTTTTTAACCAGCATGGAGTAGCGGTTGCTGCGCAACCCCATGCCGCGCGCTGTCAGGTCGAGTGTCAAGCCGGTGGCCTTGGTGAATTCGCCGCTTCCGTCTCCCAACATGCGCACCTTGCCTGCTGTGCCCTGGTCTCGGGCCCAGGCGCCCATCACGAAAGCGTCGTTGACGCTGACGCACCAGATCTCATTTACACCAGCAGCAACAAAATCAGCATGGTGCGCGACATAGCCTGGCACATGCTTGGCTGAACAGGTGGGCGTGAATGCGCCGGGCAATGCGAAGAGCGCAATCGTTTTGCCAGCGGCCGCATCCACCACGTTGACTGGGTTGGGGCCGATGCTGCACCCATTGCCCTCAACTTCTGAATACTCCATCAGAATGGCAGCGGGCAGGGAATCTCCAATTTTGATCATCTTTGTCTCCTGATAAAAGGCATAAGTGCACCACCCTATTGTTGGTGCGACAAAGCAAAACGACCCACGAATGGGTCGTTTCAAGTCATACGCTGTAGTCAGCGTTCGGGCGTCAGACCGCTTCGGCTTTTTGAACCAAACGAGTCACCACCCAGTTTTTGGTTTTTGAGATAGGACGGCTTTCGGTGATCTCGATGACATCACCCAATTTGTACTCGCCCTTCTCATCGTGCGCGTGGTACTTGCTGGTCTTGGCAACGATCTTGCCGTACAGCTCGTGCTTCACGCGGCGCTCGATCAACACCGTGACGGTCTTTGACCGCTTGTCGCTCACCACCTTGCCAATCAGGCTGCGCTTGAGGGATGTTTTAGCTTCCGTCATGTCGGCTCCTTATTTGGCAGATTGCTTCTCGACCAAGATGGTCTTGGCACGAGCGATGTCACGGCGCGTATTGCGCAGCGTGGCGGTGTTGTTGAGCTGTTGCGTGGCTTTTTGTATGCGCAGACCAAAATGGGCCTTTTGCAACGCTTTGACTTCCGCCTTCAACTCGTCGACGTTTTTGGTGCGCAGTTCAGCAGCTTTCATTTCTTCATTCTCCTGATCACTGGCCAATCATGCGGCTGACGAATGTGGTGCGCAAAGGTAGCTTGGCGGCTGCCAAGCGGAACGCTTCACGGGCCAATTCTTCCGGCACACCCACGATCTCGTACAACACCTTGCCTGGCTGAATTTCAGCCACGTAGTACTCAGGATTGCCCTTACCGTTGCCCATGCGGACCTCAGCGGGTTTTTGCGAGATTGGCTTGTCCGGGAAGATGCGAATCCAGATGCGGCCGCCACGCTTCACGTGACGGGAGATCGCACGGCGTGCGGCCTCGATCTGGCGGGCCGTCAGACGGCCGCGGTCGGTGGACTTCAGACCGAAATCACCGAACGCCACCGTGTTGCCACGGGTTGCGATGCCGGTGTTGCGGCCCTTCTGCTCTTTGCGGTATTTGCGACGAGCGGGTTGCAGCATGTTTATTCTCCTTTACCGTCAGCAGCCGGTGCGGCGTCTGGCGCGGCGACTTTGCGAACGCGCTTAACGGTAGATTTCGGTGCATCAGCACCTGTTGCTTCAGCAGGCTTGTCACTGCCATCGGCTGGTGCAGCATTGCCGCCAGCTGGGCGGCGTGCGCCGCGTGCTTGTGGGCGCTCACCGGGGCGCGCGTCGCGACGTGGACCGCGTGGACGGCGTTCTTCGTCGTTGCGTGGCTCCACAGCCGCTGGTGCGTCGTTGCGACCCAAGGTATCGCCTTTGTAGACCCAGACCTTGACGCCGATCACACCGTAGGTGGTCTTGGCTTCGGAGGTTCCGTAATCGATGTCGGCGCGCAGCGTGTGAAGCGGCACACGGCCTTCACGGTACCACTCGCAGCGGGCGATCTCGATGCCGTTCAAACGACCCGACGACATGATCTTGATGCCTTGGGCACCCAGACGCATGGCATTTTGCATCGCGCGTTTCATGGCACGGCGGAACATGATCCGCTTTTCCAATTGCTGCGTGATGCTGTCAGCGATCAGCTTGGCATCGATTTCGGGCTTGCGCACTTCTTCGATGTTGACAGCCACTGGAACGCCCAGACGGGTCGCGAGTTCACGCTTGAGGTTTTCGATGTCCTCGCCTTTTTTGCCGATCACCACGCCCGGACGGGCCGAGAAAATGGTGATGCGGGCGTTCTTGGCAGGACGCTCGATCAGGATGCGCGACACAGCAGCGTTCTTCAGCTTGGCCTTCAGGTACTCGCGCACCTTGATGTCTTCGGCCAACATGCCTGCAAAATCGCGGTTGCTGGCATACCAACGGCTGGCCCAATTGCGGCTGACCGAAAGGCGGAAGCCTGTGGGGTTGATTTTCTGTCCCATATCTTTCCGACCTGTCAGTTACCAACCGTCACGTACACGTGGCACGTGGGTTTGCGGATGCTGTTGCCACGGCCCTTGGCGCGTGCGGTGAAGCGGCGCAGCGATGCGCCTTGTTCGACGTAAATGGTTTTGACTTTGAGTTCGTCGATGTCAGCGCCGTCGTTGTGTTCGGCGTTGGCGATGGCAGATTCCAAAACCTTCTTGACAATACCCGCAGCTTTTTTCTGCGTGAAGTTCAAGATGTTGAGGGCCTGATCGACCTTCTTGCCGCGAATCAAGTCTGCCACCAGACGCCCTTTGTCTACCGACAGACGGACGCCTCTAAGGACTGCACGTGTTTCCATGGTGTTACCTTATTTTTTCTGGACTTTTTTGTCCGCAGGGTGGCCCTTGAAAGTGCGCGTCAGCGCGAACTCACCAAGCTTGTGGCCAACCATCTGGTCGGTGATGTAGACCGGCACGTGTTGCTTGCCGTTGTGCACCGCGATCGTCAAGCCGATGAAATCGGGCAGGACCATTGAGCGGCGCGACCAAGTCTTGATCGGCTTTTTGTCTTTGGTCGCCACGGCCTTCTCGGCCTTGGCAATCAGGTGCTGGTCAACGAACGGACCTTTTTTGAGCGAGCGAGTCATGGCTTACCCCTTACTTCTTGCGACGCGACACGATCATGACCTGCGTGCGCTTGTTGTTGCGGGTGCGGTAGCCCTTGGTCAGGTTACCCCATGGATCGACAGGGTGACGGCCCTCCCCGGTCTTGCCCTCGCCGCCACCGTGTGGGTGGTCGATCGGGTTCATCACCACACCGCGAACGGTTGGTCGAATGCCCATCCAACGCTTCACACCGGCCTTGCCCAAACGGCGCAAGCTATGCTCTTCGTTGGCCACTTCACCGATGGTGGCGCGGCACTCAATGTGAATCTTACGAACTTCACCCGACCGCATACGCACCTGTGCGTACATGCCTTCCCGGGCCAACAGCGTCGCTGATGTGCCCGCCGAACGCGCGATCTGCGCACCCTTGCCTGGCTGCAACTCGATGCAGTGGATGGTCGAACCCACTGGAATATTGCGAATCGGCAGCGTGTTGCCCGCGCGGATCGGGGCTTCTGCGCCGCTCAACAGCGAGGCGCCTACTTCCAAACCACGCGGTGCAATGATGTAGCGGCGCTCGCCGTCGGCATAACACACCAAAGCGATGTGGGCCGTGCGGTTCGGGTCGTACTCGATGCGCTCCACCTTCGCAGGGATAGCGTCCTTGTTGCGCACAAAGTCAACCACGCGGTAATGGTGCTTGTGACCACCGCCCTTGTGACGGGTGGTGATGTGACCGTTGTTGTTGCGACCGGCTTTCTGGAATTGCGGCTCCAGCAGTGGGGCGTAAGGCTCACCCTTGAACAGGTGATCGCGAGTGACCTTGACGACACCACGCTGACCGGGCGATGTCGGCTTGAGTTTGATGACTGCCATGATTAAGCGGCCTCCCCGTTCAGGTTCAGCTCTTGACCGGGCTTCAGACGGACATAGGCTTTGCGCACGTTGTCGCGGCGACCCACGGATTTACCGAAGCGCTTGGTTTTGCCCTTGGTATTGACCACCGAGACGCCTTTGACTTCTACTTTGAACATCAATTCCACGGCGGCTTTGATTTCGTGTTTGGTCGCGTCTTGCAGCACCTTGAAGGTCACGGCATTGGACTTTTCAGCCACCAGGGTTGCCTTTTCAGACACGATGGGGGCAACCAACACCTTCATGAGACGACCTTCGTCGAATTTCTGGATGGCGGCGCTCATGCGAACATCTCCTTGAGCTTGTCGATCGCGGCTTTGGTCACGAGCACTTTCTTGAAGTGCACCAGCGACAGCGGATCGGCGTAACGCGGCTCTACCACCAGCACATTCACCAAGTTGCGCGATGCAAGGTACAGGTTCTCGTCCACCTCATCGGCGATCACGAGCACTGAATTCAGGTTCATGGCCTTGAATTTGGCAGCCAGAGGCTTGGTCTTGGGCGAGTCCACCTTGAGGGAGTCCACCACAGCCAGGCGGCCTTCGCGGGCCAGCTGAGAGAAGATCGAAGCCATACCAGCGCGGTACATCTTCTTGTTGATCTTTTGGGTGAAATTTTCGTCCGGCATGTTCGGGAAAATTCGACCGCCGCCGCGCCACAAAGGCGACGACGTCATACCTGCACGGGCACGGCCCGTGCCCTTCTGCTTGAAGGGCTTCTTGGTCGAGTGCTTGACCTGTTCGCGGTCCTTTTGTGCACGGGTGCCCTGGCGCGCATTGGCCTGGTACGCGACCACGATCTGGTGCACCAGATCTTCGTTGTATTCACGACCGAACACGGTTTCAGGGGCGTCGAATTTCGCTGCCGCTTGGCCTTGGGCGTTCAGGAGTTCGAGCTGCATCAGTTCGCTCCTTTGGATTTGACTTTGATGGCGGGACGCACTGTCACGAAACCACCCTTGGAGCCGGGCACCGCGCCCTTGATCAACAACAACTGACGTGCCTCATCGATACGGATCACGTCCAGATTTTGTGTTGTCACCAAATCCACACCCATGTGGCCGGTCATGCGCTTACCAGGGAACACTCGACCTGGATCTTGCGCCATGCCGATCGAGCCAGGCACATTGTGCGAACGGCTGTTACCGTGCGACGCGCGCTGCGAGGACATATTGTGGCGCTTGATGGTGCCTGCGTAGCCTTTTCCAATGGTCGTGCCTTGCACGTCCACCTTCTGGCCCACACTGAACACAGCCGTCACAGGCACTGTGGCGCCTGCAGCGTACTGGGTCGCCACATCGGAGGTCACACGAAATTCCTGGATCACTTCACCGGCTTCAACACCTGCTTTGGCGAGGTGACCGGCTTCGGGCTTGGTCACGCGCGATGTTTTGCGCGAGCCAAACGTCACCTGAAGGGCAACGTAGCCATCGTTCTCTTGGGTTTTGACCTGGGTCACGCGGTTGTTTGACACATCCACCACCGTAACAGGGACTGCGTCCCCGTCAGCGGTGAACAGACGCATCATGCCCACCTTGCGGCCCAGCAACCCGAGGGAGTTGCTCAGACTCATTTTTTTCTCCAAAACTTCCACCGTTGCCACTTCAATTGGCAGCAACGTTCTGTTGTGAAAGGCTGTTAATGAAACTCACCACGTTCGCATGGCAAACAGCGGCAAGCCTATCAGTATAGCGTCGGCTGCCTTTGGAGGCAAGCCGATGCGACACAGACCTCAAGTGGTGCGCAGTTTGCGCACCGATATTCATTGCAACTTGATCTCGACGTCCACGCCAGCAGGCAGGTCGAGTTTCATCAACGCGTCCACCGTCTTGTCGGTTGGATCGACGATGTCCATCAGGCGCTGGTGCGTGCGGATCTCGAACTGGTCGCGGCTGGTCTTATTGACGTGTGGCGATCGCAGAATGTCGAAACGCTTCATGCGGGTGGGCAAAGGCACGGGGCCTTTGACGATGGCACCAGTGCGTTTGGCGGTATCAACGATCTCCGCAGCGGACTGGTCGATCAGTTTGTAATCAAACGCTTTCAGGCGGATGCGGATTTTTTGTTTGGCGGACATGGTAATTCCTTTGTTGATTTCAAGAATTACGCGATGATTTTTGCCACCACACCGGCGCCGACGGTCTTGCCACCTTCACGGATGGCGAAGCGCAGGCCTTCTTCCATGGCGATCGGGTTGATCAGCTTGACGGTGATGCTGACGTTGTCGCCTGGCATGACCATCTCTTTGCCTTCTGGCAGCTCGATCGCACCGGTCACGTCCGTGGTGCGGAAGTAGAACTGGG
>JAIXXF010000032.1 GCA_027490925.1 Comamonadaceae bacterium
AACTTGGCCGACAAAATCGTGGTGATGGCCGCGGTCAGCGTGGTCTTGCCGTGGTCAACGTGTCCAATCGTGCCCACGTTCACGTGGGGCTTGGTGCGTGTGAATTTCTCTTTTGCCATTTTTTAAATCTCCAGCTGGAACGCCAAAAAACAAACAAATGCCGGTGCGCGACCTGTCAACACACGCAACACCCTGAATTGGTGGTGCCCATGGCGGGAATCGGACCCGCGACCTCTCCCTTACCAAGGGAGTGCTCTACCACTGAGCCACATGGGCAAACCTGAAAAACCTCAACCGATCGTGGAGCGGGAGACGGGAATCGAACCCGTATCATTAGCTTGGAAGGCTAAGGTTCTACCACTAAACTACTCCCGCATCGACTGCGCGCCTGCAGCTCTGATGCCCGGAAATCGTTTCCAAACGCTCACATTCTCGATGTCTTGCTGGTGGAGGAGGCTGGATTCGAACCAGCGTAGGCGTAAGCCAACAGATTTACAGTCTGCCCCCTTTAGCCACTCGGGCACCCCTCCTCAGCGAACCTCGAATTATGCCACGAAAATATGACGGTGAAAATTCGGCAGGCGCCCATCACCACTGGATGGGCGGTAGCGCCCGGTTTTCGAGGAATCGGTTGGCCTGACCGAAATGCCCGCAGCCGATGAACGGCACAGGCGGGCGGCGGGCTGACAAGGGCGATGGGTGGTTGGCGAGCAGCACCGCGTGGCGCTCTGACGCCCCGGCCACAGCCATCACCACCCCGGCCCGGGCTTGGGAGTGTGCGCCCCACAGCAAAAACGCACAGTGCGGCGCGACCAGCGCCACCTGGCGGATCAATTGATCGGTGAGCGCCTCCCACCCCCGTTTGGCGTGGCTGCCAGGAAGGCCGTCTTCCACGGTGAGGCTGGTGTTGAGCAGCAGCACCCCTTGCTCAGCCCAGCGCACCAGGGACCCGTCGCGGGGTGCGGGCACGGCGAGGTCCCGCGCCAATTCCTGAAAGATGTTGCGCAAAGACGGCGGGATGCGCTGACCACGGGGAACCGAAAAAGCCAGGCCCTCGGCCTGACCGGGCCCATGGTAGGGGTCTTGCCCGAGCACCACGACTTTGACTTCAGGCAAGGCGGTCAACGCCAGGGCGCGCAGCGGCTCTGCGGGGTAAACCCGCGCACCCGCATCCAAGCGCTGCTGAACGTGGTGACCGAGTTGCTGGCCCTCGGGGCTGCGCCAGAAAGCGTCCAACGTGGGGCGCCAGCCGGGCGCGCTGAGCCATTCCGACGGCGCCCACCGACGCAGCAGGCCCGGTGAATGGGTGCCTGGACCTTCGGGCGGTTGACCGATCCGATCGGCCGTCGGCGGAACCGGCAGGGGAAGGTCTGAAAAAAGACCGTTTTGGGCGTGTTCGGTGCTCAACGGCAGCGGCCGGTCTGGTTTTGAAGACAAATCAGCCTCCAGGCCCCGTTTGGGTGGGCGCCATTGCTACAAAAAAAGGAGCGCGTATCGCCGAGTCACGTGCCGAAAAGCGCGGCCAAGGCCTCACCCGGCTCTTTGGCGCGCATGAAGGCCTCGCCGACCAAGAACGCATGCACGCCTTCGCCCCGCATGCGCTGGACGTCTGCGGGGGTGAGGATGCCGCTCTCAGTGACCAGCAAACGGTCGGGCGGCACTTCCGCACGCAGCGCGAGCGTGGTGTCCAGCGTGACCTCAAAGGTGCGCAGGTTGCGGTTGTTGATGCCCACCAGCGGGGTTTTCAGGCGCAGGGCGCGTTCCAGCTCGCGACCGTCGTGCACCTCGACCAGCACCGCCATGCCGAGGTCGGCGGCGATGGCCTCGAAGTCGGCCATCTGTGCGTTGTCCAGGCAGGCCGCGATGAGCAGCACCGCGTCCGCGCCCATGGCGCGGGACTCGTACACCTGGTAAGGATCGACCAGAAAATCCTTCCGCAACACCGGCAGGTGGCACGAAGCCCGGGCCTGCTTGAGCGCGTCCACGCTGCCTTGGAAAAACGGCTTGTCGGTCAGCACGGACAAGCACGCCGCGCCGAACTCGGCGTAGCTCTGGGCGATGTCGGCAGGAATAAAGTCTTCGCGCAGCACGCCCTTGGAGGGGCTCGCCTTTTTCACCTCGGCGATGACCGCTGCCCTGCCGCCGTCGACCTTGGCGCGCATGGCGCCCACGAAATCGCGGGTGAGGACGCGGGACTCGGCGTCGGCCCGCACCGCAGACAGCGGCATCCGCTTGTGGGCGGCGGCCACTTCCTCGCGTTTGACCTCAACGATCTTGTTCAATATGTCCGACATGGCTCAGCCTGTTAAGGATTTGGAAAGGGACACCAGCGCCTGGAGCTTGGCCTTGGCCGCGCCAGACGCGATGGCCGACCGCGCGAGCGAGAGCCCCTCGGGGATGGACGCCGCCACGTTGGCCGCGTACAGCGCCACCCCGGCATTGAGCACCACGATGTCGTGAGCCGCGCCGGGTTGCCCGTCGAGCACCCCCATCAGCATGGCGCGCGATTGTTCCGGTGTTTCCACGCGCAGCTGGCGGCTGCTGGCCATGGGCAGGTCGAAGTCTTCCGGGTGGATTTCGTACTCGCGGATGGCGCCGTCTTTGAGTTCGCCCACCACCGTGGCCGCGCCCAGACTGACCTCGTCCATGCCGTCTTTGCCAAACACCACCAACGCATGCTCGGCCCCCAGCCGCTGCAACGCCCGGACCTGGATGCCCACCAAGTCGGCGTGAAAAACGCCCATCAAGATGTTGGGCGCACTGGCAGGGTTGGTCAATGGCCCCAAGATATTGAACAGGGTGCGCACGCCCATTTCCTTGCGCACCGGTGCCACGTTTTTCATGGCCGGGTGGTGGTTTGGCGCGAACATGAAGCCGACGCCGACCTCTGCGATGCAGCGGGCGATCGCCTCTGGCGGCAAGGCAATGCCCACGCCCAGGCTCTCCAGCACGTCGGCACTGCCTGACTTGCTGCTCACGCTGCGGCCGCCATGCTTGCTCACCCGGGCACCCGCCGCCGCCGCCACGAACATGCTGCAGGTGGAAATGTTGAAGGTGTGCGAACCGTCGCCGCCGGTGCCCACGATGTCGACCAAGTGGGTGCGGTCAGCGACCTGCACCTGGGTCGCGAACTCGCGCATCACCTGGGCGGCGGCGGTGATTTCGCCAATGGTTTCTTTCTTGACGCGCAGACCTGTGATCAACGCGGCCGTCATCACGGGCGACATCTCGCCACGCATGATGAGGCGCATGATGTGCAGCATCTCGTCGTGGAAGATCTCTCGGTGCTCGATGGTGCGCTGCAGCGCCTCTTGGGGCGTGATGAGGTGCGGGGTGGTCATGTGGCGGTCTCCAAATCGGCTCAGGCCAGCACGAGGAAATTCTTCAGCATCGCATGGCCGTGCTCGGTCAAGATGGACTCGGGGTGGAATTGCACCCCCTCGACCCGCACCTCGGACGCGAAGCCGGTGTGGCGCACGCCCATGATCTCGCCGTCGTCGGTCCACGCGGTGACCTTCAAGGCCTCGGGCTTGCTGGCCCGGTCGATCGCCAGCGAGTGGTACCGGTTGACGGTGAACTGCGTGGGCAGGTTGGCGAACACGCCTTCACCGGTGGTGGTGATGACGCTGGTTTTGCCGTGCATCAGTTGCTGGGCCCGCACGATCTTGCCGCCAAAAGCCGCACCAATGCTCTGGTGCCCAAGGCACACCCCCAAGATCGGCAGGCGGCCCGCGAAGTGCTGGATGGCCGCCACCGACACCCCCGCCTCGGCCGGGGAGCAAGGCCCAGGCGACACCACCAATCGGTCGGGGCGACGTTCTGCGATGCCCGCCAGCGTGATGTCGTCGTTGCGGAACACCTCCACCTCGGCACCCAGCTCGGCAAAGTACTGCACCAGGTTGTAGGTGAAGCTGTCGTAGTTGTCGACCATCAACAA
This sequence comes from Comamonadaceae bacterium, assembly GCA_027490925.1. Classification (GTDB taxonomy): domain Bacteria; phylum Pseudomonadota; class Gammaproteobacteria; order Burkholderiales; family Burkholderiaceae_C; genus PCRC01. The sequence continues at coordinate 3,938 of JAIXXF010000032.1, forward strand.
CCGAATCGGTTTGGCGCTCATTGCAAGCCCTCTTCCACCAGTTCGCTGGCCCGCAACAGCGCGCGCGCCTTGTGCTCGGTCTCGCGCCATTCCATCTCGGGCACCGAGTCGGCCACCACACCAGCCGCCGCCTGCACATAAAGCACCTGGTCTTTGATGACGCCGGTGCGGATCGCGATCGCCACGTCCATGTCGCCCGCATAGCTGAGGTAACCGCACGCCCCGCCGTACAGCCCGCGCTTGGTCGGCTCCAGTTGGTCGATCAGCTCCATCGCGTGCACCTTGGGCGCGCCAGTCAAGGTGCCCGCAGGAAAGGTCGCTTTGAGCACGTCCATGGGCGTCATGCCGTCGAGCAACAGGCCTTCGACGTTGCTCACAATATGCATCACGTGGCTGTAACGCTCCACCACAAAAGCCTCAGTCACCTTCACGCTGCCCGTCTGTGCAATGCGCCCGATGTCGTTGCGCGCGAGGTCGATCAGCATCACGTGCTCGGCGCGCTCCTTCGGGTCGTTGATGAGCTCGGCCTCGGCGGCCTTGTCGGCCTCGGGCGTGGCCCCGCGCGGCCGGGTACCAGCCAGCGGGCGGATGGTGACCTTATGACCCTCGGGCGTGCGCTCTTGGCGCACCAAGATCTCGGGCGATGCGCCAACCACATGGAAATCACGGAAGTGGTAGTAATACATGTACGGACTGGGGTTCAACGAACGCAGCGCCCGGTACAGGCTGAGGGGGGACTCGGTGTAGGGTTTGCTGATGCGCTGGCCCACCTGCACTTGCATGAAATCACCGGCGGCGATCAGCTCCTTGGCTTTGCCCACTGCGGCCAGGTAGTCGTCTTTGGCAAATGCGCGGGACGTGGCGTGGCCGACGCTGGGCTGGATGGGCGGGGCGCTCACTGGCCGACGCAAATGGGCCTTGAGTTCGTCCAGCCGGGCCACCGCTTTGGCATAGGCCTGGGGCTGCTCGGGGTCGGCATAGACAATGAGGTGCAACTTGCCCGACAAGTTGTCGATGACGGCCAGTTCCTCGCACTGCAGCAGCAAAATGTCGGGGCAGCCCAGGGCATCGGGCGGGCAGCTCGCCGCGAGTTTTTTTTCGATGTGGCGCACGGTGTCGTAGCCAAAGTACCCGGCCAGCCCGCCGCAGAACCGAGGCAACCCGGGCTGCAGCGCGACCTTGAAGCGTTGCTGGTAAGCGGCAATGAAATCCAGCGGGTTGAGTCGCGAGGTTTCCACCACCACACCGTCGGTCACCACCTCGGTGACCGCGTCCGCGCCAAAGCCGCGGGCCCGCACCAAAGTGCGTGCAGGCAGGCCGATGAAGCTGTAGCGGCCAAAACGCTCGCCCCCCACCACCGACTCCAACAAAAAGCTGTGCGCCCCTTGCCCGTCGGCGTGGGCGAGCTTGAGGTAGACGGACAGAGGCGTTTCCAGGTCCGCAAAGGCTTGGGTGGTCAGCGGAATGCGGTTGTGGCCTTCCCGCGCCAAGCGGTCAAATTCAATGTCGGTGATCACGGGAAGAGCCTCCAGCTCGGTCGGCACCCCACAGTGGTGGGAGCGCTGTTCATTCGGTCAACCCCTGTCAGGGGCGTTCGGCACGGCGGGCGTGCCAATCAGGATGGGGCGTGCGCCAGCGTGTTGACACGCCAGGGCCAGGCTCCCCGGTCGTGGCGACCTGTTCGCGTGCGGCGGTGAATGAACATGAACAAAGTGTAGCAAAGCCCCTGTGAAGGCTGGCTGAGATGGGGGACAACCATGTGGCGAATGGGCGCGGAACTGCCGACAATACGGGTCTTTTTGGACTCGAAGAAACACCATGGCACACCTCCGATCCCTGAGCCTGTTTTGCGCGGCCGCTTTGCTGGCGACCAGCGGCTGGGCCGCCACCGTCTCGGTGAATGGCGTCAAGCTCGAAGACAGCATCGACATCCAAGGCACCAAGCTGCAGCTCAACGGCGCGGGCGTGCGGGTGAAGGTGATCGTCAAAGTCTATGTGGCCGCGTTGTACCTGAACAAAAAGGCTGCCACGACGGAAGAAGTGCTGACGGCCACCGGCCCGAAGCGTCTGACGCTGACGCTGCTGCGCGACATTGATGCGGGCGAACTCGGCAAACTCTTCACCAAGGGCGTGGAAGACAACACCGCCCGAGGTGACATGGCCAAACTGATTCCTGGCCTGCTGCGCATGGGCCAGATCTTTGCCGATCAGAAAAACCTGAAGTCGGGCGACTCGGTGTTCATCGACTGGGTGCCTGGCACCGGCACGGTGTTAACCATCAATGGCAAGGTGCAACCCGACCCGTTCAAAGAGCCTGAGTTTTTCACCGCGATGATGCGCATCTGGCTGGGCGACAAACCCGCCGACTACCAACTGAAAGACGCGTTGCTGGGCAAGTCGTCCTGACCGGACGCCTCACAGCGCCAGCAGGCGGTGCAGGGAGTCGGTGAAGCCGTCGGCATCGACCGACCGCACCGGCTGCCCATGGTTGTAGCCGTAGGTCACCAGCCACACGGGACAACCAGCGGCGCGGGCGGCCTGTGCGTCATTGCTGGAATCGCCCACCATCAGCGTGCGGGCGGGCTCGGTGCCCAACGCTTCGCAGGTTTTCAACAACGGCAATGGGTCTGGCTTTTTGCGCTCGAACGAGTCGCCACCGAACACCACCGGGAAAAAACGGTCCAGGCCTTTGGCGCGCAGCAGTGGCTTGGCGAAGGCGTTGGGTTTGTTGGTCAGGCACGCCATGGGCACCCCGCGCGCGGCCAGGCCTTCGAGACACGCCACCACCCCAGGGTAGACCACCGCCTGTTGCCCATTGATGTGAAGGTAGTGCGCCTGGTAGTGCGCCCACGCGGGGCCTTGCAAGGCCTGAAACGCCTCGTCACTGAGGCGGTGGCCAGACGGTGTGAGCACGTGCTCCAGCAAAGACCTGATCAAATGTTCAGAGCCCTTGCCGATCAAACGCTCCACGGTGAGGCGGTCGACCTCGGTGGGCGTGCCAGCGGGCAGCGGCAGCTTCTGCAGCATGTGGTTCAACGCCAGCACGAAGTCCCCCACGGTATCAATCAGGGTGCCGTCCAGGTCGAAGACGACGGCTTGCAGCGTGGTGGCGTTCAGGGAGAATGGCATGGGGGATGGGCAGACACGCAGGCCGACGGGGCCCGTCTGCCAGAGCGCCTGATTATCTTCACTCCACCACCTTTATTTGAATCAACCTGAGAAAGGCCGTCATGAAAACCTGCACCACTGTTGCCCTTGCACTGGCCTTGGCCGCGAGCGCCGCCCAAGCCCAAAACCTGCGCCAACCCAACCTGATGGCCTACGGCGTGGTGGGCACCACCGGCCTGGGCGTGGGATTGGGCACCGAGGTGCTGCCGGGTGTGGTGGTGCGTGGCGAGTTTTCGCGCTACAGCCGAAGCTACACGACGTCTGAGAACGGCATCGACTACCGCGGCGACCTGAAACTGCAAGCGGGCGCGGTATTCGCTGACCTGCACCCGCTGGGCGGCGCGTTTCGGCTCACGGCGGGTCTGGACTTCCGCCCGGCGCAGGCCGACCTCCGGGCGCTGACCAACAACATCGGTCTGGTCAACGTGAACGGCACGCCTTACCCGGTGCCGCCGGGCGAGGCCATCACCGGCACGGTGCGCTACAAGTCCACCATGCCCTATGTGGGTGTGGGCTGGGGACTGGGCGGCACCGGCGGTCAAAGCGGGCTGCGCTTCGGGGTGGACCTGGGCGCGAACATTGGCAAGGCCAAAGGCAGCTTGTCGGCCACCAACGGGCTGCGCGCCCTGCCCGGCTTCAACCAGAACCTGGCCGCTGAATCGGCGAAGTTTGACCGTGAGGTGTCCCGACTGAAGGCCTTCCCGGTCATCAAGGTCTCGGTCGGCTACGGGTTCTGAACCGGGCCGCACCGCGATGGACGCCTGGCTGTGGGTGGTGGGGTTCGCTGCGGCGGGCTGGATGCTCAACGCACGGGCCCAGCGGCGCCGCATCGCGCTGTTGGCGCAGCACCTGGGCGCCTACCGGGTAGAAAAGCTGATGGAGACACTGATGCAGGGCTACCTGCGGGCGCTGGGGGAGCCCGACGCCGAGCGGGCACGCGCGGTATGGCGCCTGCTGTCGGTGTCCGAGAGCGAGCTGGTGCAGCAGTTCGGCCGTTTTGCCACCGACTTCGCGCGGGTGGATGCGGCGCTCACTCGGGTGAGCCGCCTGCCGTGGGCGCTGCCGCTGGCCGAGCGTTGGCTGCCGGGCCACAGCTTTGACGCGCGCTTGGCGTTTCAGCTGCATGCCGAGGGCATGGCGCGGGTGGTGGCCAATACCGAGGGGCGCAGCGACAAAGACAAGGCCTTCACCCTGTCGGCCGAGCTGATGCTGATGCAGCACACCTGTCACTGGTTCTGCCGGTCCAAGGCCACCGCATCGGCCAGGGTGCTGGTGCGCCACCAAACGCCCCACGCGCAGCTGGTGGCGTCGGTCTCACCGGAAACGCGGGCCGCCTACCTGGCGCTCACCGGCGGCTGAACGCGCGGCATGGCGCGCGCGGTCCCGGCGCCGGACCTGGCAGCAACGGCTTACCATTGACCGTGTATGAAAGACCTGTTGTCGCTGGACCGCATCGCGCTCAATGTGCACATCCACTCCAAGCAACACGCGTTCGAGGAGATCGGGCGGCTGGTGTGCCACCGGCGCGGCCCCAAGCCCGACGAGATCGCCAGCCGCCTCGCCAAACGCGAGGCGCGGCGTTCCACCGCGCAGGGCTATGGCATCGCGCTGCCCCATGCGCAGGTCAAGGGCTTGAGCAAACCGGTGGCGGCGTTTTTGCGCACCCAAGAACCGCTGGCGTTTGACGCGCCCGACGGCATCGCGGTGGACCAGGTGTGCGCGCTGCTGGTGCCCAAACCGGCGACCTCCGAGCACTTCGACCTGCTCACCCAGCTCGGGCTGATGTTCTCTGACCGCCGCTTCCGCCTGGCCCTGGCGGCCTGTACCGAGCCGCTGGGCGTGTGGCAGTTGTTTGAGCAATGGCCTTACGGCCCTGCCGACCTGCTGGCGCCAGCCCCTGCCCCGGCGTGACAGCGCTGTCCGCCGCGCCCACCAGAGCGGCGGGCGGATCGCTGCCCCCACTGATTTGCTATTGAATCAATAGCTACTGATCAAGCTGGTACGTGGGCCAGAGTGCAAATCGATCACGCACAGCGCAAAAATGGCCCGTGTGGACCATTTTTTGCGGAAAGCGGCTGGACCGGGCGTCAGGCGGCTTTCACCTTCAAACGCCAGGCGTGCAGCAGGGGCTCGGTGTAGCCACTGGGCTGGGCCAGGCCCTCAAACACCAGTTCGCACGCGGCTTTGTACGCGGCCGAGGTGCCGAAGTTGCCGGCCATCGGGCGGTACAGCGGGTCGCCGGCGTTTTGGCCGTCCACCACCGCGGCCATGCGCTCAAAGGTCTCCTTGACCTGCGCCTGGGTCACCACGCCATGGTGCAGCCAGTTGGCCATGTGCTGGCTGGAGATGCGCAGCGTGGCGCGGTCTTCCATCAGGCCGACGTTGTGGATGTCGGGCACCTTGGAGCAGCCCACGCCCTGGTCGATCCAGCGCACCACATAGCCCAAGATGCCCTGCGCGTTGTTGTCCAGTTCTTGCTGCTTCTCGGTGGCGGTCCAGTTCGGGCTGGCGGTGACCGGGATTTGCAGCAGGTTGTTCAGGATGTTGGTGCGCTCGGCATTGGCGTCGATCTTCTCCAGCTCTTGCTGCACCGCGGCCACGCTGACCTGGTGGTAGTGCAGCGCGTGCAGCGTGGCGGCGGTGGGGCTGGGCACCCAGGCGGTGTTGGCACCGGCCTTGGGATGGGCGATTTTTTGCTCCAGCATCGCGGCCATCAGGTCGGGCATGGCCCACATGCCTTTGCCGATCTGTGCGCGGCCCCGCAGGCCACACGACAGGCCCACCAGCACGTTGTTCTTCTCATAGGCCTGGATCCAGGCGCTGGTCTTCATGTCGCCCTTACGGATCATTGGGCCCGCGTGCATGGCGGTGTGCATCTCGTCGCCCGTGCGGTCCAAAAAGCCGGTGTTGATGAAGGCCACACGGCTGCTGGCCGCGGCGATGCAGGCCTTCAGGTTGACGCTGGTGCGGCGCTCTTCGTCCATGATGCCGAGCTTGACGGTGCTGTCGGGCAGGCCCAGCAGCTGTTCCACGCGGGTGAAGAGTTCGGCGGCGAAGGCGACTTCGGCCGGGCCGTGCATCTTGGGCTTGACGATGTACACCGAGCCCTTGCGCGAGTTGCGGATGCCGTTGACGCCGTGGCCCTTCAGGTCGTGCAGTGCGATGGTGGTGGTGACCACCGCGTCCATGATGCCCTCGGGGATTTCCTTCACGCTGCCGTCGGCGGCCGTGTAGAGAATGGCCGGGTTGGTCATCAGGTGGCCGACGTTGCGCAGGAACATCAGCGAGCGACCGTGCAGGCGCACTTCGCCGCCCTGGGCACCGGTGTACACGCGGTCCGCGTTCAGGCCGCGGGTGAAGGTCTTGCCCCCTTTGGTGACGCTCTCCGTCAGGGTGCCCTTCAAGATGCCCAGCCAGTTGCCATAGGCCACCACCTTGTCGGCGGCGTCCACCACGGCCACCGAGTCTTCCAGGTCCAGGATGGTGGACAGCGCCGACTCCAGCACCACGTCGCTGATGCCGGCCGCGTCGGTTTTGCCGATGGCGGTGTTGCGGTCGATTTGAATGTCCAGGTGCAGGCCATGGTGCTGCAACAGCACCGTCGACGGGGCCGCTGCCGGCCCTTGGTAGCCCACGAACTGCGCCGGGTCCACCAGCCCGGTGGTTTTGCCACCGGCTAGACCCACCACCAGTTTGCCGCCTTCCACCGCGTAACCGGTGGCGTCTTTGTGGGAGGCGCCCACCAGCGGGGCGGCCTGGTCCAGCACGTTGCGGGCGTAGGCGATCACTTTCGCGCCGCGCACCGGGTTGTAGCCCTTGCCCTTCTCAGCGCCGTCGGCTTCGGAAATGGCGTCGGTGCCGTACAGCGCGTCGTACAGACTGCCCCAGCGGGCGTTGGCGGCGTTCAGCGCGTAGCGGGCATTCAGGATGGGCACCACCAGCTGGGGGCCGGCCTGCGTGGCCAGCTCGGCGTCCACGTTGGCGGTGGTGGCCTTCACCTCGGCCGGCTGGGGCACCAGATAGCCAATTTTCTCCAGGAAGGCCTTGTAGGCGGGCATGTCGCTGATGGGGCCGGGATGTGCTTTGTGCCAGGCGTCCATTTCCAGCTGCAGGCGGTCGCGCTCTGCCAGCAAGGCGATGTTTTTCGGGGCCAGGTCGCCCACGATGGCGTCAAAGCCTTTCCAGAAGGCCTCGCTGGCAATGCCGGTGCCGGGCAAGACTTGGGTTTCGATGAATTGGTGCAGTTCGGTGGCCACCTGCAGGCGGTGGGCGGGGGTGCGTGCGGTCATGGTCAAGTTCTCCTAAAACGAATCAAAACGACAAATAAAAACAAAAAATCGGTGTCAGGCAAAGAAGGCCAGCACATCGCGCAGCGTGCTGCCGGTGCGCTCCGGTTGGGTGTCCAGCTCCTCGAACGGCAGCTGGTAGCGGTTCACCCACAGCGTGCGGTAACCGTACCAGGCGGCGGCCAGCGCGTCCCAGCCGTTGCAGCTCACGAACACGGTCTGCTGCGGTTTGATGCCAGTGGCCTGGGGGCCCAGCGCGTAGGCATCGGGGTGGGTTTTGAATTTTCGGATGCCATCCACGCTGATCACGTGGTCCAACAGGCCGTCCAAACCCGCGCTCTTGACCGCCACCGCCAGCATGTCGGGGTCGCCGTTGGACAAGATGCCGGTCGCCACGCCCTGCGCCTTGAGCGCAAGCAGTACTTCTTTGTTTTCCGGAAACGCCGACAGCGCGCGGTACTGGTTCATCAAGCGCTCTTCGCGCTCTGGCGTCAGGTCCAGGCCCAGCCGTTTGCAGCTGTAGCGCAGGCCCGCGCGGGTCAGCTCCCAGAACGGCCGGTAGTGTTTGCCGTGGTCGCTGGTGGTGACCAAACGGGTGTATTCGATCTGCTTGTCGCGCCACATCACGCCCAACGCCTGGCCCTGGCCCGGGAACAACTGCTCCGCCAACAGGCCGACGCTGTAGACGTCGAACAGTGTGCCGTAGGCGTCGAACAAGACCGCCTTCGGCGGGTCTGTGACAGATTTTGTGTCCATGCCCACACTGTATTTGATACACAGAGGGCTATTGATAGGCTAATAATCACAAATTACATACTGAAAAGTATCGAATCCATGAACAAGCTCAAGCAGTTGGAGTCTTTCGTGGCGGTGGCGGCGACCGGCAGCTTGACCGCCGCCGCGTTGGCCGAAGGCGTGGCGCCGGCCATCATGGGCCGCCGAATCGACGCGCTGGAAGAGCGGCTGGGCGTGAAGCTGCTGGTGCGCACCACCCGCCGTTTGCACCTCACCCACGAGGGCAGCGCTTTCCTGGAGGATTGCCAGCGCCTGTTGGCCGATCTGGCCAACGCCGAAGCCAGCGTGTCGGCAGGCGGCGTCAAGCCCAGCGGGCATTTGCGCATCACCGCGCCGGCCGGGTTTGGCCGCCGCCATGTGGCCCCGCTGGTGCCCAAATTCCGTGGCCAGTACAGCGACGTCACCATGACCCTCAACCTGAGCGACCGGGTGGTGGATCTCGCGGGCGAGGGGTTCGACTGCGCGGTGCGGGTGGGCGACTTGCCAGACTCGTCGCTCGTCAGCGTGCGGCTGGCCGACAACCGACGCCTGTGCGTCGCCACCCCCGACTACCTGCGGCGCCACGGCACCCCGGCGCACCCGAACGACCTGGCCCGGTTCGATTGCCTGACGCTTTCAAGCGACGCGTCCCAGACCCGGGGCTGGGCGTTTCGGGTGCCGCGCCGGGCCGCGGGGCGGTCAGCCAGTGGCGAGCAGACGGCTTTGCCCGAACCAGACTCCGGCAATGACACGGACGTGGTGCACCTGAAGCCCGGCGGCCCGCTGGATTGTTCAGACGGTCAGGTGCTGCACGACTGGTGCCTGGCAGGCCATGGCATTGCCTGGCGCAGCACCTGGGAGGTGGAGGCGGAAATCGCTGCTGGGCGGTTGGTGGAAGTGCTGGCCCGCTTCGCGGCGCCACCCAATGGCATCTATGCGGTGTTCCCACAGCGCCGTCACCTGCCTTTGAGGATGCGGCTGTGGATTGATTTTTTGAAGCACCACTACAGCCAACCCGGCTTTTGGCGCGCCGCCTGAGCGGTGGGGCGTCAGTCCGGCGCGGCGAGCACCGACCGCACCAGCCAGCTGGCGGCAGCGGTGAGGTCGGCCAGGCGGTCGGCGCGGTCGTTTTCGATCGCCTCCAACGCCAGCTCGTTCACGCCGCCGACGATCGCCATGGCCAACGTGCTCATGGGCACGGTACGTCGCTCGACCTCGGGGCGGCTGTCCTGCACCACCTGCACAATGAAATCCGCCAGTTCTTGGTAGGTTGCCCGCCGCACGGCCAGGCCCGGTTGCCCAACATGGAGGATTTCAATGAACAGCGTCCGCAGCAGCTGCGGCTGGCTGGCCAGACAGGCCAGGTAAGTGCCCAGCGCGTGCTCGACTTGAGAAGCCCAGTCTTTCTGTGGGTCCACCGCGCTGCGCAACACCATCAGCGCGGCCTGGCTGGCGGCCTGGTACAGCGCCAACAAACAGTCTTGCTTGGTGCTGAAGTGCTCGTAGAAAGTGCGCTTGGACACGCCGGCTTCACGCACGATGTCTGCCACCGTGGTGTCGGCATAGCCACGGGCCGCCAGGCTGGCCGCCATCCCGTCGAGCAAGCGGTTGCGGTAGTCGTTCGGGTCGCCCGGCAAAGGGGTGTCGGTGAAAACGGAGGCCATGCGTTTGTGCAAATACCTTGGATTTTGCACTGGTACTTGACAGTACCAATCGTGGGGTCTAAATTCCAGATGGTGGTACAAGTAAGTACCAGTTGTTGTCCCTCACCCAACGGGGCGACGCCACAGATCAACCCGTGCCTTTGATTGACCAGGAGCCCAACATGACCGAACTCGTTGTCCGTCGCTTGCTTGTTGACCTGAAAACCCCGCTGCCGCGCCACTGGTGCGAGGGCGATGCTTTCCGCACCGCGCTGTTCAATGCTTTGTCGATGAGCTTCCCGGCAGGCGAGCAGTTTTTCATTGACTCCGTGCGTGCCGGCTGGAAGTTGCTGCCCGCGGACCGTCAGGGCCACTACAAAGACGAGGTGCAAGGCTTCGTGGGCCAGGAGGCCACACACCGGCGCATCCACACTTTGTTCAACGACCACCTCAAATCGCACGGGCTGGTCAACCACTGGGAGCCTCGCATCCTGTGGATGCGCAAGATCATCGCAGGCCTGCACCCGTTGCACATGCTGTCCATCACCGCAGCGCACGAGCACTTCACGGCCATCCTGGCCGATTACATGCTGCGCAACCACGACATGCTGAACAACACCGAGCCCCGGCTCAAGACCATGTGGCTCTGGCACGCAGCCGAGGAATCAGAGCACAAAACCACCGCCTACGACATTTACCGAGAGCTTGGTGGCACCGAAGAATGGCGCTTGAAGTGGTTCAAACGCGTCACCGTGCTGTTTTTGATCGACACCGCGCGCCAGGTGGTCAATAACCTGTGGCACGACGGCACCCTGTTCAAGGGGAGCACGTGGAAGAGCGCCAAGGCTTATTTGTTTGGCGATCGTGGCATGTTGCGCAGCCTCTATCAGCCGTGGAAAACCTACTTGAAAGAAGGCTTCCACCCCAACGAGCACGACGCCACGCTGTCACAAAACTGGCTGCGCGACCACGCCGACCAGTACACCCGCGTGGGCAGCGCCCCAGCCACCGCCGCGGTGGCGGCCGCCTGAACCACCGGCCGCTATAGCAAAAGCCTGCGTCGCCCCAGCACGCAGGTTTTTTTATTTGCGTTGCTGTGAGCCTGAGCCAAGGCCCGGCGTTGGGCGTCAAGGGCAACCACCAGCGAAACGGGCGCGCCGCACACCCACCCAGGTGAGCGCTGCGGAAACGTGGCGCCGCGAGGGCCGGGCACCGGGCATGGCCCGTCAGCCGCTCAGACAGGCCTTCATGAACGCCTTGCGTTCATCGCCCTTTTTGCCCGCGGCCTCCTGGTTGCAGGTGGTCATCTTGCTCTGCTGCGTCGCCGGTTTGTTGCTCAGGCAGGACTTCATGAAGGCCTTGCGCTCGTCCCCCTTCAAGGCCTTGGCGCTGGCCTCTTTGTTGCAGTCGCCCATCTTGTTTTGTTGTTTGGAGGGGCCCTCGGTGACCGGGGCGGCGGCGTGACCGGCGGCGCCGGCGAGCCCGCAGGACAGGACCAAGCCCAGCCCGATGCAAGCGGCAAAAGACCTCATGGGTGGTTTCATGCGTGTTCTCCTGGTGCGTTAAGTTGGATCGACCCCTTTGATTCAAGCACACCGCCCGCTTGAAGACCAGCCGGTAGACCCTGCCCCGTAAAATCGAATGATGCTTCAGCCCACACAAGAATTGCTCGGCGGCTTGGCCGCCGCGCTGGACGAACTGCTGCCGGGCGCCGGTGCCAAGGCCGCGTTCGAGTCGCCCAAAATGGCCGCCCACGGCGACTTGGCCTGCACCGCGGCAATGCAGTTGGCCAAGCCCCTGAAGCTCAACCCACGCCAGGTGGCCGAGCGCCTGCAGGCGGCTCTGGCCGCAAGCGCGCCGTTCCAGCGCTGGGTGTCGGCGATCGACATCGCAGGCCCCGGCTTCATCAACATCCGACTGACCCCGGCCGCCAAGCAGCAGGTGGTGAAAGACGTCCTGCAAGCGGGCGCCAGCTACGGCGCCCGGCCCGCGAGGGGACAGCGCATGCTGGTGGAGTTCGTCTCCGCCAACCCCACCGGCCCCTTGCATGTGGGCCACGGGCGTCAAGCGGCCCTGGGCGACGCCATTTGCAACCTGTTCAGCAGCCAAGGGTGGCAGGTGCACCGCGAGTTTTATTACAACGACGCCGGCGTTCAGATCCAAACGCTGGCGCACTCCACACAGTGCCGCGCACGAGGCATTCGGCCTGGGGATGCGGGCTGGCCAGAGGTCGCTTACAACGGCGACTACATCCAGGACATCGCCAACGACTTCTTGGCCAAGAAGACAGTCAAGTCCGACGACCGCGAGTTCACCGCCAGCGGCGATGTGGACGACCTGGACAGCATCCGTGGTTTCGCAGTGGCTTACTTGCGGCGTGAGCAAGACCTCGACCTGCAGGCCTTCCAGGTGCGATTTGACCAGTACTACCTGGAGTCCAGCCTGTACACGACCGGTCGCGTGGCTGCGACGGTGCAAAAACTGACCGATGCCGGCAAGACCTATGAACAGGACGGCGCGCTGTGGCTGAAGTCCACCGACTACGGCGACGACAAAGACCGCGTGATGCGCAAAGGCGACGGCAGCTACACCTACTTCGTCCCGGATGTGGCCTATCACATCACCAAGTGGGAACGCGGCTTCGCGCGCGTCGTCAACATCCAGGGCACCGACCACCACGGCACCATCGCCCGGGTGCGTGCCGGGCTGCAGGCCGCCAATGTCGGCATACCCGAGGGCTACCCCGACTATGTGCTCCACACCATGGTGCGGGTGGTGCGCGGCGGCGAAGAGGTGAAGATCTCCAAGCGCGCCGGCAGCTACGTGACCCTGCGCGACCTGATCGAATGGACCAGCACCGACGCGGTGCGGTTTTTCTTGTTGAGCCGCAAGCCCGATACCGAGTACATCTTCGACATCGACCTCGCACTCGCACAGAACAACGACAACCCGGTCTACTACGTGCAATACGCCCACGCTCGGATTTGCTCGGTGCTCAGCGCTTGGGGCGGCGAGGTGGCCGATTTGAAAGACACCGACCTGTCGCCGCTGGACAGCCCGCAGGCCCAGGCGTTGATGCTGCTGATCGCCAAATACCCCGACATGCTGACGGCCGCAGCCGAAGGCTTCGCACCGCACGACGTGACCTTTTACCTGCGTGAACTCGCCGCCTGCTACCACAGCTACTACGACGCCGAGCGCATCTTGGTGGACGACGACGCCGTCAAGCGCGCGCGTTTGGCGCTGGTCGCTGCGACCGCCCAGGTGTTGCACAATGGGTTGGCCATGCTGGGCGTGAGCGCCCCGCGCAAGATGTGAATGAGCGGGGCGCTGCCAGCGGAATTGAAAAGCCTATGAAACAGACACGCAGTGCCGGCTTGGTCGGCTTCGTCGCCGGGGTGTTGGTCGGGCTGGGCGCGGCCCTCGCGGTGGCGGTGTTCGTCACCAAGGTGCCCGTGCCCTTCACCAACAAGGCCCACAACCGCACACCGTCGCAAGAAGCGGCCGAGGTGGAACGCAACAAGGACTGGAACCCGAACGCCAGCCTGCAAAGCAAAGCCAGTGGCCGTCCCGCATCGCCCACCAGCGCTTCACCGGCGACGCCCTCCGCCAGCGGCGCAGGCCGCACCGACACCAAAGCCGGCGCGTCCGCCGACCCGCTGGGCGACTTGGCGCGCTTGCGCGCCTCGGCCACACCCTCGGGCGTGGCAACTCCCGCACCGACCTTGACCAAGCCGCCCGCCTCGGGGTTGGACCCATTCACGTACTTCGTTCAATCGGGTGCCTTCCGCACGCTGGAAGACGCCGAGGCACAGCGCGTCAAACTGTCTCTGCTGGGATTGGACTCCAAAGTGACGGAGCGCGAGCAGTCGGGCCGCACCGTTTTCCGGGTGCGGGTGGGCCCTTTCGACCGCAAGGAAGACGCCGAACGCAGCAAAGAGCGCCTGGACAGCAATGGCTTTGAGACGGCACTGGTCCGTGTGCAACGCTGAACCATTCAACCGACCCCGAATCTGACCAAGGCCACGGTGCCGCAAGTCCGCCGCAACGGGCCACACCAACCTGGAGTGAATCGATGATGGAACGCCGTGAGTTTTCCCGTGTGCTCGCCGCAGGGGCGCTGGCCGCCGCTGGGGCATCGGCTTGGCCCGCATGGGCCCAAGGAAAAAAGCCTGAAAACGGCACCGATTACCTCACCCTCGACAAACCCGCACAGACCGACACGCCGGCAGGCAAAGTCGAAGTGCTGGAGTTTTTTTGGTACAGCTGCCCCCACTGCAACTCGTTTGAACCGCAGCTTGAAAGTTGGATCAAGCAGCTGCCCAAAGACGTGGTGGTGCGCCGGGTGCCCGTGCGCTTCCGCGCCGATTTCGAAGCCCAACAACGCCTCTATTACACGCTGGAGGGCCTGAACAAAATCGATGAGCTGCACCGCAAGGTGTTCTACGCGGTGCACGTGGAGAAAAACCCGCTGAACACACCCGACGCGATCGCTGCCTGGGCCGAAAAGCAAGGCCAGGCCAAGGGCCCGTTCATGGAAATGTTCAACTCGTTCAGCGTGGCCAACAAAGCACGCCGCGCCGCGCAGCTGCAAGACCAGTACAAGGTGCAGGGCGTGCCGTCCCTGGGCATTGCCGGCCGCTTCTACACCGACGGCACTCTGGCGGGCAGCATGGACCGGGCGCTGCGCGTGACCGACCACCTGCTCGCCGAGACCCGTCGCGCCAAGTGAACCGCCAGACGGCTCCGACGCCCGCCCACTCAGGCCCGCCTGTCGGGCCTTTTTTGCGAGCCAAGGCAAGCCGCACCACGGCGATGCCGCTGTGGAATGGCCGCAATGGCGACACCACGCTGCTGTGGATGACACCGGCGGCGTGAACGGCCACCTGCGCACAGTGGCCGCATGGTGGCCACACCGGTACAATGCAGCAAGAAACATGCCCCTATGACATCCACCTCTGAGTCCACCCGCTGGTTGTGTGGGGCCTTGCTGGCCCTGACCATGTGCCCCGGGGTTGCGCAGGCCGAGAAAGCCGATCGCAACAAGCCAATGAACATCGAAGCAGACGCACTGCGTTACGACGACCTGCGGCAAGTCAGTTTGTTCACTGGCAACGTCGTCATCACCAAAGGCTCAATGGTGATCCGCGGTGTGCGGGTCGAGGTGCGGCAGGACCCGGATGGCTCACAGTTCGGCACCGCCACCGCCAGCCCTGGCCGCCTCGCTTATTTCCGGCAAAAGCGAGAGGGTGTGGACGAAACCATCGAAGGCGAGGCCGAGACCATCGAATACAACGGTCGCAGCGACAGTGTGAAGTTCAGCAAGCGGGCTGTGCTGCGCCGGTACAAAGGGGCGACCTTGCTCGACGAAACCTCGGGCAACGTGATCAATTACGACAACACCAACGACGTGTTCACCGTCAATGGCGGTGTGGCCAACGCCAGCAGCGGCAACCCCACTGGCCGCATCCGCGCGGTGCTCACACCCAAGCCAGGCCTGGCGTCGGCTCCGGTCGTGACCCCGGCACCGGCCACCTTGCGCCCAAGCGAGCGGCTCACCGAGGACAAAAAGTGAGCGCCTTGCCCGTCCCGTCCGACACGCCGCCGGTCTCTGCCGTGGACCCCCAATGCCAGCTGGTGGCCAGGGGACTGCAGAAAGCGTACGGCAGCCGCAAGGTGGTCAAAAACGTGTCACTCGCTGTGAAAAAAGGCGAGGTGGTGGGTTTGCTGGGCCCCAACGGCGCGGGTAAAACGACCTCTTTTTACATGATCGTGGGTTTGGTGCGGGCCGATGCAGGCGAGATCACCATCGACGGTCAGTCGGTGACGCACATGCCCATCCACCGCCGCTCGCGGCTGGGATTGAGTTACCTGCCGCAAGAAGCGTCGATCTTCCGCAAGCTGACGGTGGAACAGAACGTGCGCGCGGTGCTGGAGTTGCAGTGCGGCGACGACGGTAAGCCGCTGGGCAAAGCCGACATCGACGCGCGCACCGATGCCTTGCTGCAAGACCTGCGGGTGGACCACCTGCGCGACTCGCCAGCACCCGCGCTGTCGGGCGGTGAACGCCGGCGGGTGGAGATCGCCCGGGCACTGGCCACCCAGCCGCAGTTCATTCTGCTGGACGAGCCATTCGCTGGCATCGACCCGATCGCGGTGATCGAGATCCAGCGCATCATCAGCTTCCTGAAATCGCGCGGCATCGGCGTGTTGATCACCGACCACAACGTGCGCGAAACACTCGGCATTTGCGACCACGCCTACATCATCAGCGACGGCCAGGTGCTGGCCGAAGGCACGCCATCCGAGATCGTCAACAACCCGGATGTGCGCCGCGTGTACCTCGGCGAGCACTTCCGGATGTAGTGGATGCGACCCCCTCATTTGCGCACCGCCATTGGCCGCCTGCTCACCGATGGGGCTGCGCCGCCGCTGGCCCGCTGTCTGGCTGAATGAAGCAGGGCCTTTCACTCCGCGTCTCCCAACACCTGGCGCTGACGCCGCAATTGCAGCAATCCATCCGGCTGCTGCAACTCTCCACCCTGGAGTTGAGCCAGGAAGTCGAGCAGATGCTCGACGACAACCCCTTCCTGGAAGTCAGCGACGACGCCGCCCCGCGTGAAGAGTTCGGACCCGTCACCACCGATGCCCCGAGCGAGGACGATGGCCCCGAGGCCCACCACACCGCGTCGGATGTGCGGGACGGCGACACCGCCGAGCCAGCCACAGACACCGCGACCGAGGCCCTGCCCGACAACTGGGACGGCGACGGCACCACAGAGATCGCGCCCGACGACAGCGAGTGGGGCAGCGACGCGCCCGCCCGCCAGCGCGACGGCGACGACAGCGGGTTGGACGCCACGGAACTGGCGCGCCAACAGGAGTCCTTGACCGCCTTTTTGCACCGGCAGGCCCTGTCGCTGCGGCTGGGTGAGGTGGACCGGGCGGCCCTGCGCTTTCTGATCGAGTCGCTCAACGACGATGGTTACCTCGAAGACAGCTTGGCCGAACTGGCCCAGGGCCTTGGCGGCGACGACCCCGAGGCGGTCGAGGAACTGCAACAGCGCTTCGAGGTGGCGTTGCGGCTGCTGCAAAGCCTGGAACCGGCCGGGGTCGGCGCACGCCATTTGGCCGAGTGCCTGACGTTGCAACTGCGCACGCAACCTGCCGACAACAACGTGGTGCGAACCGCGCTCGCCATTTGTGCACAGCCGATGGACCTGCTCGCGCGGCGCGACATCAAACGCCTGGTCCAGCTCTGCCACGACCACGAAGCGCGGGTGCGCCAGGCGATTGCGCTGATCCAGCGGCTGGACCCCAAGCCGGGCCGGCGCTTTGTGGACGTCGAGCGGCACGTGGTCGTGCCCGATGTCATCGTCACAGCCGTGGGACGCGGCCCCAACCCGCGCTTTCGTGTGCAGCTCAACACCGACGTGATGCCGCGGCTCAAAGTGCACGACGTGTACGCCAGCGCGCTCAAAGCCAG
Source organism: Comamonadaceae bacterium (assembly GCA_027490925.1). Classification (GTDB taxonomy): domain Bacteria; phylum Pseudomonadota; class Gammaproteobacteria; order Burkholderiales; family Burkholderiaceae_C; genus PCRC01. Next base: position 21,295 of record JAIXXF010000032.1, read on the forward strand.
CAAAAGTGCGAATGGCGCCGGGCTGCAACAACGGCTGCAAGAAGCGCGCTGGTTCATCAAGAACATCCAGCAGCGCTTTGACACCATTCTGCGGGTCAGTCACGCGATCGTCGAACGGCAAAAGAACTTCTTTGTCCACGGCGAACTCGCCATGCGGCCACTGGTGTTGCGCGAGATCGCCGACGAGCTCGGTCTGCACGAGTCCACCATCTCGCGTGTGACCACCGCCAAGTACATGGCCACGCCGTACGGCACCTTCGAATTGAAGTACTTCTTCGGTTCGGCACTGGGCACCGAGACCGGGGGCAACGCGTCCAGCACGGCGGTGCGGGCGCTGATCCGGCAGTTCGTGAGCGCTGAAAACACCAAAAAGCCTCTGAGCGACAACCAGATCTCAGAGATGCTCAAAGAACAAGGCATCGAATGCGCACGCCGCACCGTGGCCAAGTACCGCGAGGCGCTGCGCATCGCACCAGCCAATTTGCGCAAGGCGCTGTGACCATGGCCAACACCACCCGACTTGTGCGGGCCCCCACCCGTCTGCCAAACGCTATGCGGCCCGCTGCCGCCCAGCGCTTTCACCCATGAACCAACTTCACCTGTTTCTGCCCTGCGCCGCTGGCGTGGAAGACCTGCTCGAGGCCGAGGTGCGACGCTTGTGCAGCGGCCACACCGACAAGCTGCGCGGTGGCGTTCGCGTGGTTGCTTCCTGGCGCGACGCGATGCTGCTCAATTTGCACAGCCGCCTCGCACAGCGGGTGCTGGTGCAACTGGCGGATGGCTTCTACCGCAACGAGAACGACCTGTACGCCATCGCCAGCGACGTGGCGTGGGAGATCTGGTTCACCACCCGCCAAAGCATCAAGGTCGAGATCACCGCGCAGCACAGCCCACTCACCAGCCTGAACTTCGCGGCGCTGAAAGTGAAAGACGCGGTGTGCGACCGCTTCCGAGCCAAGACCGGCGGCGTCCGCCCCGATGTGAACACCCAGTGGCCCGACGTGCGTGTCTACGCCCACCTCACCACCGACCGCTGTGCGTTGTACATCGACACCTCGGGCGAGCCACTGTTCAAACGCGGCTGGCGCGAAGACAAGGGCGACGCCCCATTGAAAGAGACGCTGGCCGCCGCCATGCTGGCCGCCAGCGGTTGGGACGGCAGCGCACCGCTGTACGACCCATGTTGCGGCAGCGGCACCATCGCCATCGAAGCGGCCACCATCGCCTGCCACCAGGCACCGGGGCTGCTGCGCCGCTTCGCTTTTGAGAAGTACCTGCCGTTCCAGTCCCATGTGTGGGACGGTCTGCGTCAGCAAGCCGAAGCCGCGGTTCGCGATCCCAGCGTGCCGGTGTTCGGCAGCGACGTGGCGTTCCGCATGGTCGACTTCGCCCAGCGCAACGCCGAGCGCGCCGGGGTGGCCCACGCGTTGCAGCTGCGCGGCGGTGACGCCCTGCAGCGCATGCCCCCCGCGGACGGTGGGGTGATGCTGCTGAACCCGCCTTATGGCGAGCGCATCGCGGTGGCTGGGGTGGCTGGGGTGGCGGGGACGTCGGTGTCGGCGCGTGGCCCCGGCGCTGGGCGAGAAACCGCGCAGGTGGATGGCCAGCGCGACGAACGCGACGCGTTTTTCCCCCAGCTGGCCACCCACTGGAAAAAGCACTATGCGGGCTGGACCGCCTGGGTGCTGACGCCCGACCTGAAGTTGCCAAGCCGCATGCGCTTGAAAGAATCGCGCCGTGTGCCGATGTGGAACGGCCCGATCGAATGCCGCCTGTTCCGGTTCGACATGGTCGCCGGCTCGGCGCGTGCCAAGTCAACGGCCACGCCCACCGAATGAGCGCGCCCGCTGTGGTGTTGGACACCAACGTCCTGCTGGACCTGTGGGTGTTTGACGACCCCCCATCGGCCGCCCTGCGGGGCGCGGTCGAGTCGGGCGCGGTGGCCTGGCTGGCCACGGAAGGCATGCGCAACGAATTGGCGCGCGTGCTGGGCTATCCCCAGATCGCCCCGCGCCTTGCGTTTCACCGGCGCACAGCCGACTCGGTGCTGGCCGCCTTCGACCGCCACGCGCGGCTGGTGCCGGCCGCACCCAAGGCCCCCATCACCTGCAAAGACCCCGACGACCAGGCCTTCATCGACCTCGCCGTCGCCCACCGAGCCACCCTGCTCAGCAAAGACAAGGCGGTGGTCTGCATGCGCAAGCGACTGCTCGCGCTGGGCGTGGCCCACGATACGGCCGCCCTGCTGACCACCTGAACTGTCCGTTTCACCACGTCCACACCCTGCCCCCTGACCATGACCGACCAACCCGCCACCGCGCTGCAGCCCGCCGATTTCGATGCGCTTGACGCGCTGCTCGACGACCTTCGTACCCGCCACGACGAAACCCCGCAGTGGGAATTCATGGAGGGCGCCATGGCCGCGCTGATTTGCACCCGTCGCCCCGTGCCGCCCGAGGAATACCTGCCGGTGCTGCTGGCCACTGACGACGACGCCGGGGCCGACCCATTCACCGACACCGCCCAGCGCGATCGCTTCATGGCCTTGTGGCACCGCCGCTGGCACGAGGTGGCGACCGCGCTCGACACCGACGTGGAAACCCTGGACGACGACCGTGCCTACCAGCCCGAGGTGTTGGACGTGCGCGGTGGCATGGCCGCCTTGCCAGAGGCCGAACGGGTGGCACTGGACGATGAGGCGCTGCCCAGCTTCGCGCAGGTGTGGGCCCTGGGCTTCATGTACGTGGTGGAGAACTGGGCCGACGACTGGGCCGCCCCGCGCGACAAAGACGCCGCCGAATGGCTGGACGGCTCGTTGGGTGCCATCGTTGAAATGACCGAAGACGACACCGGTGTGCCCAGCGTCTCCATGTTCAGCGAGGACGGCCCGCCCAGCGTGAGCGACGCTCGGCTGGAGGCCTACGGCGCTGCGCTGTGGGCGGTCTACGACCTGCGCGATCTGTGGCGCACCATGGGCCCGAAACAAGACACCCTACGCAAAGCCGCCACCCCCGGCCGCAACGACATCTGCCCCTGTGGCAGTGGCAAGAAATACAAAAAATGCCACGGCGCCTGACCCGCACCTGCACCGCTGCTGGGTCGCGGCTGCAAGGTGTCGGACCTCTGGCTGGCGGGTGGCCTCACCCTGACCCGCGTGGCGCACCGGTGTCGCATGCGGGCATGCCACAGGCGAGCACGGGGCGGACTCAGGACTGAAAGAAGGCCCGCAAGGAGTGGGCCGTTGCCTCAGGCAGTTCTTCGGGAATGAAGTGCCCGGCGGGCAGGGTGTGGCCTGTGACCTGGCCCGCACACTGCGCCCGCCACAGGGCCAGCGGTTGGAACAGGCGGTGCACCACCCCACGCTCACCCCACAGCACCAAGGTGTCGCAGGCGATCTTGTCGCCCCGGGCGCGGCTGGCGCGGTCGTGGTCCAAGTCGATGCCTGCGCTGGCGCGGTAGTCTTCGCAGGCGCTGTGGATGGCTTCGGGCGTGCAAAAGCAGCGCTCGTACTCCGCCAGTGCGGCCGGTTCGATGAAACCTGTGCCGCTGCCGCCCCAGCCCCCCAGCTTGGTGTGCAGATAAGCCTGCGGCGCGCCGCCGATCATGGTCTCGGGCAGGGGGTGCGGCTGGATCAAATGGAACCAGTGGTAGTAGGCGCGGGCAAAGGCCATGTCGGTGCGGTCGTACATGTCCAGCGTGGGGGCGATGTCGATCACGCAGAGCTTGTTCACCCGTTGGGGGTGGTCCACTGCGAGGCGGTGCGCCACCCGGCCGCCGCGATCGTGGCCACACAGGCCAAAGCGGTCCACGCCCAGCGCATCCATCAGCGCCACGAGGTCGGCAGCCATGGCACGTTTACTTTGCTGGGCGTGGTCAGGCTCGTCGGGCGGTTTGGACGAATCGCCGTAGCCGCGCAGGTCGGGCAGCACGAGAAAGAAGTCTGGCGCCAGCCGCTGCGCCACCCGGTGCCACATGGCGTGGGTTTGCGGAAAGCCATGCAGCAGCAGCAACGGCGGCGCACCCACCCGCCCGCCGACCCGTGTATGGACCGTGGCGCCCGGCACCTGTACCCGGCGTGGCTCGAAGCCGTCAAACCAGCCCATCGCCAGGTCCCTGGTCAGCGAGGGGGGCTGGGCCGCCGCCCAGGCGTTGCAGCAGCCCCGCCAAGGCATGCTGCACCGTGGCGTTGCGCACGGCGGTGCGGTCGCCATCAAAGCGGCACCGCTCGCTGGTGAGCTGCCCCTGCACCATGAAGCCAAACCACACGGTGCCGACCGGTTTGTCGGCGCTGCCGCCCGTGGGGCCCGCAACGCCGGTGACCGCCACGCCCACCTGCGCGGCCGAGTGGCGCACCGCGCCGAACGCCATGGCGCGGGCGACCGGCTCGCTGACCGCACCGTGGGCCGCAATGAGCGCCGCGTCCACCCCCAGTGACTCGGTCTTGGCCTCGTTGGAATAGGTCACAAAGCCGCGTTCGAACCATTGGCTGGAACCCGCCAGTGCGGTGCAGGTGGCGGCGATCAAACCGCCAGTGCAACTCTCGGCGGTGACCAATTTTTCCCCTTTGGCAAGCAGAATTTGGGCCAAATGGGCTTCCAGCCCTTTCGGAAACTGCCGATATTGCTCATCTTTTGATAGCATAAAGACTCACCAGAAGCGCCACAACGCGATCACCAGCAGGGTGCAAAACGCGGCCACCAGATCGTCGAACATGACGCCGAAACCGCCGCGCGGCCCCAACCCTTTGAAGGCCTGGTCGGCCCAAGCCACCGGGCCAGGCTTGACCGCGTCGAAAAAGCGGAACAGAGCGAAAGCGACCGCCTGGCCCACCAAGCCCGCGGGCAGCACCAGCCACAACACCAGCCAGAACGCGACGACCTCGTCCCAGACGATGGGGCTGGGGTCGAGCGTGTTCAGGTGCCGGGCGGTGACGGTGCACGCCCACCAACCGACCCCCGCCGACAGCGCGATCACCACACCCAACTGCGCCACGTTCAGGTACTGCTGCAACACCAGCCAGGACAACCAAGCCCACAACGTGCCCGCCGTGCCGGGCGCGACCGGGCTGAGCCCCGAGCCGAAACCCAGTGCCACCAGGTGGGCTGGGTGGCTGAGCATGAAGCGGCCATTGGCGCGGACCGGCAGCGGCGCCGCAGCGCGGGCGTCGCCGCCAGGGTGGGATTCGGGGTGGAGGTGATCGGCGCTGGGCATGGGTCTGGGGTCGGGGCGTTGGCAGTGCTTCAGGCGAAATGGTCGAATCCGCCGAAACGGCGGTGCAAGGGCCGACCGGCCGCATCGCGCAGGCGCAGGCCGGGCTCAGCGTCGATCTGGCCGATGCGGGTGACCGGTGTGGCGCTGTCGCGCGCGGCCTGTTGCACCGCGCTGCGGGCGCTGGGCGGGGCGGTGAACAAAAGCTCGTAATCATCGCCCCCGGAGAGGGCGCAGTCGAGCGCCTGCTCGGGCGGCAGACGCTTCAGCGTGTCGCTGGTGGCGTCGGACGAGAACACAAACACCGTGTCCACCGTGGCGCCGCAGTTCGACGCACCCAGGATGTGGCGCAGGTCACCCAGGAGGCCATCGCTGACGTCGATCGCCGCATGGGCCACGCCGCGCAGCGCCTGCCCCAGGGCCACCCGGGGGGTGGGCTGCTCCATGCGGGCACGCACCGCCTGAAAGGCGTCGGCGGACAGCGATTGGCCGCCGCGAAACACCTCCAGCGCCAGCCGCGCATCGCCCACCTGGCCGCTGACGTAGATGTCGTCCCCAGGTTGGGCGCGGTGGCGCAGCAGGGCCTGGGTGGGAGGCACTTCGCCCAGCACCGTGATGCAGATGTTCAGTGGGCCTTGGGTGGTGTCGCCCCCAGCCAGCACGCAGCCGTGCTCGTCGGCCAGGGCGAGCAGGCCCTGGGAAAACGGCGCCAGCCAGGCGTCGTCGGCGCGGGGCAAGGCCAACGCCAAGGTGAAGGCGAGCGGCTTGGCGCCGCACGCGGCAAGGTCGCTCAGGTTCACCGCCAGGGCCTTGTGGCCCAGCTTGTGCGGATCCACCGTGGACAGAAAGTGTCGTCCCTCGACCAGCATGTCGCTGGAGACGGCGAGTTGCTGGCCGGGGGCGGGCTGCAGCAGCGCGCAGTCGTCGCCCACGCCGAGCGCCACAGCGCCGTTGGCTGGGCGCTTGAAAAAGCGCTGGATCAGGTCAAATTCGCCCATCGGCCGAGCATAGCGCCCCGGGGCACAGGGCGCCGCAGCCGTGGCGGTGTTCCGCCTGCGCATCGGGCGCTGCATCAGGCGCTGGGTCGGTCGCGCTCGGGCAAGAAGAAGCTTTTGGGCGCCTGGCGGGCGCGCGCCCATATGGCCGATCGGATGCGGGCGCGGTCGACGCCGCTCACGTTGTGCGCTTGCAGCGCCAGCCGGAAGGCCAGGTAAAAGCTCACGCCGAGGTTGAGCCCGCCAATCACCGGGATGGCGGCCACCGCCCACCACAGCGCGGGCTCGCGCAGCACCGCCCACCCCAGGGCCGCGCCCGCCGCCGCCAATTGCCCGGCCGACAGCGTGACGTGGCGGGCTTGCAGGCCCAAGCCAAAAAACTCGGCGAACGCGGGCACCAGCCCCAGCATCAACCCTAACGCGATGTTGGACGCGAAGCCAGAAATGTTCAGCCGCATGAAAGCCGCCCACCGTGCCGCCCGATCCGTGCCGAGCAGCGCGGTGATGCGCGGGTGGTAGCGCAAGGCCGAGTCCATGCGGTGCAATACAAACCAGTTTTCGGCCCAACCCGCCAGCAGGCTGGCGGTGAACAGCAGCACCCCGGTGAAGGCGGCGTACAGCGCGGTAGGCCCCCAGAGACTGAGGGACGCCAGCACGTCGCGGGCGTCTGCGGCATCCACCATGCCGCGGCCTGTGCCCACCACCAGCGCGGTGCACACCAGCACCACCAACGGTACCACCACCACGACGTTGCCCAGCACCGCAGCGACTTGGGAGCGCACCAAGTGGGTGACCTCGTCCACGAACTCGGTGACCGCTCCGCCCGGTCCCAGGTCCTTGAGCTTGGCCGCCATGGCCGGGGCGGTCATGGCCGGTTGTTTGGTGGCCAGGGTGAAGTGCAACAGCTGGATCACGATGAAGCCGCTGGCGTACATCAGGCCCGACCAGAATCCGCCCCAAAACGCGCCCAGCCCCAGGCCTGCGATCAGGAACTTGAGCCAGGTGGTGAGGGCGGTGAGCGCACCGCCCCCGGCGGCTTGGCGCAGCATCTGAACATACTCGGTGCGGGTGCGGGTGATGTAGTTTTCGCCGGTCTCGGCGCTGCGTTCGGCCATTTTGGCGGCCAGCAGCGACGAATTGGCCGCCACCAAAGCGCGCAGGCTGTTGCGGTCTTGCGCCGTCACCACCCAGCGGGCCAGCAGTTTGACAACGGTCTGCGCCGGAGTGGGCGAGACCAGGCAGTCCAGCAGCTCACGCAGGCGCACGAAGCGGCCGCGCAACTGGCGCAAGCGGAAGACCAGATCCACCGAGATGCCGTGCGCGTTCAAGTGGGTGTACACGCCCGCCACCGCCTGGCGGCACGCATCGAGTTGCTCACGCACCTGGGCCGCTGCGGCCAGCACGCCCGCGTTGGTCCGGCCAGACACCGCAAGGGGATCACCCGGCGGCAGCGGGGACGGTTGCCCCAGGGCCACCGCCCGCCGCAGCGCCGCCAGCCCCTCGCCAAGCGCATGAAAGGGTTGGGCGCGCCGCGCGTCGGCGTTCATGCGCAGCCGCAGTTCGGGGGCGAGGCCGGTGGCACACACCTGGGCGCCACAGCAGGTGATGGCGTCCAGCACAGTGCGCTGCCAGCGGGTGTGGGGGGCAATGGCCCCGGCCCTGGACTCTGGGGTCAACACGCGCACCAGCCGGTCGAGCAGGGGCTCGTCCAACTGGCTGAGCCACTGCGCGTCAAAGCGCTGCGGCAGGGCCAGCGTGAAAAGCTCGGTGGCGTCCAGGGTCTCGGGGGTGGCGGGCAGCAGTTTGCGGCGCAAGCGGTCGGCCAGCTCGCTGGTGAAGGCGGTGCGTGGGGCAAATCCAAAATCGGCCAGCAGCACGGTGACGTCCACCGCGCCGAACAGCGCCTGCCACCACCCTTGCAGCGCCTGGCGATGGTCCGCGCGCGCCTCGGCGGCTTGCACCAGCGCCAGCACACGGCGGGCGGCGGCTTCGGGCGAGCGGGCGTCGCCACGAATCCAGTCGATCAGCTCGATCAGCCACAGGTGACGCTCGGCCAGCGGCGCGGCGGGGTCCAGCCGCGCCAGCAGCGCGAGCAGGTCCGGCGCGCCGCGCCGGTTCAATGCAGCACCCGCCCGCTGCCGGGACCTTCGGCTTCGAGCACAAACAGAGGGATGGGCGCGTCGAACGCGGTGGCGTCTTCGGCCATGCAGTGGTAGGTGCCGTGCATGGTGCCGGTGGGGGTGCGCAAGCGGCTGCCGCTGGAATACTCGAACGCTTCGCCTGGCTTGAGCAGGGGCTGGTGCCCCACCACGCCAAGGCCTTTGACCTCCTCGGTGTGGCCGTTGGCGTCAACGATGACCCAGTGCCGCGCGATCAGCTGTGCGGGCACCTCGCCGGTGTTGCGGATGGTGACGGTGTAGGCGAAGCTGAACAGGCCCGCCTCGGGCTGGGACTGCTCGGCCAAATACTTGGGCTGGACCTCGACGGTGAATTGGTGGCTTGGCATGGGACCATCCTAACTGCACCGCGCGGCAGCCAGGTGTCGGCGGTTTCCGCGTCAAAATGGCGGCATGACCACGCCGTCCCGCAACCACCGCATCGCCCCGTCCATCTTGTCTGCCGACTTCGCCCGGCTGGGGCAGGAGGTCACCGACGTCATCGCCGCGGGCGCCGACTGGATCCACTTTGACGTGATGGACAACCACTATGTGCCCAACCTGACCTTCGGGCCCATGATTTGCAGCGCGCTGAAGCCGCACGCCAAAACCGCCTCCGGTGAGCCGGTGCCGATCGACGTGCACCTGATGGTGCAGCCGGTGGACGCGCTGGCCGCGGCCTTTGCCGACGCGGGCGCCGATTTCATCAGCTTCCACCCCGACGCCTCGCCCCACGTGCACCGCAGCATCCAGGCGATCCGTGCCAAAGGCTGTAAGCCGGGGCTGGTGTTCAACCCCGCGCAGCCGCTGGATGTGCTGGACTGGGTGATCGATGACATCGACCTGATCCTCGTCATGAGCGTGAACCCCGGCTTTGGTGGCCAAAGCTTCATCGACAGCGCGCTGCGCAAAATCGACGCCGTGCGAAAGCGCATCGACGCCAGCGGCAAGGACATCCGGCTGGAGGTGGACGGCGGCATCAAAACCACCAACATCGCCCAGGTGGCGTCCGCCGGGGCCGACACCTTTGTGGCGGGCAGCGCCATCTTCGGCCAGCCCGACTACGCCGCCGTGGTGACCGCCATGCGCCAAGCACTCGCCCGCGCCTGACCCATGGCGCACCGGCACCGCACAAGACTGTGCACCCCCCCGCAGGCACGGCTCCCGGCACGAATCCACGCACCCACGCACAACCAGCGCCGGTTGACTGGCTGAACCCCCCACGTAATTGCTACTGAATAAATAGCAATTGAACCAATGACGGCGTGGGCCAGAGGCTGAATCCACATGAAATTCTCCTCACCACACCCCCATGGGCCCCAGCGGCCGATTTTTGGCGCTTGGGGCGTGTTTTTCCAAACCGCCCTGGGCGCGGCGCTGGGCGCCTCCGCCCAGGCCAGCGACCACCCCCCAGCGGCGGACAACGCCCTGCGCGAGGTGGTGGTCACCGACCGAGCCGACCCAGGGCCTGGCACTGGCGCCGATCCCGCAACCCGTGGCGCCCGCTGGCCTGCCCCCGCGACGGTGGATGTGCTGGACGGCCGCGACCTGCGCGACGGCCAAACCCAGGTCCAACTGTCCGAGTCGGTGGGCCGGGTGCCAGGGCTGCTGGTGCGGTCGCGGCAAAACCAGGCGCAGGAGCTGCAACTCAGCGTGCGGGGCGCTGGGGCGCGGGCCAGCTTTGGGGTGCGCGGCGTGCGCCTGCTGGTGGACGGCCTGCCCGCCAGCGGGCCCGACGGCCAGGGCCAGGTCGCGAACTTCCCGCTCGGCAGCGCCGACCGGCTGGAGGTGGTGCGCGGGCCCTTCGCCGCCCTGTACGGCGCATCGTCGGCGGCCGTGATCTCGCTCACCTCCGAGGAGGGTGGCCTGCCTGCCAGCGGGCGCACCGGCGCCGTGGCGGGCCCCGACGGACTGTGGCGGCTGTCCACCCAAGCCACGGGCCACCAAGGCGACCTGCGCTATGCACTGGACTTGTCCCGCTTCGCCACCGACGGCCTGCGCCCGCAGTCGGCCGCCGAGCGCGGCACCGCCCACCTCAAGCTCACGCGCCCCTACGCCGACGGCCGGGTGGTGTTCGTCGCCAACCGGCTGGCGGACGAGGCACAAGACCCGCTGGGCCTGTCGCGCGCCGAGTTCGACGCCGACCCGCGCCAAACCACGGCATCGGCCCGTCTGTTCAACACCCGCAAGGCCACCGAACAAACCCAGCTTGGCGTGGCCTGGCAACACCGGTTGAACGGGGGCCACCACTGGTCGCTGGCCGCCTACGCGGGAGACCGTGGCGTGCTGCAGCACCAGGCCATTCCCGCCGCCAGCCAAGCCGCGCCCACCAGCCCGGGCGGCGTGATCGACCTGGCGCGCCGCTTCGCCGGGTGGAGCGCCCGGTGGCGCTGGGACCACACCCCAGCGGAGGGCCCGCAGTCGGGTCACCTGAGCCTCGAAGCCGGTCTCACGTCGGAACAGCAAACCGATGACCGGCGCGGTTTCAACAACTTCAGCGGCACCAGCGGCCAGCCCACCGCGCTGGGCGTGACCGGCGCGCTGCGGCGGGACGACCGCACCCAGGCCCACAGCCTGGACCCGCACGCGCTGGCCGAATGGTCCCAAGGCGATTGGGTGCTGGCCGCGGGCGTGCGCTTCTCGCGCCTGCAGGTGCGAACCACCGACCGCTTCGTCGCGCCCGGCAACCCCGACGACGGCGGCGCCACCCGCTACCGTGGCACCACGCCGGTGCTGGGCCTGCGCTGGCGACTGGCCGAGGCGGTGCAGGCCTTTGCCAGCGCTGGGCTCGGGCTGGAGACCCCCACCCTCAACGAGCTGGCGTACCAAGCGTCGGGGGCCAGTGGCCTGAACACCGCCCTGCGCCCCAGCCGCAGCGAGAACCTGGAGGCCGGGCTGCGTGGCCGCCACGGCCACGCGGGCTGGACCGCCACCGCCTTCCGCACCGACACGCGCGACGACATCGTGGTGCTGACCAACGCCGGTGGCCGCGCCAGCTTTGGCAACGCCGGTCGCACGCGGCGTCAGGGGCTGGAACTGTCGGGCGACCTGCAATGGCGCCACCTGCAGCTCAGCGCTGCGATTACTCAGCTCGACGCCCGCTACCGCGACGGCTTCGACACCTGCACCGCCGCGCCCTGCCTCGCACCCAACCTCTTCATTCCTGCGGGCAACCGCCTGCCCGGTGTGCCGGAACGCTGGGCCCACCTGCAACTGGCCTGGCAACCGCTGGGGCCCGCCGCCATCTGGACGCTGGAAGCCCGCCACATCGGCACCGTGACGGTGAACGACCGCCAGAGCGACGCCGCTGCAGGCCACACGCTGCTCCACATGGCCGCCCGCTTTGAGCAGCGCCACGGTCCCTGGCGGCTGCGCCAGTTCGCGCGGGTGGACAACATCGCCCAGCGACGCCACGCCGGGTCGGTCATCGTCAACGAGGCCAGCGGCCGTTATTTCGAGCCTGGGCCAGGCCGTCAGGTCAGCGTGGGCCTTGAGCTGGTACGGCGTTTCGACTGAATGGCGGAACCGCCCGCCTGGGCATTGAAACCGTGGTTAACATCGCGGCGCGGCGTGCGATGCCATCGCACCCACCCACCGAACCCAACCCCTTTTGGAGGACACCCATGCCAAAGACCTTCAACCGCCTCGCATGGAGCACCCTGCTAGCGGCCGCCCTGACCGCCTGCGGCGGCGGCGACGGCGACAACCCGTCGCCCATCGGCGACACCGCGGTGCTGACCAGCAACAACCGCATCGCCACCTTCAACCGCAACACCCCGGCCACGCTGGTCAGCGACCGCGGCATCACCGGGCTGGTCGACGCCAACGAGCGGTTGATCGGCATCGACGTGCGCCCGGCCGACGGGCAGCTGTACTTGGTCTCTACCGCGTCGCGCGTCTACACACTGAACCCGGCCACAGGCGTGGCCACCTTCAAAGTGGCGCTGACGAACAACACCACCAACGCCACGACCTTCAACGGGCTCAATGGCACCCAGTTTGGCATCGACTTCAACCCCGTGCCCGACCGCCTGCGCCTGGTGAGCGACAGCGGACAAAACCTGCGCATCAACGTGGACAACGGCACCACACAGGTGGACAGCCCGATCACCGGTGTGGCGGGCGCCCGGGTCACCGCCTCGGCCTACACCAACTCGTTCCCCGGGACCACCACCACGCAGTTGTTCAACATCGACTGCACCACTGGCACCCGCTACCTGCAAAACCCACCCAACGACGGCATCCTGACCAATGCCACGCCATTGAATGTCGCTTGCGACGCCGCCAACGGTTTTGACATCGACCCGCGCAACAACACCGGCTTCGCGGCGCTGCGCGTGGGTGGCGTCAACCAGCTATACCGCGTGTCCCTGGCCACCGGTGGCGCCGCCACGGCCGTGGGCCCGATCGGCACCACAGCGCCGGTGGTCGGCCTGGCCCTGCTCACCGCCCCGGTCACGCCCACGGTGTATGTGCTGAGCGGCAACACGCTGTCACGCATCAACCCGGCGACCCCCAACACCCTGCTCACCAGCACCGCCATCACCGGGCTCGGCAACGGTGAAACGGTGGTGGGCATCGACTTCCGTCCGGCCAACGGCCTGCTCTACGCCCTCACCAGCGCTGCCCGCTTGCTGACCGTCAACCCCGACACCGGCGCGGGCACGGTCGTGGCCACGCTGACCGCCGACCCCACCGACACCACCTCGCCGTTCGCCGGTCTGCAGGGCACCACCTTCTCGGTCGACTTCAACCCTGTACCGGACCGCCTGCGCGTGATCAGCAACACCGGGCAGAACCTGCGCATCAACGTGGCCAACGGCGCGACCTTCACCGACACCCCCATCAACCGCACGGTGCCCGCCTCGGTCGTCGGCGCGGCTTACGGCAGCAACTTCGCAGGCGCCGCCACCGCCACGCTGTACGACGTGGACGCTCTGACCAACGTGCTGGCGATCCAGATCCCGCCGAACGACGGCATCTTGGTGGACGTTGGCGCCCTGGGAGTGGACGTCACAGGCAACGGCGCGATCGACATTGTGGGCGGCGACAACGGTTTGGTGCTCGGCGCGTTCCGCGTTGGCACCACCGGCCCGTACTCGCTCTACAACGTCAACCTGGCCACCGGCACGGCCAGCCCGCGGGGCAGCGCCGCTGCGGCGCAGATCGGCGGCGCCAACGGTCCGGCGATTACCGACATCGCGATCCGCTACTGACCCCAGGGCCTGGGGCCACGCCCCAAGGCCAGCCCAGCGCTTGGTCCCCGCCCGACGCCTCGGGTGGGGCCAAGCCCCACCCAAATTGGGAGTCACGGGTTCGACGCACCCGGTTTTGCCGACACACTGGCCCCCTAAAATGCTTCGCATTTTGGCAAACGCTCGACCGGTTTGACCTTTTCTGCCCACGCCCATGCCCGACCGCTGTCCCCAGCGGCGGGCCCGCTGGCGGCTTGGGTTCAACGCCCCCAACCGGCTCTTGATTCCCGTCAGCGCCCATGAATTTGCTGGACCCACAGCAGCGCCGTGCGCTGGCCGAACAGTACGTCATGGGGACGATGAACGAGTCCCAGCAAACCGTGTTCGCGCTGGCGCTGGCACGCGACGCTGCGCTGCGCGCCGAGGTCGCCGACCGGCACGACAAGCTGCTCGGCATTGCCCCGCCCGCCCCACCGTCCAATTTGGCGCCCGCGCGCGATTTGTGGCGCCGCATCGCCGTCCCGTTGGAGACCAAGCCACAGGCCGATCACGGCCACGCGGTCACTGTGGTGCACGGCGTGCCGCGTGCGCGCCCGGTCTGGAAACGACTGTGGTTTTGGCAGGGCACCAGCGGCCTGGCGGTCGTCACCGCCCTGGCACTGGCCGCCGTGTTGCTGGCCCAGCGCACGGCACCCACCGGGTCTGTGGTGTCGGGCTTGACGGCACCAGTGCAGGTGGCCGTGTTGCAGCAACCACAAAGCAAGGCCTTGGGCTGGTTGGTCGAAGCCCTGCCCGACGGTCGGCTGCGGCTGCGGCCCTTGGCGGCCGCCACCCCGCTGCCACCAGACCAAACCCTGCAGCTCTGGGGCCAACGCGCCTCCGACGCCATCCCCGCGCCGCTCGGCTTGCTCAAACCGGGCACGCCCGCGCTGCTGACCGTGGGGCCATCCCCCGGCGGGAGCGAATGGCTGACGTTTGCGGTCTCACAAGAACCCGCCGGTGGTTCACCCGCAGGCCGGCCCACCGGCCCGGTGCTGTTCAGCGGCCAGGCCGTCAAGGGCTGAGGCGCGGCCCCGAGTCCGCCGGGTGGTGGCGCCCCGACCGTCCCACACGGGTGCGGGCGACCTGCGACAATTTGCCACCCACAGCGGGTGCCGATCGCCGATATGAAACACGCCCACATCCTCACCCTGTCCTGCACCGACCGCCCTGGCATCGTCCACGCGGTGTCCGGCTTTCTGCTCGAACGCGGCGGTAACATCGAAGAAGCCGCGCAGTACAACGACCCGGCCACTGGCCTGTTTTTCATGCGGGTGCGTTTCGCGTGTGACCAACTCACCCACGCCGCGCTGAAGGCCCAGCTCGCCGATTTCGCGGTTGGCTTCCAAATGGCGTGGCAGCTGCATGCCACCGCCGAACCGATGCGCACCGTGATCTTCGTCAGCAAAGAGGGCCACTGCCTGAACGACCTGCTGTTCAGGTGGAAAAGCGGCCTGCTGCCCATCGACATCCGTGCCATCGTCAGCAACCACCGCGATTTCTACCAACTGGCGGCCAGCTACAACGTGCCGTTCCACCACTTCCCTGTCACCGCCGCCACCAAGGCACAGGTGGAAGCCAAACAGTTTGAGATCATCGAGCACGAGGGTGCCGAGCTGGTGGTGCTGGCCCGCTACATGCAAATTTTGAGTGATGACCTCTGCCGCAAGCTGCAGGGCCGCGCCATCAACATCCACCACTCCTTCCTGCCCAGCTTCAAAGGGGCCAAGCCCTACTACCAGGCACACGACCGGGGCGTGAAGTTGATTGGCGCGACCGCCCACTACGTGACCGCCGACCTGGACGAGGGCCCGATCATCGAGCAAGACGTCGCCCGGGTGGACCACAGCAAAACCGTGGAAGACTTCACTGCCCAGGGCCGCGACACCGAAAGCCAGGTGCTGGCCCGCGCCGTGAAGTGGCACAGCGAGCACCGGGTGCTGCTCAACGGCCACAAGACGGTCATTTTCAAATAGGTGCCGACATGACTCTCGCCGCCGCGTCGGACCGCGCCCAGCCCAGCACCGCCCCTCTGGGGAGCGGCGGTCCCCATGACGCGGGGAGCGTGGGCGCCACCAAGCGGATTCCGCCGGTGCAGTGCCTGTTGACGTTCGAAGCCTTGGCCCGCCTGCGCAGCGTCACCCAAACCGCCGAGGAGTTGTGTGTCACCCCCAGCGCGGTGAGCCACCGGGTCAAGCAGCTCGAACAAATCATCGGTACCAAGCTGTTCGGCCGCGCCGACTTTTCGCTCACCACCGAGGGCAGCGAATACCTGGCCCATGTGCGCGAAGGCCTGGCCCGGCTGCAAAAGTTCCCCACCGCAGGCGGCAGCAGTGGTCGGCGCAAGCTGCGCTTCGCCGTCACGCCGACCTTCGCCCGCTCGGTGCTGATTCCCCGGTTGCGCCAGTTCACCGACGCTTACCCCGAAATCGACCTCACGCTGCAGGTGGCAATCCCGCTGCTCGACGTGGTCGCCGAGGACGCCGACCTCACCATCCGTTTCGGCACCGGTCGCTATGCCGACGTCGAACACGTGCTGCTGATGAAAGACGACGTCACGCCGTTGGCCTCGCCCTCGTACCTGCGCGAACACGGCCCCTTCGAATCGCCTTTGGCGCTGGAGGGCTTGCCGTTGCTGCGCAGCCCGCTGGAGCCGTGGCGCACCTGGTTCGCCGCCCACGCGCTGGATTGGCCCGAACCCGCCGACGGCTCCCAATTCAACGATGTGGGCCTCACCTGCGACGCCGCCGCTGCCGGCATGGGCGTGGCGCTGGTGCGGCAAAAGCTGGCCGCCCCCTGGCTGGACCGCGGCACCCTGGTTCGGCTGTTTGACCCCACGGTCTCCCCCGCTGTACCCAGCCCGCACGCCCACTACCTGTGCTGGCGCACCGGCATGATGGACCGTTGGGAATGCGCGGCATTCGCCGACTGGCTGCGCAAAGCCGTCGCGTGAAACCGCGCCACGGGTCAGCGGTTTTCACAGACCTGGTCCGATTTCTTCAAGCCAGGGGCATGGGTTTTGCCGTACAGTGAACCCAACCGCGTAATCCACCATGAACGCCCCCACGCACCCCACCCACGCCCAGATGCTGTTGCGCGCTGAACGGCAGGCGCAACTGATCGCCGCGCTGTCCGCGGTGCTGCCGCCCCATGCGCTGCTGTGGCACAGCGAAGACACCACCCCCTACGAGTGCGATGGCCTGACCGCGTACCGCCAGCGGCCCATGGCCGTGGCCCTGCCCGAGACCGAGGCCCAGGTGCAAGCGGTGCTGACCACCTGTCACGCGCTGGGCGTACCGGTGGTGGCGCGCGGCGCGGGGACTGGGTTGTCGGGCGGCGCGATGCCCCATGCCGAAGGCGTGACCCTGTCGCTGGCCAAGTTCAACCAGGTGTTGTCGGTGGACGCCACCAGCCGCACGGCGGTGGTGCAGTGCGGTGTGCGCAACTTGGCGATCAGCGAGGCCGCCGCGCCTCTGGGCCTGTACTACGCGCCCGACCCATCCAGCCAGATCGCGTGCACCATCGGCGGCAATGTGGCCGAAAACTCAGGGGGCGTTCACTGTCTGAAGTACGGACTGACGCTGCACAACGTGCTCAAGGTCAAAGGCTTCACGGTCGAGGGCGAGCCGGTGGAATTTGGCAGCGCGGCGCTGGATTGCGCCGGTTTGGATTTGATGTCGGTGCTGGTCGGCAGCGAAGGCATGCTGGCCGTCACCACCGAGGTCACGGTCAAGCTCGTGCCCAGACCACAATTGGCGCGCTGCATCATGGCCAGCTTCGACGATGTGCGGCGGGCGGGCGATGCGGTGGCGGCGGTGATTGCGGCGGGCATCATCCCCGCGGGCCTGGAAATGATGGACAAGCCCATGACCGCCGCCGTGGAGGATTTTGTCCACGCTGGATACGACCTGGACGCCGCCGCCATCCTGTTGTGCGAGAGCGACGGCACACCCGAAGAAGTGGCCGAAGAAATCGAGCGCATGAGCGCTGTGCTGCGCGGCGCTGGCGCCACCGCCATCGCCGTGAGCGCCGACGAGGCCCAACGGCTGAAGTTCTGGAGCGGCCGCAAGAACGCTTTTCCTGCGAGCGGACGCATCAGTCCCGACTACATGTGCATGGACTCCACCATCCCGCGCAAGCGGCTGGCCGATATCCTGCAAGCCATTGCCGACATGGAGGTCAAGTACGGCCTGCGTTGCCTGAACGTGTTCCATGCAGGCGACGGTAACCTGCACCCGCTGATCTTGTTCGATGCGAACGACCCCGATCAACTGCGCCGCTGTGAGCAGTTTGGCGCCGACATCTTGGAGACCAGCGTGGCCATGGGCGGCACAGTCACCGGCGAGCATGGCGTTGGCATCGAGAAGGTCAACAGCATGTGCGTGCAGTTCACGCCAGAAGAGCGTGAAGCGATGTTCGCTGTGAAGCGGGCATTCGACCCGCAAGGCCTGCTCAACCCCGGCAAGGTCATCCCCACCTTGCACCGCTGCGCCGAATACGGCCGCGTGGTGGTGCGCGGCGGCCAGACCGCCCACCCTGAGCTGCCGCGCTTCTAAAACCGCCAGCCCGCCAGTGGCTGTACCGACCGCGGGCGCCGCAGCCCGCGCGCTGCAGCAACCCGAACGCTTTGCTGCTTTCTGTGCGGGAGTGTCAGGCCGCCTTGGCGAGCAGGGGCTGTGGCAACACCCGGTCAAGCGCGGCTTCCAAGTGGGCCACGGTGCGGTCGATGTGGTGCAGCTTTTCCAAGCCAAACAAGCCGATGCGGAACGTGCGGAAGTCGGCCGGTTCATCGCACATCAACGGCACCCCGGCAGCGGTTTGCAGCCCGGCGGCCAGAAACTTCTTGCTGTTCTGGATGTCGGCGTCGTCGGTGTAGCTGACCACCACACCGGGGGCCTGGAAACCTTTGGCCGCCACGCTGCGGATGCCCCGGCTCTCGAACAGCGCGCGGACCCGCAGGCCCAATTCCGCCTGCTCTGCCTTGACCTTCTCAAACCCGTAGGCATGGGTCTCCTGCATCACCTCGCGCAGGCGCGCCAGCGCGTCGGTGGGCATGGTGGTGTGGTAAACATGGCCGCCCGATTCGTAGGTCTCCATGACCTGCAGCCACTTCTTCAGGTCGCAGGCAAAGCTGGTGCTGGTGGTGGCGTCGATGGCGGCGCGTGCACGCTCGCTGAGCATCACCATGGCGCAAGCGGGCGAGCCGCTCCAGCCTTTTTGCGGCGCGCTGACCAGCACGTCCACGCCGGTGGCCTTCATGTCCACCCACATCGCGCCGGAGGCGATGCAGTCGAGCACGAACAGCCCGCCCACGGCGTGCACTGCGTCGGCCACTTGGCGCAGGTAATCGTCGGGCAGGATCATGCCCGCAGCGGTTTCCACGTGCGGGGCAAACACCACGTCGGGCTTGTGCGCTGCGATGCTGGCGACCACGTCCCCAATCGGGCAGGGCGCCCACGGGGCCTGTGGGCCGTCGCCGACGCGGCGCGCTTTCAGCACGGTGGCTTCGGCCGGGATGCCGCCCATCTCGAAGATTTGCGTCCAGCGGTAGCTGAACCAACCGTTGCGCAGCACCAGCGCTTTCTTGCCCGTGGCGAACTGACGTGCCACGGCTTCCATGCCAAAGGTGCCGCTGCCGGGCACCAGCACCGCCGACCGGGCCTGGTAGACCTCTTTCAAAATGCTGCCGATGTCCTTCATCACGCCTTGAAAGCGCTGGGACATGTGGTTAAGCGCCCGGTCGGTGTAGACCACCGAGAACTCGAGCAAACCGTCTGGATCGATGTGGGGCAATAAACCGGGCATGGCGCGTGAAAGTGAGTGCTCAGGGCCGATCAGGTTAGCACGGCGTGCGCCCGCTTGCAGCCATGGTCATCCCGCATACAGCGGGGGTGCGTCGCGGCGCTGGCCCGCGTCAGCGCGGAGGCCGTTCGCCAAAAATGGCGGTGCCGATCCGCAACAAGGTGCTCCCTGCGGCCACGGCGGCCTCCAGGTCGGCGCTCATGCCGATGGACAACGTGTCGAAATCGCGCCATCCAGGCAGTTGACACGCGAGAATCTGGTCAAAAAGCACCTTGGCCCTAGCAAAATCTTGAGATTGCGCTACAAAATCAGGAGCAGGCTCAGGCAACGCCATCAGCCCGCGCAGGCGCAAACGCGGCAACGCGCTGACCGCCGTGGCCAGCGCCAGCGCGTCTTCGGGCGCGACGCCCGCCTTGGTGGGCGCTTGGTCGATGTTGACCTGCACACACACCTGCAAGGGCGGCAAGTGGTCAGGTCGCTGGGCGCTCAGGCGTTCGGCGGTTTTGATCCGGTCGATGGACTGCACCCAGTCAAAGTGCTCGGCCACGACCCGGGTTTTGTTGCTTTGCACCGGGCCCACCATGTGCCAGACCAGCGGCAGGTCGTGAAGCGCCAGGATTTTCTCCACGCCTTCTTGGATGTAGTTCTCGCCGAACGCCCGCTGACCGGCGGCATGGGCCTCGCGCACCGCTTCGGGGGGTTGCGTCTTGGAGATGGCCAGCAAACCCACGCTGGCGGGATCGCGTCCGGCGGCCTGGCAAGCCAGCGCTGTTCGGTGGTTCACCTGCTGGAGTCGGGCGGTAATCGTCGTCATAATGTCCAGCGAGCGTACCAAACGGCGGCCCGAACGCAGCCGCCCACTTGCACCCGAAGGATCCTGTGGACATCACCCAGCTGCTGGCGTTCAGCGTCAAGAACAAAGCCTCCGATCTGCACCTGTCCGCTGGCCTGCCACCGATGATCCGGGTACACGGCGATGTGCGGCGGCTCAACGTGGAACCCCTGGACCACAAAGCGGTGCACGGCATGGTCTACGACGTGATGAACGACGCCCAGCGTAAGCATTTTGAAGAGTTCCTGGAAGTCGACTTTTCGTTCGAGATCGAGGGCTTGGCGCGCTTTCGCGTCAACGCGTTCAACCAAAACCGGGGCGCGGGCGGGGTGTTCCGCACCATCCCGTCCAAGATCCTGACGCTGGAGCAGCTCAGCGCGCCCAAAATCTTTGCCGATCTCGCCTTGAAACCGCGTGGCCTGGTGCTGGTGACCGGACCCACTGGCTCGGGCAAGTCCACGACGCTGGCGGCCATGGTCAACTACCTGAACGAAAACGAGTACGGCCACATCCTGACGGTGGAAGACCCGATCGAATTCGTGCACGAATCCAAAAAGTGCCTGATCAACCAGCGTGAGGTTGGCCCGCACACCAACAGCTTTGCCGCGGCCCTGCGCTCCGCGTTGCGCGAAGACCCCGACGCCATTCTGGTCGGCGAAATGCGCGACCTGGAAACCATCCGCCTGGCGATGACCGCGGCCGAAACCGGCCACCTGGTGTTCGGCACGCTTCACACCTCCAGCGCGGCCAAAACCATTGACCGGATCATCGACGTGTTTCCCGCAGAAGAGAAAGAAATGGTTCGCGCGATGCTGTCCGAGTCGCTGCAGGCGGTGATTTCTCAGACCCTCTGCAAGACCAAAGACGGCACGGGCCGGGTGGCCGCTCACGAGATCATGCTGGGCACACCGGCCATCCGCAATTTGATCCGCGAAGCCAAGGTGGCACAGATGTACTCCACCATCCAGACCGGCAACAGCCTGGGCATGCAGACCCTGGACCAAAACCTGTCTGACCTGGTGCGCAGGAACGTCATCAGCTCGGCGGAGGCCCGTGGCAAAGCCAAGATCCCTGAGAATTTTCCTGCTTGACGTGACGTTGCCACACCGGCACGGCGCCCATTCCCAAACCCACACACCCAAGGTGCACTGATGGAACGCGATCAGGCCAGCCAGTTCATCAACGACCTGTTGTCGCTGCTGATTGCACGAAAAGGCAGCGATTTGTTTATCACCGCCGACTTTCCGCCCGCGATCAAGGTGGACGGCAAGGTGGTCAAGGTGTCGGCCCAACCGCTAACGGCGCAACACACACTGGTGCTGGCCCGCACCATCATGAGCGACAAACAGGCGGCCGAATTCGAGCGCACCAAGGAGTGCAATTTCGCCATCGCGCCGTCAGGTATTGGCCGTTTTCGGGCGAGTGCCTTCGTGCAGCAAGGCCGCATCGGGCTGGTCCTGCGGGTGATCCCGGCCACCATCCCCACCATTGACGGCTTGGGTGTGCCGCCGGTGCTCAAAGACGTGGTGATGAGCAAGCGTGGGCTGTGCATTCTGGTGGGGGCCACCGGTTCTGGCAAATCCACCACGCTGGCGGCCATGCTGGACTGGCGCAATGAGAACGCGTGCGACCACATCATCACCATCGAAGACCCGGTCGAATTCGTGCACCCGCACAAGAATAGCATCATGACCCAGCGCGAAGTGGGACTGGACACCGAGAGCTGGCACGCGGCGCTCAAGAACACCTTGCGCCAAGCGCCCGACGTGATCCTGATGGGCGAGATCCGCGACCGTGAGACCATGGAGCACGCGATCGCGTTCTCAGAAACCGGCCACCTGTGCCTCGCCACGCTGCACGCCAACAACGCCAACCAGGCGCTGGACCGCATCGTCAACTTTTTTCCGGAAGAACGCCGCCAGCAACTGCTGATGGACGTGTCGCTCAACCTGCGGGCAATCGTGTCCCAGCGCCTGTTGCCCCGCCAGCAGAGCAAAGGCCGGGTCGCCGCGGTGGAGGTGATGCTCAACTCACCGTTGATCGCAGATCTGATCTTCAAAGGCGAGGTCGCCGAAATCAAAGAGACCATGAAGAAAAGCCGCAACCTCGGCATGCAAACCTTTGACCAGGCCCTGTTTGACCTGTACGAAGCCAACCTGGTCACTTACGAAGACGCGTTGCGAAACGCCGACTCGGTGAACGACCTGCGGCTGCAGATCAAGCTCAACAGCCAGCGCAGCAAGTCGCCCGACTTGGCGGCGGGCACCGAACACCTTTCCATCGTCTGAATTGCCCACCATGACCACCCCATCCACGAAAACCTACGCCACCACCACCGCCCGCACAGTGGCCTTTTTGGGACTGGGCGTCATGGGTTACCCCATGGCCGGTCACCTGGCCCGTGCGGGCCACACCGTCACCGTCTACAACCGCAGCCGCGCCAAAGCCGACGCGTGGTTGGCCGAGCACAGCGGCAGCCACCGCAGCGCCAGCACCCCACGCGAGGCCGCTGTGGGCGCAGACCTGGTGTTTTGCTGTGTGGGCAACGACGACGACTTGCGCGCGGTCACCCTGGGCGCCGACGGCGCCTTCGCGGGCATGAGAACCGGTGCGGTCTTCGTCGACCACACCACCGCGTCAGCGGACGTGGCGCGCGAGTTGTACGGCGTGGCCAAGGCCCAAGGGCTGTCCTTCGTCGACGCGCCCGTCTCTGGCGGACAAGCCGGTGCGCAGAACGGCATGCTCACTGTGATGTGCGGTGGAGACGCGGCCGCATTCGACTCCGCCATGCCTGTCGCGATGGCGTTTTCCCGCGCGGTCACCCGCATGGGCGAGAGTGGTGCGGGGCAGCTGACCAAAATGGTCAACCAAGTGTGCATCGCGGGCCTGTTGCAAGGCCTGAGCGAAGCCATCGCTTTCGGCCAAAAGGCCGGTCTGGACCTTCCGCTGGTGCTGGACGTGATCGGCAAGGGCGCCGCACAAAGCTGGCAGCTCGACAACCGAGGCAAAACCATGGCGGCCGACCAATTCAACTTTGGCTTCGCGGTGGACTGGATGCGAAAAGACCTGGGGCTGGTGTTGGACGAGGCCAAGCGCAATGGCGCACGATTGCCTGTCACCGCGCTGGTGGACCAGTTCTACGCCGACGTGCAGCAGATGGGCGGCCAGCGCTGGGACACCTCCAGCCTGATCAAGCGCCTGAAGTGAGGACGTGACGCTGCGTCACGCCGCGCGGGCTGTCGCGCCATCCCGCAAGGTCAGCCTTTGGCAGCACGCGGCAGCAGCCGCTGCAATTCTTCTTCGCTGATGATCTCAAAGATCCGCACCACCTTTTGCACGCCGTTCACGCTGCGCGCCACTTCGGTCACGCGGTCTGCCTCCCGCTGTGTGACCCGGCCCATCAGGTACACCACGCCGCGCTCGGTCACCACCTTGAAGGCGGTCGGGTAGAGGTCCTTGGCGTCCACCATCGCGGCCTTGACCTGACCGGTGATCAAGGTGTCGGCGGACCGCTGCGTCAGGGTGGAATTGCCAATGACCACCAGCTCGTTGACGATGCTGCGCACGTTGTCCACGCCGGACACCACCTGCTCGGCCAGCTTGCGGTCGCCCTCGGTGGGCACTTCTCCGGTGATCAACACCTGCCGGTTGTAGCTGGTGACGTTGATGTGGCCGCGCTGGGCCACGTCGTCGCGCAAACGGTTGCTGGCCCGCAGTTCAATGCCCTCGTCTTCCAGTTGCGCCCCAGAGGTCCGGCGGTCGGTGGCCACCAAAGTGCCGCCCAACACCGAGCCGCCGATGACCAGCGGCACGCACGCGCTCAATGCGCCGCTGACGGCGGCCGCCAACAAAACCAAACGGACAGAGGTGTGGAAGGTGCTTGATGTCATGGGGTGATTTCCTGATCGCCGAGTAATTGGGTGTCCACGCCGTCGCAGATGCAATGCAACGCCAACAGGTGGACTTCGTGGATGCGCGCGCTGCGGTCGTGCGGCACGCACACATGAACGTCGGTGTCGCGCAGCACACCCGCCAGTTTGCCGCCGCCCGCGCCGGTCAGCGCCACCACGGTCATCTCCCGCTCATGCGCCACCTCCACCGCGCTCAGCAGGCTGGCGTGCTGACCATGGGTCGACATCACCAACAACACATCACCGGCTTGGCCCAGCGCGCGGATCTGCTTGGCGAACAAATGATGGCCGTCGCCGCTGGCAACAAGCGAGGTCAAGAGGGTGGTGTCCGCTGTGAGCGCGATCGCAGCCAGCTCGGGGCGGTCGCGTTCAAAATGGCCCACAAACTGGCCTGCGAATCTTTGTGCACTGGCGGCGGATCCACCGTTGCCGCAGACCAATACTTTTCCGCCACTGGTCACACACGCGAGGATGGCTTGCACAGCCAGCGCCAGGGGCTTGCTGAGGGTTTGCGCGGCGTGGTAGTTCAGGTCGGCGCTGTCGATGAAGTGCTGCTGGATGCGCTGCTCTGACATTGCCATCATGATAACTGGGATGGTGGGGCCCAGTGGGTGCCGATCAGTTGGCGTCAAAAGCGGCGCGCAACCATTCCACCGCCGGTGGCTGGCTCGGGTCGTTCGCATCGCCTTGGACGCACACCACGTCAAAGCGACAGGGTGGGCAGGTGGCGCACCGCATCAAATAGTGGCGTGCCGCGAAAACGATTCGTTGGCGTTTGGTGGCAGAGATGCTGGCAGCCGCCCCACCGTGTGTGGCACTGGCGCGCTGCCTGACCTCCACAAACACCAGCGTGCCGTCGCGGTCGCGCATGACGAGGTCGATTTCACCGCCACCGCGTCCCGGCGTCCGATAATTGCGCGTGACCAGTGTCAGCCCTGCCTGCAGCAGGTGGGCGGCTGCGCGGTCTTCGCCGGCATCCCCCACCGCTTTTGTTGAAGGCTTTTTTGACCGCATCGTTTTCCCCCGCGTTGGCAGCTGCACATGCGGCAGCGGCCGACCAGCATTATCCGCAGGCCTGCCTGTACGTGGTGGCCACACCCATTGGCAACCTTGCGGACATCACCCTCAGGGCCTTGCATGTGATGTCGCTGGTGGACGCGATCGCCTGCGAGGACACCCGTCACACCCAGGGCATGCTGCGCCTGTACGGCCTGGACAAGCCACTGCTTGCCGTGCACGAGCACAACGAAGCCGAGGCGGCGCAACAGGTTTGTTCGCGGCTCGCGCTGGGGCAACGCATTGCTTACGTCAGCGACGCAGGCACACCAGCCATCAGCGACCCGGGGGCTCGCTTGGTCCGCGCGGCGCAGACCGCAGGCTACCGTGTGATGCCGCTGCCAGGCGTGAGCAGCGTCACCGCCGCCGTGAGCGTGTCGGGTTTGTCTCCGCCCGCCAGCTTTCTTTTCGCTGGTTTTTTGCCGAGCAAGGCGACTGAGCGTCACCAGGTGTTGGTGCAGCTGCTCAAAACGCCTCACGCGTTGGTGTTGCTGGAGTCTCCACACCGCATCGAAGCCACGGCGCGGGCGCTGGGCGAGACGTCAAGCCCCGACCGTTTGGTCACGGTGGCGCGTGAACTGACCAAGCAATTCGAAGAGATCGACACCATGCCGGTGCCATCGCTAGCGCCTTGGTTGTCAGCGCATCCGCAGCGTCTGCGCGGTGAATTCGTGCTGGTGCTGCACGCACCTAACGCCATGGCCACACAGGACAACGGACACACCCTGCTCGCGGCGCTGCTGGAAGAGTTGCCAATCAAAAGTGCGGTGCGCTTGGCAACGCAGTGGTCAGGTGGCAATCGAAATGAACTGTATGCCGCCGCTTTGGAGCTGAAAGCAGGCTCAAACAAAGATAGCTTGGGGTGATGGCGCGTTGCGCTTGGTGGCGCGAACCGGAACGTTTGCTTTGCAACATGCAATGGCCACACACCAGTCGGTGTGCAATGGCGCACGCCAGTCAACACCCCCCACCAACACCGAGACTGACCAAGTAAAAAGCCTGTCAAAACGGGGTTTTGACAGGCTTTTTTTCAAGGCTCATGGCCTTCTTATTGGTTGCGCGAGTAGGATTTGAACCTACGACCTTTGGGTTATGAGCCCAACGAGCTACCAGGCTGCTCCATCGCGCGGCAAGTCTTGTATTGTAGCTTATTCAGCGGCCTTGGTGGCGCCGTCATTCACCACTTCGGTGTCAGGCCGGTCCACCAGCTCGACCAACGCCATGGGTGCGTTGTCGCCCACGCGGAAACCCATTTTCAAAATGCGGGTGTACCCGCCCGGGCGCGTCTTGAAGCGGGGGCCGAGGTCATTGAACAACTTGGTCACGCTGTCACGGTCGCGGAGGCGATTGAATGCCAAGCGGCGGTTTGACAGGGTCGGCTCTTTCGCCAATGTGATCATGGGTTCCACCACCCGACGCAGTTCCTTGGCCTTGGGCAAAGTGGTCTTGATGACTTCGTGCTCAATGAGTGAGTTCATCATGTTGCGCAACATCGCTAGGCGGTGTTCGCTGGTGCGGTTGAGTTTACGTAGTCCGTGTCCGTGACGCATGGTGCTTTCCTTTGTTTGTTGAACGAGCAGCCGTGTCAGGTACTGCCCGGTGCACTGGGTTCTGGATCAGAACCCTTCATTAGCAAGCGCTCAGCGCTTGTCCAAACCAGCCGGTGGCCAGTTGTCCAATTTCATACCCAACGTCAAACCACGAGACGCCAGCACTTCCTTGATTTCGTTGAGTGACTTGCGACCCAGGTTGGGGGTTTTGAGCAGCTCGTTCTCGGTGCGCTGGATCAGGTCACCGATGTAGTAAATGTTTTCGGCCTTCAAGCAGTTGGCCGAACGAACCGTGAGTTCCAACTCGTCCACGGGGCGCAACAGGATAGGGTCAAACTGCTGCGAGCTGCGTGGCGCGGGTGCATCGAACGCCGCCAGTTCGCTGCCTTCGAGCTGTGCGAACACGGCGATCTGTTCCACGAGGATCTTGGCCGAGGCACGCACCGCGTCTTCGGCGGTGATGGCACCGTTGGTTTCGATCTCCATGACCAACTTGTCGAGGTCGGTACGCTGCTCGACGCGAGCGCTTTCCACCGTGTAGCTCACGCGCTTGACGGGAGAAAAAGACGCGTCCAGCACGATACGACCGATGGACTTGGTCGGCTCGTCGCCGTAACGGCGCAGGGTACCAGGCACGTAGCCGCGGCCTTTTTCGATTTTGATCTGCATGTCCAGCTTGCCGCCTTGCGACAGATGGGCGATGACATGCGATGGGTTCACAATTTCAACGTCGTGCGGCGTCTGGATATCGGCCGCGGTGACAACGCCTTCGCCGTCTTTGCGCAGGCTCAGGGTGACTTCGTCGCGGTTGTGCAACTTGAAAACCACACCCTTCAAATTCAGAAGGATGTTGACCACGTCTTCCTGCACGCCGTCGATCGACGAGTACTCGTGCAACACGCCAGAAATCGTCACCTCCGTGGCGGCATATCCCACCATGGACGACAACAAAACGCGGCGCAAAGCGTTGCCCAAGGTGTGGCCATAACCGCGCTCAAACGGTTCAAGGGTGACCTTGGCGTGGTTGGTGCCAAGCTGCTCCACGTGGATGGCTTTGGGCTTCAGCAAATGGGTCTGCATGCAAACTTCCTCTCAATACCCCCGGCTCGTTACACCGGTAAGGCTGGTGAAGCGCCGACCACTGCACAAAGGCAGCAGCCGGAACAAAAAATTAACGTGAGTAAAGTTCGACGATCAATGACTCATTGACGTCAGACGCGAATTCGTCGCGATCTGGCACCTTCTTGAAAGTGCCTTCGGCTTTGTCAATGCTCACTTCAACCCATGCAGGGAAACCCACCTGCTGGGCCAGCTGCAAGGCCTCCTGCACACGCCCCTGCTTTTTCGACTTCTCGCGCACAGCGACCACGTCGCCGGTCTTGACCTTGTACGAGGGAATGTTGACGGGGTTGCCGTTAACGGTCACTGCTTTGTGCGACACCAACTGGCGCGCTTCGGCTCGGGTCGAACCAAAACCCATGCGGTAGACGACGTTGTCGAGGCGAGACTCCAACAAGAACAGCAAGTTGGCGCCGGTGTTACCGCGACGGCGGTCGGCTTCAGCAAAATACCGGCGGAACTGGCGCTCCAGTACGCCATACATGCGCTTGACTTTTTGCTTCTCACGCAATTGCAAACCAAAGTCGGAAGTCCGCTGACCAGATGTACGGCCATGTTGACCAGGTTTTGAGTCGAATTTGGCTTTGTCTGCAATCGCGCGGCGTGCGCTCTTGAGGAACAGGTCTGTGCCTTCACGGCGGGAGAGTTTGGCCTTGGGGCCGAGGTAACGTGCCACGGTATTTCCTTAGATGACTGCTGCAGCCTGACACTGCAGGAGCCGGGGCGCTGGGCTTCCGGCGGTGGGCTTGGTTAACGAAACAGAAAACGAAAAGGTGGCCAGCACACGCGCGCCAGCCACCCCCGGTGAGACGGCTTAGATCCGGCGACGCTTTTGTGGGCGGCAACCGTTGTGTGGTACCGGGGTCACGTCAGCA
The DNA here is from genome assembly GCA_027490925.1 of Comamonadaceae bacterium. Lineage (GTDB taxonomy): Bacteria > Pseudomonadota > Gammaproteobacteria > Burkholderiales > Burkholderiaceae_C > PCRC01. Next base: position 50,033 of record JAIXXF010000032.1, read on the forward strand.
ATGACGTTGATGCGGATGCCCAAAGCGGCCAAGGCGCGAACCGAAGATTCGCGACCGGGGCCTGGTCCCTTGATTTCAACATCCAGGTTCTTGATGCCCTGCTCGATCGCAGCACGGCCAGCCACCTCAGAGGCGACCTGGGCGGCAAAGGGGGTCGACTTGCGCGAGCCCTTGAAGCCCTGACCACCCGACGACGCCCATGACAATGCGTTGCCCTGGCGGTCGGTGATCGTGATGATGGTGTTGTTGAAAGACGCGTGCACGTGGGCGACGCCGTCGGCAACGTTTTTGCGGACTTTTTTGCGGACGCGCTGGGCAGCGCTGTTGGCGGGGGACTTGGCCATGGTGATCTTTCAGACTGATTATTTCTTGAGCGCCTGCGCTGCCTTGCGCGGACCCTTGCGGGTGCGGGCGTTGGTGCGCGTGCGCTGACCACGCATGGGCAAACCACGGCGATGGCGGAAACCACGGTAGCAACCGATGTCCATCAGTCGCTTGATGTTCATCGTGGTTTCACGGCGCAAGTCACCCTCGATGGTGATGAGTGCGATCTGATCGCGAATCTTCTCGAGATCACCGTCCGTCAGGTCCTTGACCTTTTTGGAATAAGCGATGTCACAGGCTTCGCAAATCTTGCGGGCGCGGGTGCGACCGATACCAAAAATGGCGGTCAGGCCAATCTCGGTGTGCTTTTGCGGCGGAATGTTGATGCCAGCTATACGTGCCATATGCGTCCTCTAATACTCTGAAAATCAGCCCTGGCGCTGCTTGTGGCGCGGATCCGTGCAGATCACACGGACCACACCCTTGCGGCGGATGATCTTGCAGTTGCGGCAAATTTTCTTGACCGAAGCCGAAACTCTCATTTCTCTCTCCTTAAATCCCTCGCCACCCACTGGCACGGAACAGGCGCCAGCAAGTGGCGCGAAACACAATTCAGACAACGTACATGTTGGATCTGGTGTCAATCAGAGCCATATCAAACAAGCCTTTAGGCCTGTCGACCAACCACCTCAGCTTTTGAAGTTCGCCTTTTTCAGTAGCGACTCGTACTGTTGAGACATCATGTAGTTTTGAACCTGGGCCATAAAGTCCATGGTCACCACCACAATGATCAGCAAAGACGTTCCACCAAAGTAGAACGGCACGTTGTATTTCAAAATCAGAAATTCTGGCAACAAGCACACGAAGGTGATGTACACCGCGCCGGCCAATGTCAGACGGACCAAAATCTTGTCGATAAAGCGTGCCGTCTGATCGCCGGGCCGGATACCGGGTATGAAGGCGCCGCTCTTTTTCAAGTTGTCGGCGGTCTCGCGGCTGTTGAACACCAATGCGGTGTAGAAAAAGCAGAAGAACACGATCGCCGCAGCGTACAACATCACATACACAGGCTGGCCTGGGGACAAAGTGCCTGCGATGTCTTTCAACCACCGCATGGACTCGCCCGAACTGAACCAGGTCACCACAGTGGCAGGCAGCAAGATAATCGAGGAAGCGAAGATCGGCGGGATGACGCCTGCCATGTTCAACTTCAACGGCAAATGGGACGACTGGCCACCGTACACCTTGTTGCCAACCTGGCGCCGGGCGTAATTCACCAATATTTTGCGTTGGCCGCGTTCGACAAACACCACAAAATAGGTGACCAGCGCAACCACGATCACAATGAGCAGGGCAACGATGATGCTCATCGCCCCGGTGCGTACCAGTTCGAGCAAGCCTCCCATCGCGGAAGGCAATCCAGCGGCTATGCCGGCAAAAATCAGGATCGAAATGCCATTGCCCAAACCGCGTTCGGTGATCTGCTCACCCAGCCACATCAAGAAGACCGTACCTGCTGTCAGGCTGACGACGGCGGTCATGCGGAAACCAAATCCAGGGTCGATGACCAAACCCTGAGAGCTTTCCAAGGCCACCGCAATGCCAAAAGATTGGAACAGCGCCAAGCCAAGTGTGCCGTAGCGTGTGTACTGGGTGATCTTTCGGCGACCCGCCTCTCCCTCTTTCTTCATTTGCTCGAAAGCGGGCACCACGTAAGCCATCAACTGCATGATGATGGATGCCGAGATGTATGGCGTGATCCCAAGGGCAAAAACGGTGAAACGCGACAGCGCACCGCCCGAAAACATATTGAACAGGTTCAGTATGCCGCCCTGCTGCCCATTGAAGAGCTGCTTCAGTTGAACAGGGTCGATGCCCGGCACCGGAATGTGCGCGCCAATGCGGTACACCACCAGGGCCAGCAACAAAAACACCAATCGGCGACGCAGGTCACCGAACTTGCCTGTTCTCGCTATTTGGGCTGAATTTATTGCCACCAAGCCGTCTTTCAGGAAGTCACTCAGGCCAGCGAGCCGCCGGCCGCCAAAATGGCGGCCTTCGCGCCAGCGGTGGCGCCAATGCCCGTCAGCTTGACGGCGATGCCGATCTCACCGGTGTTGATCACCTTCACAACTTTGGCGAGCTGACCCACGAGGCCAGCCTGCTTCAAGGCCAACACGTCAACCTCGGCCGCACCGAGCCTTGCCAAAGCTGTCAACGTCACTTCGGCGTTGAACTGCAGCAGGTGCGACTTGAAGCCGCGCTTGGGCAGACGGCGTTGCAGGGGCATCTGGCCGCCCTCGAAACCCACCTTGTGGTAGCCACCCGCACGGGACTTTTGGCCCTTATGGCCGCGCCCAGCCGTTTTGCCCAGACCTGAACCGATCCCGCGGCCGACGCGGCGCTTAGCGTGTTTTGCGCCCGCAGCGGGCTTGATGCTATTGAGTTCCATCATGTACTTTCAGAGCACTTTGACGAGGTAGCTGATCTTGTCGATCATGCCGCGCACGGAGGGTGTGTCTTGCAATTCACTCACGCTGTTGAGTCGGCGCAGACCCAAACCACGCACGGTGGCGCGATGGGACTCTTTGCAACCGATGGGGCTGCGCACGAGCTGCAGCTTGACCGTCTTTTGTGTTGTCATTGGGAACTCCAATCAGGCGAAGATGTCTTCGACCGTCTTGCCGCGCTTGGCAGCCACTTCGGAAGGCGTCGTGGAGTGGATCAACGCGTCCAACGTCGCACGAACCATGTTGTACGGGTTGGACGAACCATGGCTCTTGGCCACGATGTCGGTGATGCCCATCACTTCGAACACCGCACGCATAGGGCCGCCAGCAATGATGCCGGTACCGCGCGGTGCGGGGGACATCATGACGCGGGCCGCGCCGTGGTGACCGACCACCGTATGGTGCAGGGTGCCGTTCTTCAGAGACACTTTTTTCAGGTTGCGACGGGCCTCTTCCATCGCTTTTTGCACGGCAGCGGGCACTTCTTTCGACTTGCCTTTGCCCATGCCAACACGGCCGTCGCCATCACCGACCACGGTGAGCGCCGCAAAACCCAAAATACGACCACCTTTGACCACTTTGGTGACGCGGTTCACCGCGATCATCTTTTCCTTCAGACCGTCGTCTGGGGTGTCGCTTTGGGCCCGAGCTTGAAATTTCGCCATTTTTTGATCCGATCCGCTTAGAACTGCAGGCCAGCTTCGCGCGCTGCGTCAGCCAATGCCTTGACACGACCGTGGTAAGCAAAGCCCGCACGGTCGAAAGCCACTTTATCGATGCCAGCCGCCTTGGCCTTCTCAGCGATCAGTTTGCCGATCGCCGTGGCAGCAGCGGTGTTACCACCTTTGCCAGACGCACCCAATGCCTGACGAACGTCGGCTTGGGCGGTGGACGCAGTGGCTAGCACTTTGGTGCCACAGCCGGAAATCACCGTCGCGTAGATGTGCAGGTTGGTGCGATTTACCGTCAATCGCGCAACGCCTTGCTTGGCGATGCGGATACGGGTTTGGCGCGCACGGCGCAGACGCTGCTCTTTTTTCGTCAACATCATGCGACTCCTTATTTCTTCTTGGTCTCTTTGATCGTGATCTTCTCGTCCGCATAGCGGATGCCTTTACCCTTGTAGGGCTCGGGCGGACGAATTGCACGAATCTCAGCGGCCACTTGCCCCACGCGCTGGCGGTCGGCTCCCTTGATCACCACCTCGGTGGGCGTCGGTGTGGCTACGGTGATACCGAAAGGCATTTCTTTGTTCACGGGGTGCGAGTAACCGACTGCGAGGTTGAGCTTGGCGCCTTGTGCCGCCGCCTTGTAACCCACACCGACCAGGCTCAATTTTTTCTCAAAGCCCTTGGTGACACCGACCACCATGTTGTTCACCAACTGTCGCATGGTGCCGCTCATGGCGTTGGCTTCGCGGGAGTCATTGGCGGGTTCGAACGTCAGCTTGCCAGCGTCCAGTTTGACCGTCACCAATGGGTTGTTGGCCAGCTTCAAAGAGCCATTGCCACCCTTCACACTGATCTCTTCTTGTGCCACGGAAATATCGACCCCGGCAGGGACGATCACAGGCATTTTTCCAACACGGGACATGTGTATTTCTCCTCGGTGCGGGCTTAGGCCACGTAGCACAAGACTTCGCCGCCGACACCGCTGGCACGCGCTTTGCGGTCGGTCATTACGCCTTTCGGCGTTGTGACGATGGCGACTCCCAGGCCGTTTTGGACCTGCGGAATGTCACCGCTGCCCTTGTACACACGCAAGCCAGGGCGGCTGACGCGCTCGATTCGCTCAATCACAGGGCGACCAGCGTAGTACTTCAGGGTGATTTCGAGGTCGGCTTTGCCAGCCTCTGACTTGACCTGAAAACCGTCGATGTAGCCCTCGTCCTCCAACACCTGCGCGATGGCCACCTTCACTTTGGAAGACGGGACCGACACGGTGGCCTTGGCCACCATTTGCGCATTGCGGATGCGTGTCAGCAAGTCGGCAATGGGATCACTCATGCTCATATCAAATCTCCTCTGCCTGACTTACCAGCTGGCCTTGACGACACCGGGGATGTCGCCCGCGAAGGCCATCTCACGGATCTTGGCGCGGCCGAGGCCGAACTGACGGAAAGTGCCACGTGGGCGACCGGTGATCGCGCAACGGTTGCGTTGCCGCGTTGGGTTGGCATTGCGCGGGATCTTTTGCAGACCGAGGCGGGCCAGGGCGCGTTCGTCGTCACTCTTTTTGGCGTCGTTTGCCGTTGCCTTGAGTTCCGCGTACTTTTTCGCGTACTTGGCGGCCAATTTGTCGCGCTTGAGTTCGCGCTGAATCAATGATGCTTTAGCCACACGGCACCTCAGTTCTTGAACGGGAAACGGAAACCAACCAGCAGTGCCTTGCACTCTTCGTCGGTCTTGGCCGTGGTGGTGATGCTGATGTTCAGACCACGCAAGGCATCCACTTTGTCGTACTCGATCTCGGGGAAGATGATTTGCTCTTTCACACCGATGTTGTAATTGCCACGACCGTCGAACGCGCGGCCTGAAATGCCACGGAAGTCGCGCACGCGGGGCAAAGCGATGGTCACAAATCGGTCCAGAAATTCGTACATCTTCACGCCGCGCAGCGTGACCATGCAACCGATGGGCAGATCCTCACGAATCTTGAAGCCAGCGATGGCTTTCTTGGCTTTGGTCACCACCGGCTTTTGCCCGGCGATTTTGGTCATGTCGCCGACGGCGTTGTCCATGACTTTCTTGTCTGCAACCGCCTCGCTCACACCCATGTTGAGAGTGATCTTGGTGATGCGCGGCACCTGCATGGGCGAGGTGTAGCCGAACTTTTGAATGAGCTCAGGGGCGATCTTGTCGCGGTAGATTTGCTGGAATCGTGCCATGGTTTGCCGCCCTTCAGGCCGTCTTGATTTCTTCGCCGCTGGACTTGAAAACGCGGATGCGCTTGCCGTCGGCCGCCAACTTGATGCCCACACGGTCGGCCTTGCCGGTCACCGCATTGAAGATGGCCACATTGGACTGATGGATGGGCATGGTCTTCTCAACGATGCCGCCGGTGATGCCCTTCATGGGGTTGGGCTTAGCGTGCTTCTTCACCACGTTGACGCCATCCACAACAACATGGGAGTCGCTGGCGCGCAGCGACACCTTGCCGCGTTTGCCCTTGTCGCGCCCCGCGATGACGATGACTTCGTCGCCTTTGCGAATCTTGTTCATGACAGGTCCTTACAGAACTTCAGGTGCCAGAGACACGATCTTCATGAACTTCTCGGTGCGCAATTCGCGCGTCACGGGTCCGAAGATGCGGGTGCCGATGGGCTCGAGCTTGGCGTTGAGCAACACAGCAGCGTTGCCATCGAATTTCACCAGCGAGCCGTCTGCTCGGCGAATGCCTTTGGCGGTACGGACCACCACGGCACTGTAGATTTCACCCTTTTTCACGCGGCCACGCGGCGCAGCTTCTTTGATGCTGACCTTGATGACGTCGCCAACGCTGGCATAGCGGCGCTTGGAGCCGCCGAGCACTTTGATGCACAGGACAGATTTGGCGCCGGTATTGTCGGCCACTTCTAGCCGAGATTCAGTCTGGATCATTTCTTTATTCCCAACTTGCACCGGCACGCGTGGCTTGCCAGTCAGTCTTGGGCCCGTCGTCCGTACCGCAAACCATTTGCGGTACTTTTGCTGGGCAGATACATCACCTGTTTGCACAGGCGAAGCCCACGATTATGGCAGAGTCTGACGGGAGCGTCAACAGTGGCGCAGCCGATCAGCGATTGGCTGTTCAACGCAGGCAATAAGTGAGCGCAAGCTCTTTGAAACGCTCCGACCGGGCCTGAACATCTTCACAGCAGTCCAGCTCTTGGGCCAAAACAGACGCCACCTCTGGTGCCAGCGCGGCGGCAAGCTCGGCATCCACAAAAAGCAATCTCGTTCGCCTTGCCAGCACATCGGCCACCGTTCGGGCGTATTCGTGGCGCACGGCGAACCGGACCATGGCCTCGGTCAAGCCGCCACCCAGGTGCCGGTTGGCGCCCGGGAGGGAGGCCACCGTCGCCGCTTCGCACCCGTAACCTGACAGGCCGCCGCCGGTGCCTGGCGCGCTGAACGTGGCACCCCAAGCGCCAACCAGCGGCAGATGTTCGGTGATGCCTGGCGCGCGATGTGGCAACAGGCCATGTGCCATGCACCGGGCCAACACGTCCTCGGCCATCGACCGGTAAGTGGTCCACTTTCCACCGGTCACGGTCACCAACCCGCTGGGGCCGATGCGCACCGTGTGCTCCCGGCTGATGTGGCTGGTGCCCGTGGCCGTGTCCTGCTCCGGCTTGACCAAGGGGCGCAATCCCGCCCAAACGCTGCGCACATCGCGCCGGGAAGGCGGGCGCGAGAGCCATCGACTCGCCTGGTCCAACAGGAAATCCACCTCGCTGGCCAATGCGTCTGGCTCGTGCGGGATCGCACGGCCACGCCACTCGGGCCGTGGTGTGTCGGTCGTACCCAACAGCGTGTGGCCCCACCACGGCAAGGCAAACAGCACCCGGCCGTCTGGGGTGCGGGGAATCAGCATCGCGTGTTGACCGGACAGAAAGTGGGCGTCCAGCACCAGGTGGATGCCCTGGCTCGGCACCACCAGCGGTTCGCGGTCGCCATCTTGCGCCCGCAGGCCATCGACCCACACGCCAGTGGCGTTGACCACGCAGCGTGCGGACACCGAATGCCGACGTCCGGTTTCCGCGTCTTGGCAGACCACGCCGGTGACCCGTCCCGTCTCTGACCCACCGGCGCGCAAAAGGCCGGTCACGGCACAGTGGTTGAGCAGCAACGCGCCCTGGGCCGCAGCGGTCCGGGCGATCGCGATCGCCAACCGGGCGTCGTCGAACTGGGCGTCCCAGTACTGGACACCGCCCACGAGGCCTTCGGACTGCACGTTGGGCAACCGGGTCTGCACCTCGTCAGCATTGAGCCGCTGCGTGCCCCCCAAACCGACAGCCGCCGCGCCGCGGCCAGCCAGCGTGTCGTACAGCGCCAAGCCCGTGCCGTAATACGGCTTTTCCCACCAGCGGTAGCAAGGCATCACAAACGGCAGCGGATGGACCAAATGGGGGGCGTTGCGCAGCAGCGTGGCGCGTTCATGGAGCGCCTCGCGCACCAGCGACAGACGCCCTTGCGCCAGGTACCGCACGCCACCATGGACCAACTTGGTAGACCGCGACGAGGTGCCCTCGGCGAAGTCATGGGACTCCAGCAACACCACCTTCAACCCACGGGCCGCCGCGTCCAGCGCCACCCCCAAACCGGTGGCCCCACCCCCTACCACCGCCAGGTCAAACACGCCCAATGCGGTCAGCCGCGCCCACAAATCGGCGCGCACCGTGGGCAACGGCGGCGGGCTCATGCGCTGGTGCGGGCCCAGCCGCGTGAACACGCCACCGCCTCGCGCCAACGGGCCAGCTTGGCGGCGCGTGCGGCCGGTGACAACCGGGGCTCAAACCGGCGGTCGGCATCGGACACGGCGTCGCTGAGCATCGCCGCCGCGTCGGGCCAGAGGCCCACCGCCAAGCCCGCGAGCCGGGCTGCGCCCAGCGCAGTGGTCTCAGTGACACCAGGACGGAGCACAGGCACCCCCAGGAAGTCGGCCTGAAGTTGCATGAGCAAGTTGTTGCGGCTGGCGCCACCGTCCACCCGCAGCTCGCGCAGCGGCATGTGGGCATCCAGCGACATGGCATCGAACACGTCAGCCGTTTGCAGCGCCACCGCCTCCAGCGCCGCGCGGGCGATGTGGCCACGGCCCGTGCCCCGGGTCAGCCCCACCAGCGTGCCACGGGCATGCCCGTCCCAGTAGGGGGTGCCCAGGCCGGTGAAAGCGGGCACCAAGTAAACGTCGCCGGTGTCGGGCACGCTGGCGGCCAGGGCCTCCACCTCATCGGCGGTCTGCACCAGGTGCAGACCATCGCGCAGCCATTGGACGGTGGCACCGCCCATGAACACGCTGCCCTCAAGGGCGTAACACGCGTGCGCGGGCACAAGACCCGGGTGGCGGCGCTGCCCTGTGGTGGGGCTCGGCGTTGGCGAACCGCCCACCCACGCCACAGTCGTCAACAGCTGGTGCTGGCTGGGCACAGCGGCGGTGCCGGTGTTCATCAGCATGAAGCAGCCGGTGCCGTAGGTGTTTTTGGCCATGCCCGGCGAAAAACAGCCTTGGCCGAAGGTGGCCGCCTGCTGGTCGCCCGCCACACCGGCAATGGGAAGCCGCGCACCAAACCACATGGCGTCCGTTTCGCCCAGCACGCCGCTGGACGCCACGACCCGCGGCAACACGCCCGGCGGGATGCGGAACAACGCCAGCAGTGCGTCGTCCCACGCGAGGGTGTGGATGTTGAACAACAGGGTGCGCGACGCATTGCTGGCATCGGTGACATGCAGACCCCCGCGAGGCCCGCCGGTGAGCTGCCAGATCAACCAACTGTCCACCGTGCCAAACGCCAGCTCACCCCGTTCGGCACGGGCGCGGGCACCCGGTGTGTGGTCCAACAACCACCGCAACTTGGTCGCCGCGAAATAAGCATCGGGCGGCAGGCCGGTGCGTTGCTGTATTAGGGGGGCGTGGCCCTGGGCACGCAGCACGTCGCAGTCGTTGGCAGTGCGGCGGTCTTGCCAGACGATGGCATGGCCCAAGGGTTCACCGCTGCGGCGGTCCCACAGCACGGTGGTTTCGCGCTGGTTGGCGATGCCGATGGCCACATCCGCCAGCGCACTGCCGGGCAACTGGCCTGCGGCCCGGGCCTGCGGCAGGCAGGCCCGGGCCACGGCAAGCTGGGAGCGCCACAATTCGGTCGCATCGTGTTCGACCCAGCCGGGCCGAGGAAAGTGTTGGGCGAACGGCTGCTGCGCCTGGGCCAACACCTGGCCGTGCCGGTTGAACAACATGGCACGCGAGCTGGTGGTGCCTTGGTCAAGCGCAAGCAGAAGCGACATGCCCACAGCCTAGCGCAAACCACGCGCCAACAAACACGGGAACTGGCCCGTCGCTGCCACAATCTCGCTTTTGTCACGGACCGCAGATCGAACACCGATGAGCCCCACTGCCCAGACCCCCTCCACTGCCGACAGCTTGGCCAGCGCCACGCATTGCATCGCCTTCGTCGGGGGCGGCAACATGGCCAGCGCCATCATCGGCGGCTTGATCAAACAAGGGTTGCCGGGGGACCAGATCGGCGTGGTGGAGCCAGTGGCGGCGTCGCGCGAGCGCCTGTCCAGCCAGTATGGGGTGCGGGTGCAGGCACAGCCGGACGACACGCTGCAGCGGGCGGACTTGGTCGTGTGGGCGGTGAAGCCACAAACCTTTCAAGAAGCGGCGCTGCACGCCAGCCCCTTCACCCGAGGCGCGTTGCACCTGAGCGTGGCCGCTGGCATCCGATCCGACAGCATTGCGGGGTGGCTGACCTCGGAGCGGGTGGTGCGGGCGATGCCCAACACGCCGTCGCTGATCGGTTTGGGCACGACGGCGCTGTTCGCACGTGCCGCCGTGACACCCGCCGACCAACAGCTCGTGTCGCGGGTGATCGCCACGACGGGCGACCACCTGTGGATGACCGAAGAGCGGCAGCTGGATGCGGTCACGGCGCTGTCAGGCTCGGGGCCAGCCTATGTTTTTTATTTCATCGAAGCCATGACCCAGGCGGGCACAGAAATGGGCCTGTCACTGGAACAGGCCAAACGCCTGGCCGTGGGCACTTTTGTGGGCGCGGCGCAACTCGCCCAAGCGTCCGATGAGTCACCGGAGGTCTTGCGCCAGCGGGTCACCTCCAAGGGCGGGACCACGCATGCCGCCATCACCTCCATGGAGAACGACCAGCTCAAAAGCCACTTTGTGAATGCGATGAAGGCGGCCCAGCGCCGGGCCCAAGAATTGGGCGACGAGTACGGAAAAACCTGAATCACCGTATCGGACTTTCGACGTACATTGGGTCTGTGCGGGGTCGTCGTTGGGATTGCCTGCACACAGACCCTCCCCCCACTGAGTCGAGCCGAACCATGAAAAAACTGCTGTCCACCCTGATTGGCGCCGCCGTCATCGCCATGCCCCTGACGCTGGTCTCTACCCCGGTCGTGGCCAAAACCACCGTCGAAGCCAAAAAGACCAAGAAAACCTCGCCCAAAAAGCTCAAGCGGGCCAAGGCGGTCAAACCTGTGGCGGCGTTGTAAGCCATTAGCGCACGCCGCCAGTCGCCTCCCACCCAAGCGGCTTTTTTACGGAGTGGTCCCAGCCGGCAGGTGCGCGAGCACGATGCCTGCGAACAGCGTGGCCCCGATCCAATGGTTCAAGCGGAAAGCGTGGAAACACGCGTCGCGTTCGCGGGTTCGGACCAGGCGGAAATGCCACCAGACCTGGACGGCAATGGCCAGAAATGCTACTGAATAAATAGCATGCCAGCCGGTCTGGACAAGGGCCAGAAGCCAGAAAACCACAAACAACCCGTAAAACACCATCACCGCGGCCACATCCCAGCGCCCAAAGGTGATGGCCGACGTTTTGATGCCGATCGCCAGATCGTCGTCGCGGTCCACCATCGCGTACTCGGTGTCGTAAGCCAGCACCCAAAACAGGTTGCCGACCAGCATCGGCCACACCACCCATGGGACCCCGCCCTGCGTGGCGGTGAACGCCATGGGGATGCCAAAACTGAACGCCACACCCAGCACCGCCTGCGGCACGGACACCCACCGCTTGGCGAAGGGGTACACCACAGCCACTGCCAACGCACCCACCGACCAGACGATGGTCGCTGCATTGGTGGTCAACACCAATGCCAAAGCGGCCAGTGCCAGCACCGCACCCACCGCCAGCGCCTCCTTGACCGACACCGCGCCGGTGGTGACCGGCCGCTGGGCTGTTCGCTTCACGTGTTTGTCGAAGTCGCGGTCGGCCACGTCGTTCACGCAGCAGCCCGCGCTGCGCATGAGGATGGTGCCCAGAGTGAAAACGGCCAGCAGGTGCCAGCCGGGAAAGCCCTCCGCCGCCAACCACAGCGCGCTGAGCGTGGGCCACAGCAGCAACAACCAACCCGCGGGACGGTCCCAGCGGATCAGTTGAAGCCAGAGCGAGAAGCGAGGGGGCATGGCGGAAAGAAAAGTTCAAAGACACCGCGGATCTGGCCTGGCCAGCCCGCCAGTGTCGCCCCCTGAAGGGCGAGGCGCAAAGCGCCTCGGTGTGGGGGTTTATTCCTCCAGCAGGGAGCGCAGCATCCAGGCGGTCTGTTCGTGCACCGTGAGGCGCTGGGTCAACAGGTCGGCGGTGGGCTCGTCGCCCGCTTTGTCGGCCAGCGGGAAAAGCGCCCGCGCGGTGCGTGCCACCGCTTCATGGCCCTGCACCAAAATGCGCACCATCTCCAAGGCCTTGGGTGGGTTGACCGGCGCGTCTGGCACCGAGGCCAGCTTGGCAAATTGGGCGTACGAGCCAGGCGCGGCATGGCCCAGCGAGCGGATGCGCTCGGCCACTGGGTCCACCGCGTTCCACAGCTCGGTGTACTGCGCCATGAACATGGTGTGCAGGGTGTTGAACATCGGACCGGTGACGTTCCAGTGGAAATTGTGCGTGGTCAGGTACAGCGTGTAGGTGTCGGCGAGCAGGTGGCTCAGGCCTTTGGCGATGCCCGCCCGGTCTTTTTCGTTGATGCCGATGTTGATCGGCAGCGCGCTGGCGCCGGACGCGTTTTTGGCGGCGGATTTGGCCATGGATGCTTCCTTTGGGGGTCGGGTTGACGAAACGTTGGGACTGTATCGCAAGGTCGGCCATGCGTTCGCCGTCTGGCGGCCCGACCGCGCGTCGGCCAGCGCCTACGACAGCCGGGTGACGCCAGGCAATTCGCACCCATAGATGGCGTTGCGCAGCGCGGCGATGGCCTCGTAGCGGGTGAAGCTGCGGCGCCACACCAGCACCACCCGGCGGGTGGGCGGCGCGCCGCCGTCTTGGTCGCAAATGGGCAGGTACTTGATCAGCGGACCGTCCCCCGCCTTCTTGCGTTTGGGAGGGGGCTCGAACGCCTCTGGCGGCACACCGAGGCGGGGCACAAGGGTCACACCCATGCCTGCAGCCACCATGTGCTTGATGGTTTCCAGCGACGACCCCTCAAAGCTCTTGCGAATGCCTTCGGCATTGCTGGAGAAACGCGCGAACTCGGGGCACACCTCCAGCACGTGGTCGCGGAAGCAATGTCCCGCACCCAGCAGCAGCATGGTCTCTCCCTTGAGTTCGGCAGAAGTGATGCTCTCCAGAACCGCCAGCGGGTGGGTGCTGGGCACGGCGGCCATGAAGGGCTCGTCGAACAGCGGCGCGGTGGCCAGGCCTGTGTCGGGAAAGGGCTCGGCCATGATGGCTGCGTCGATCTCGCCCGTGCGCAACATGTCCAGCAACTTGACCGTGAAGTTTTCTTGCAGCATCAACGGCATCTGCGGCGTGCGCCGAATGACCTGCCCCACCATGGCTGGAAGTAGGTACGGCGCGATGGTGTAGATGACCCCCAGGCGCAGCGGCCCGGCCAGCGGGTCTTTGCCACGCCGGGCGATTTCTTTGATGTGGGCCGCCTGTTCCAACACGCTTTGGGCTTGGCGCACGATTTCCTCCCCCAAGGGGGTGACGGTCACCTCGCTGGCGCTGCGCTCGAACAACTTGACCTCCAGCTCCTCTTCCAGTTTTTTGATGGCCACCGAGAGCGTGGGCTGGGAGACGAAGCAAGCGTCCGCTGCCTTGCCAAAGTGCTTTTCTCGCGCCACCGCGACGATGTATTTGAGTTCCGTGAGGGTCATGCGGGTTCAGGCCTTGAGGTACTCGGATTTTCCACCCATCCATCGCTCCACGTGGCGGCGGGCCAGCACAGGGTGGCGGTCCAGCATCAGGGGGGCGAGTTCGCGCGCCCAGTCGAGCAACGCGGTGTCGGTGGCGAGGTCGGCGAACCGCAACAGCGGCGCACCCGACTGGCGGGCGCCCAGGAACTCGCCAGGGCCGCGGATCTCCAGGTCGCGTCGGGCGATCTCGAAACCATCGTTGGTCTCCACCATGGCCTTCAGGCGCGCGCGCGCCGTGTCGCTCAGGCGCGGCGCGTCACCGGTGGCGTACAGCAGCACGCAGGCCGAGGCCGCCGACCCGCGCCCGACGCGACCGCGCAACTGGTGCAGCTGGCTCAGCCCGAGCCGCTCGGCGTGCTCCACCACCATCAGCGACGCGTTGGGCACGTCCACCCCGACCTCGATCACCGTGGTGCTGACCAGCACGCCCATCTGACCTTGGGTGAACAGGTCCATCACCGCCTTTTTCTCGGCCACCGGCATGCGCGAGTGCAGCAGGCCGATCAACACGCCCGGCAGGGCGGCGCTCAGTTCGGCATGGGTCGCGGTGGCGTTGGTCAGGTCCAACGCCTCGCTTTCTTCGATCAAGGGGCAGACCCAATACACCTGCCGCCCTTCAGCGACCTGCGCGCGGATGCGGGCCACCACCTCGTCGCGCCGGGACTCGTTCACCACCTTGGTGACGATGGGCGTGCGCCCCGGCGGCAGCTCGTCGATGGTGGACACGTCCAGGTCGGCGTAGTAGCTCATGGCCAGCGTGCGTGGGATGGGCGTGGCGGTCATCATCAAGAGGTGAGGCTCCACCCCCGTTGCGGACCCACTGCGTGTGGCCGCCTCGCCCCTCACGGGGGCGACACCCGGCGGCGCGGCCGAGCGGGTGTCGACTTGATCCAGCACAGCGCCCCGCGCATCCGCCTCGTCGGGCCGCATCTTGCTGCGCAAGGCCAGCCTCTGCGCCACGCCAAAGCGGTGCTGCTCGTCGATGATGGCCAGCGCCAGCTTGTCAAACACCACCTGCTCCTGAATCACCGCGTGCGTGCCCACCACCAGGGCCGCCTCGCCAGTGGCCACCAGCGCGAGCATGGCGGTGCGCTCCTTTTTCTTTTGGCTGCCAGTGAGCCAGGCCACCCGCTGGCCCCGCGCGGCGAGCAAGGGGTCCAGCCAACCGACGAGTTTGCGAAAGTGCTGCTCGGCGAGGATCTCGGTGGGCGCCATCAGCGCACATTGCCAGCCCGCGTCGATCGCCACCGCCGCCGCCAAGGCCGCCACCACCGTCTTGCCAGACCCCACATCGCCTTGCAACAGGCGGTTCATGGGCACCGGGCGGGCGAGGTCGGCGGCGATTTCCTGGCCCACACGCCGCTGTGCCGGGGTGAGCTCGAACGGCAACACCGCCTGCAACTGCGCGGTCAAGCCCCCCGGCAGGGCGCGCATGGGCGGCGCACGCAAGGCGTCGCGGCCGCGCTTGGCCACCAGTTGGGACAGTTGCTGGGCCAACAGCTCTTCGGCTTTCAGCCGTTGCCACGCCGGGTGGCTGTGGTCTTCCAGCGTGGCCAGCGCCGCATCGGGTGTGGGGTGATGCAAAAACAATAGCGACTGAGACAGATTCCACAAGGGCTGCAAGCCTGTTTTATTTGTGAAATCGGCCTCTGGCCCTGGGGGCAGCGTTTCTGACAGATCGGCGCGCGCCAGGCTGCCCAAGACCGCCTTGCGCAGCCAGGGTTGCGGCAAGCCCGCCACCGTGGGGTACACCGGCGTGAGCGCACCCGGCAGCTCGCCCCCAGCGGCTTTCACGGCGGGGTGCAGCATCTGGCACCCGGCAAATCCGCCTTTGAGCTCACCGCGCGCCCGCACCCGCTGGCCCACCGCCAGCGCTTTTTGCTGCGAGGGATAGAAGTTGAAGAACCGCAGGGTGCAGGTGTCGGTGCCGTCGTCCACCGTCACCACCAACTGCCGACGCGGGCAGAAGCTCACCTCGCTGTGCGTCACCACCGCTTCGATCTGCACCACCTCGCCGTCGTGCGCGTCGCGCAGCGCGGTGATGCGGGTTTCGTCCTCGTAGCGCAGCGGCAGGTGCAGCGCGAGGTCGATCGCGCGGACCAAGCCCAGCTTCTGCAAGCCCTTGACCATGGGCGAGGCCTTGGCCGCCGGGGCGGTGGGGGCGTCGGTCTTGGGGGTGCGGGGCATGGGACAATTCTGCCTGTCTTGCCCCGGGGCGCTGGCCAGACCAACGCCCCTCCTTCTCACTTGGTTCTGGCACGGGTTCGTCCAACCCTCAAGCCCATGCGCACCTTCACCGTCAGCGATTTCGACTTCAACCTGCCGCCCGACCTGGTGGCCCAGCACCCCGCACCTGAACGCACCGGCTCCCGCCTGCTGGACGGGACCGCCACCACCCCGGTGGACCACGTCTTCCGCGACCTGCCCCACCTGCTGCAGCCGGGCGACCTGCTGGTGTTCAACGACACCCAAGTCATCAAAGCGCGCTTGTTCGGCGAAAAGCCCAGCGGCGGCAAGGTCGAGATGCTGGTGGAGCGGGTGCTGCCCGGCAACCAGGTGGTGGCTCACCTGAAGGTCAGCAAGAAGCCGCTGCCCGGCACCACGCTGCAAATGGACGGTGGCTTCATGGCCACGCTGGTGGGCCGCTGGCCCGACGCCGAGGGGCGTTTGTTCCAGTTCGTGCTGGCCAACGCAGCGGGCGACGACCCGTACACGCTGATGGCCCGGCATGGCCACGTGCCGCTGCCACCGTACATCGAACACACCGACTCCGAAGACGACGAACGCCGCTACCAGACCGTGTTCGCCAAACACCCGGGCGCGGTGGCCGCCCCCACCGCGGCGCTGCACTTTGACGAAGCCCTGCTCGCCGAACTCGCCGCGCGCGGCGTGCGCCGCGCCAGCGTGACGCTGCACGTGGGCGCTGGCACCTTCCAGCCGGTGAAGACCGACAACATCGCCGAACACCACATGCACAGCGAGTGGTTCAACGTCCCGGCCGAGACGGTGCAAGCGATCGCCGACTGCCGCGCGCGCGGCGGCCGCGTGGTGGCGGTTGGCACCACCACGGTCCGCACGCTGGAGTCGTGGGCCCGCACCGGCCAGACCACCGGCGACACCGCCATCTTCATCACCCCCGGTTTTGACTTTCAGGTGGTGGACGTGCTGATCACCAACTTCCACCTGCCCAAGTCCACGCTGATGATGCTGGTCAGCGCTTTGGCGGGGCACGCGCATGTGATGGCGCTGTACCGGCACGCCATCGCCCAGCGCTACCGCTTCTTCAGCTATGGCGACGCCATGCTGCTGATGCGCCAACCCCACGCCGACGCCTCCCCGCTGTGAACACCCCATGCTGCACTTTGAACTGCTCGCCAAAGACACCACCACCCACGCCCGCCGCGGCCGCCTGACGCTCAACCACGGCGTGGTAGAAACGCCGATCTTCATGCCGGTGGGCACCTACGGCACGGTCAAGGGCGTGATGCCGCGCTCGCTCGACGAGATGGGCGCGCAAATCATTTTGGGCAACACATTCCATTTGTGGCTGCGGCCAGGGCTGGACGTGCTGCAGCAGTTCGGCGGTCTGCACCGATTCGAGAACTGGCACAAACCCATCCTCACCGACTCGGGCGGCTTCCAGGTGTGGAGCCTGGGGGAGATGCGCAAGATCTCGGAAGAAGGCGTCAAGTTCGCCTCGCCGGTCAACGGCGACAAGCTCTTCCTCACCCCCGAGGTCAGCATGCAGATCCAGACCGTGCTGAACAGCGACATCGTGATGCAGTTCGACGAGTGCACGCCCTACGACACCAAGGGCCACATCACCACCGAAGCCGAGGCGCGGGTGTCCATGGAACTCAGCCTGCGCTGGGCCAAACGCTGCCAGGACGAGTTCGCCCGGCTGCAGGCCGACAAGCCCAGCCCCAATGCGCTGTTCGGCATCGTGCAGGGCGGCATGTTCGAGAACCTGCGCGACGAATCGCTCGCCGGGCTGGAGGCGCTCGATTTACCCGGCGTGGCCATTGGCGGCCTGAGCGTGGGCGAGCCCAAGGAAGACATGCTTCGCGTGCTGCAGCACATCGGCCCCAAATTGCCAGCCCACAAACCGCACTACCTGATGGGCGTGGGCACGCCGGAGGATTTGATCGAAGGCGTGAGCAACGGCATCGACATGTTCGACTGCGTCATGCCCACCCGCAACGCGCGCAACGGCCATTTGTTCACCCGCTTTGGCGACCTCAAGATCCGCAACGCCCGCCACAAGACCGACGAGCGGCCACTGGACGAGACCTGCACCTGCTACACCTGCAAGGGCTTTGGCGCTGCCTACGCGAACGACGACACCCAGCCTTCCGGCCAGGGCGGCTTCAGCCGCGCCTACCTGCACCACCTGGACCGCTGCGGCGAGATGCTGGGGCCCATGCTGACCAGCATCCACAACCTGCATTATTTTCTGAACCTGATGCGCGAAGTGCGTGAGGCGCTGGACGCAGGCCGCTTCTCCGCCTATGTGAAGCAGTTCCACGCCGACCGCGCACGGGGGGTGTGAGCCGCCCGCCGCAGAGCCGCACCCGCCCGCCTCACAACGGCAAGCTGTCCAGCGTCGCGTAGGTGTTGCGCAGCCAGGTTTTCAAGCGCTGGCGTTCCAGCAGGCCCAAGGCGTCGGGCCCGGTGCGTCCGTTCACGGCCGACCAGAAGCTGGCGTTTTGGCGGTCGATTTTGCGCATGCTGGCCTCGTGCAGTTGGGCCAGCGACACCACCTGCGCACCCAGCGCCTGCGCTTTTTGCATGGCGGGTGAGGCGTCTAGCAACGAGAAGTCGCTGCCCCGGCCCAGGTTCTTCACCACGATGTAGTGGGGCCCGCTGCCGTAGGTGTCCACCAGCCGCTCCAGCAGATCGACCGACTCCTTGCCCGCATCGGCGAGGTGCCAGAGGTTCACCGCCACGCCCAACTCGGCCAACAGCCCCAGCAGATCGGACTCCTGGACCCAGCGGGCGAGTGGCGCAGCGGTCTGGGCGGCCAGGTCCACCACCACACTGGGCGACGGGGCGTCGCTGCCTCCACGGTCGAACACGGTGGCCACCGCGTCCAGGCTTTCGTAGCGGTCGATCACCACCGGCGAGGCGTAGTCGGCATAGAACCGGCTGAAGGACGCGTGGGAGCGGTCCGTGTCAAAACCCACAAACGGCCGCTGCTGGTCGATGAAGTACTGCGCCAGCACGCGGGCGGTCACGGACTTGCCGACCCCGCCTTTTTCGCCGCCGATGAAATTGAGAGAAGGCATGGTCAGGTTCCTGTGGGGTAATGGGTAAGGGTAGGTGGGCGGGCAACGAATCCCGAGCAGCGCCGCCGGGTGGTGTGGGCCATGTGACGCGGGCTTGGGCATCGGCCCCGCGGCCGCTCACCCATCGCTTGACCCTAACACGCCTGCACCGACACCCGCGCGCAGCTGGGCCAACACCATCTGCCCATCACACGGTACGCGCCGCACACCACACACCACACACTGTCCCCCGAACACTGATCTCCTGCGCTATGTTTTTAATAGCTAATTAACGAGTTTTTACATGGGCTGATGGGTGATTTGTCGCCATTTTCCGGGTGAAGAGCGGTTCCGGTGCGTTTTTGGCCCCAAAACGCAGGCGTGGGCGGTGGCGCGGGGCGACCGGCCCGACGGCGCACCAGAGGCTCGCCACCGAGCGCGTCGCCGAGCACATCGCATTGGCGGGCATCCGCCGAAATAAGTCACAAAACCGGTGCACACCGACGTTTCCGGGCGCTACAGCTGGGGCCCAATGGGATCGATACCCAAGACAAGCGCCTGTCCGTCCCGTCGCCATCCCCAAGGAAGCCACCATGAGCATCGCCGAACTTTCATCGCCCCCGATCGCCGCGGTCATTGGCGGCGACACCCCCTCGTTCGCGCAGGGCACCGCGCTGGCGGACAGCCAAGCGCCGGTCTATGTGGCCCCAGCGGCGGTCGCGCCATCGGCCCCGGTGGGCATGGGCACGCTGTCGGGCGCCACCCCGGGGACCCACATCATTCGGGGCGAGGCGCGCATCGCGGTCGACGGTGAAACCCCCCTCATGGTGGGCGACCGCATCTTGGTGCCGCAGGGCGGCATGGCGAACGTCACCTTCCCCGGCCCGGCGGGCAAGGCCCCACTGACGGGCACCCTGTCAGGGGGCAGCGACGCCACCATCGGCGTCAAGCAACTGCTGTCTGGCGCTGAACAGGTGCAGGTGGACCTGGCCGCTGGCGACCTGTTCGTCGCCATGCCGGAGGAGGCCGGGGACGCGTCGCTCGCGGTGCGAAAAAAAGGCAGCTCAGGCGGTTCAGGCCTGGACAACTTTGGCCTCGGTGCCCTGGGTCTGGCCGGGCTGGCGGGTCTGGCCAGCCAAGGCGGCGGCGACAACACCGGCATCCTGACCGCCCCCGGCATGGCCACACTGGTCGCATCGGCAAGCGGTGGCCAGGCCAATGCGGCGGTCGCAGCCGACGCCCCTGTGCCTGCACAAGCTTTGCTCGCGCCCACAGCCGTGGCGGTCGACCAAGCCACCAACGCTTTGGGCAGTGGCCTCTTGCAAGGCTCTGGCCTCAACACACTGACCGCCCCGCTGGACGGCGCGGTTCTGACGCTGACCAGCGGCCTCAGCGACGCGCTGTCGCCCGTGGTGGGATCGGACTTCACTTCCGGCAACGCCAATGCCCTGGACCCGTTGGACAACACCGTGAACGCGCTCACCGCACCGCTCGCCAGCTCGGTCAGCCCGGTCATCGATTCACTGCTCGGCAACGGCGCAACCCAGTCACTGCTCGAGCCCGCCGCCACACAGGTGGACTTTGTCACCGACGCGGTCAGCGGCTTGACCAGCGCCGTCGGCCTGGGCGCGCTCACCAGCGGCTTGGCCACCGGCGAGGCCCTGCTGGCCCCGGTCACCGACGCGGTGACCGGCTTGGTTGGCGGCTTGTTGGGTGGCGTCACCGCTCCCGTCGGCGACCTGCTGGGTGGTCTCACCGGCAGCGACGGGCTGAACCTCGGCGGTGTGGTCGGCGGCTTGCTCAACCCGGTGACCGACCTCGTGGGCGACCTCGCGGGCGGTCTGCTGGGCACCGGGACGGACGGCGGCATCGGCTCCGGCCTGGGCGGTCTGCTGACCCCGGTGCTGGGCGAGGGAGGCGTGTTGGCACCGGTGCTGGATCCCGTGACCGATGTGGTGGGCGGCCTCACCGGTGGCGTCCTGCAACCGGTGGTGGACAACGTGATCGCCCCGGTGCTGGGGCCCGTATTGGGTCCGGTGCTGGAGCCGATCTTGGGCGACAGCAGCCCGCTCGCGCCGGTGCTTTCCCCCGTGACCGGCTTGCTCAATGGCCTGACGGGTGGACTGCTCGACGGATTGACGGGTGGGCTGCTCAGCGGCAACACGGTCACCGCCAGCCCCCTGACGCCCCAGGCCAGTGGCCCGGTGCAAGACCTCCTGGGTGATTTGCCCATCCTCAGCGCGACCGATACCGGCGACGCCCTCAACACCGGCACCGACCTGCTCAATGGCGTGAGCGAACTGGCCACGGCAGGCACTTCGCTGCTCGGCACCGGCACGGTCACCGCCGCCACAGATGGTCTGCTCGCCCCGGTGTCCGACACCTTGGGCAGCTTGGGCACCGTGGTCCAGAACCTGCCTGGCATCTCCAGCGCGGGCGATGCCACCACCGCCACCAACCCACTGGCTGGCCTGTTGGAACGGCTGTGACCCAAGCCTGAACGTTTCTCCTCGTCGGTCGCAGGGGCTGCGCCGTTGGCCGATGGCTGCTGTGTCACTCTGCCACAGCCCCATCGGCTTTTTTATGCCAAGCCACGCCTGGCCACCTGGTCACGCCTGCCGCAGCGCCTCCATGCTGGCCTCTAGCCCTTGGGCCGACGCGCCGTTTGCGGCTTGAGCCGTGCCCACGCGCAGGTGCGCCCGTGGGCGGTACGGCCCTTGAATGCGCGACAGCGCCACGGGCAACACCGGGGGCTGCAGGCCTTCGGCCACCGCACGCGTCAAAAGCGTCATTGCACCCGCGCTGACGCGCTGCAACCCGCCGTGCCCTGCTGGCCCATCGGCGCGCACCCAGGCCAGCAGTTCCCCGTTGCGCAGCGCTTGGGTGGCGGCGTCCAACACGGCCGCATCCGACCAAGCGGGCGCAGGCACAGGATCGTTCGGTGTCCGCATGTCAGCGACCGCACCTGCGAACCTGAACAACGCCCTCAGAACTGGCGTCTCCCACAGCCGCTGGTCCACCACAAAGCGAATCGGGCGTGGGCTGGCGGCCATCAACAGCAAGGCGTCCACCGGCCGCAAGGGGTGGCACACCAAGACCGCCGGGCCGTCGGCCGGAATGTGCGTGGCGCCCAGAATGTTCAGACGGTGAACCAAGCGCGACCAGACCCATGCCACGCAGCGCAGCAGGTACTCGGGCACCAGCAGAAACATACCGAACGCCACCAAGGCATTGGCGATGCCGGTCAGCATGAAGATCTCTGGAATGCTGACCCCCCACCCGAGCAAGGCTCCCGCCAGCAGGGAACTCGCGATCAAGAACAGCGCGTTCAAGATGTTGTTCGCGGCGATGGTGCGGGCGCGGTGCGTCACGGCACTGCGCCACTGAATCAGCGCGTACATCGGCACGCTGTACAAACCGGCGAACAGGCTGAGCAGCAGCAGGTCGGCCATGACCCGCCCATGGGCCGGTTGCGACACGAAAGCGGCCACGCCCATCAGTTCGGCGGCAGGCAGGTCGCGGCAGGCGACGTACAAGTCGATTGAAAACACACTCATGCCCAGGGCGCCCAGTGGCACCAAGCCAATTTCCATCTGGCGGCGGCCCAGCACCTCGCACAACAGCGAGCCGATCCCGATGCCCGCCGAAAACAGCACCAGCAACAGAGACGCCACCTGTTCATTGCCGTGCAGCACGTCTTTGGCAAAGCTCGGGAACTGGCTCAGGAACACCGCGCCAAAAAACCACATCCAGCTGATGCCCAGCAGAGAATGGAAAACCACCCGGTTGCCATGCGCCAGCTGAAGGTTGCGCCACGTTTCGGTGATCGGGTTCCAGTTGATCTTCAGTTCCGGGTCGGTGGCGGGCGTTGCCGGGATGAGCTGCGCCACCGCGCGACCCAGCAACGCCACCGACACGCAGGCGATGGCCACGTCGCGGTGGCCCGTGCCGGGAATGGCGACCAACAGACCACCGGCCACGTTGCCCAACAAAATGGCCACAAAGGTGCCCATCTCGACCATGCCGTTGCCACCGGTCAGTTCGCGCGGGCCCAGCACCTGTGGCAGATAGGCGAACTTCACCGGACCGAACAAGGTGGAGTGCAACCCCATGAGAAAAGTGCAGACCAACAGCACGGCCACGTGGTTGGTCACCAGACCCCAAGCCGCCAAGGCCATGATGGCGACCTCCAAATCCTTGACAAAGCGCATGGTGCGGGCCTTGTCGAACTTGTCGGCCAACTGACCGCTGGTGGCAGAGAACAGCAAGAACGGCAAGATGAACAGCGCGCCAATCACCAGGCCAGCCACAGACGGCGGCATCCACCCCACGCTGAGCTGGTAAGTCACCATCACGGTGAAGGCGAACTTGAAAAGGTTGTCGTTCGCGGCCCCGGAAAACTGGGTCCAAAAGAACGGGCCGAACCGGCGCTGGGTCAGCAGGCCAAACTGGTTGGGCGGGTGGCTGGGTTCGGGGGTTGGGGGGCGCATGGCGAGTGGCTGGGGCTGTCGCGATTTTGCCCTGTACACGGCGGCCCCCCTGAGGTCGCGCCCTGCCGTCAGGCGGTGAAGACCGTCAGCACGCCGGTGTACCCGTACAGATGGTGGCGGGCGATTTCACCGCCCGCGAAGAAACCCACCAAGGGCACATCGCCCAGCGCGTGGCGCACGATTTGCAACTCGGCACTCGGCGCACCGAAGTGCGGCCCGCCACGGCCTGCACAACTCACGTAAACCGCCCCCGCGATGCGTCGCGCCGGGTGGGGGGCCGACCCCACCTCGCTGGCCAACAACGCGCTGGCGGTGGCCAAGGGCATGTCTTCGGGCTCTAGCTCCTCTCGGATCTCGGCACAGATGCGGACCAGATCGGCCCGCGCCGCGCTGGCGTTGCGCTGGCAAAACGCGACCCGCATGCCGCTTTGTGCGCGGTCGGAGATCGCCACCCCCTGTCGCGCTGGGTCGAGGCCAATGATGTGCCGCACCACCACGTCGGACCCGAAGTCCCCCGTGCGACCCACACCGCCCGTGCCCTCGGGCGCAATACCAGCCAGCGTGGCACGCAACGCCTGCATGGCCCGTTGCGGCTCATCGAGGCTGACGTTCAGGTCGCGCAACAACACCGCCAGCGCGGGCTCGCCGTTGAGCTGCAATAGCACGTTGTCTTGCACCTGGGTGATCTCGCGCACTGGGCTGATGGGCTGGCAGCCCTGGGTCACCCGGGACACAATGCTCACCCCCTCGGCAAACGCCACGCCGCACATGCCGCCGCTGAACACACCGCGCGCTGCGCCTTGGCCCTTCACATTGCCATTGCCACCCAGCGCGAACTGCACCGTTGCGCCGCGACTGGACGACAAGCCGCCAAACAGGTAGCCCGTGGCGGTGCGGTCCGCCATGTCGTGGATCAGCTCTGCCACATCGGGCATGCTGCCGTCCACATGCACCAACGCGGTGTGCGCCTCGAACCCCATGCCCAGCGGGGCCACGCCAGAGAACACCCGGTACTGGTCGGGCGGCAGCGCCAGCAGCATCAGCGACAGCGCCGGTTCATCGAAGTATTCGGCGTTGTTTGCCGCAATGCCCACCCCCACCGTGCCGGACCAGTCGGTGACCTCCGGCAGCTCGGCGCTCAGGTGGTCCAAGATGTCTTGCGCGGCGCTGGCGTAGTGGTCGGTGATGTAGAGCAAACCCAGCGTGGGGGCGGCGGCGTAGTCGGGTAACGCCATCTGGGCGCGGACTTGGGCCAACACCAAGCCAGCCGCCATGCGCCATTGCGGGTGGGTTGCGTGCCCATGGGGAAAGAGTTTCACTGCGAGTGGCGGGATGGGTTGATCTGTGGGGCCGGTGGGCGCAATGTTAGGGCAATCCCCCGGCTGTACCGCCACCCACCAGCGCTGTCAGAGGGGCCGCGCTGTCAACCCGCGGGCTTGCGCCGGCTGGTTTTGGGGGCAGCTTTGCGGGCCGCCGGGGCACGGGGTGCGGCTGGGCGCGGTGCCGTGCGTGCCGCCAGGGTCTTGCCGGCGGCGCGGGCGACGCCCGTGGCGCCCTTGATGGCCTCTTTGGCCATGCCGGTGGCCATGTGGCGGGTGGTGTCGATGGCTGTGTTGCGCGCCATGTCCTTCATGGCGTTGGCGGCAATGCCCTGGAACTGCTCGGTGAGCGCGCCCCACCACTGCATCGGGTCCACCACGCCTGCCTGACCGGCGGCCTTGGCGGCGCTGGCCCTGCGTTTATTGGCCACCGCTTTCACTGCACCGCTGGCAGCCCCCCCCACAGCGCTGGCCGCCATGCCGGCGGCACCAGACGCCATATCGAACGCCGACTTGGCGGCACTGGCTTTTTCGCCCCCCTTTTGGGCGCCACCCATCAAGGCGTTCCCCACGGTTTCTGTGGCCTTGAGCTTGAAGGCGTTGGCCATGTCGCCCACGCTGAAGTTCATGCCCTTGAGCGTGGACAACGTCATTTTTTGCACCTCCAACGCCTGGATGGTCGCACCCAGCACTTTGGAGTTTTGCTCCAACCAGAAATGCACCGCTTTGAGTTCTTCAATGCGCTTTTCCAGCTCCTCCACGTTCAACGTGGGCGCCACCCAGCTGGACAGATTGGGCAACTGGGGGATGGCCCCCGCCGCGCTGGCCGTGGCTTGCTTGGTGAGGCTCTGCAAAAAATCAAACCCCGGCACAAATTTGCCGAAGCTGAAATTTGTTTGATCGCTCATGACTGTCCCCTTTGTATTGGTGGCGCATCCGCGTCACAGCTTACTCCAAGGTGCGCGTTGGGTGAGCTGGATGTCCAGCCAAAGGTGACCCACCCCATGACATCGCCGTGCGAAGCAGAACGGCTGTTGCAATCAAGGCCCAACCCATCACCATCGCACCTGCCAACCGCTGATCGCTTTGCAAATAGGCATTACACAAGCGGTCTGGGGAATCCGCATACAGAATTCCAGCCACCCAGCCCATCCAGGCCGAATTGCCGAGGGCAAACGTCCGTACCAGTGGACTGCTGCGCGTCCAGCCGATGCGCAGAGCGCCGCCCGCCATCAGCCAAAGCATCACTTTGCCAAAGTTCCAAAGGGACGACGTGACCGCCAAATCGAGGCTTCGCGGTACCATCCAGACACTGGTCACTGCTAGCCACATCAACCAACAGGGCACGCCCTCGAGATTGATCCAATGCCAACGGTCTAAGGTGCCAGATGAAACGGCACCAGTGGCCCACCACCCGACCCAGGCCAGGGCAGGCAACTGCACTCCCATATGCAGCCACATGGTCGACTGCATCGCGCCGAGTGTGTGTGGCGAGAGAAGCAACCCCAAGACGCCAGCCGCCACAAGCACCCGTTGCGGCGGCTCACCAATCCACGTGATGGCCCATGACCACGGCCTCATACACCACCTGCCTTCAACTGGGCCTGCACCCTCGCGGCTTGCTCTGCCGATTCAGACCAACGCCAGGCGGCGGCCAGCGCATGGTGGGGCTCGTCAATGTCCATCACCTCGACAAGTCTCCCCCGGCCGTCGATCAGATGAAAGGCGGCGTTGTGTTCAAACTCGCCTTCGGGCGTTGGCAGCACTTGGACACCGAATGCACGCAGCAGCTGAGGTAACTGGTCTGAATTCGCGATGCTCGCCATTCGCCACACGTCTGAATCGACCCCCAGGCGCTGGGCATGCTCAGACAATTGCACTGGCACATCGTGCTGTGGGTCAAAGCTGACCGACAGCAAGCGAACCCTGCGCGACAGGCCCCGGCTACCGATCTCATGCTGTAGCCGACGCATTTGGGCGCTGACCACCGAACACAGCGTCTGACAGCGGCTGTACATGAACGTCGCGATGGTCACGATCCCCGTGTCGGCGCCTGCTGCGCCGGCAGGTGGACCTACAAGCCAACTGGCCCCAGTGTGATCAGACAACCGGATCGGCGGCAAGCGCTGAGGCCGCTCGGCGATGTCCAAACGTCTGGCATCTTCGGTGGTCCAAGCGGTAAAGCCCCGGGTCGCAACAGCCAAGCCTCCGCCCCCTGCGACCAATACAAGCAATGACGCCATCAAGGTCGCCCAAAGCCCCCTACGTTCAAGTGCGCTCACGGAAGCGACTCCAGTTCGGCTCCTCCCGAAAAGGGCGTGGTTCTTGCCGCACTCGCTTCTCGCTGAGCCGTAACGTCGCTGGCGTCGATCGGTGGGGCTTGGTTGCCCCACTGACTGCGGATGTGGGTCAACACCGCCGCCACCTCTGGGTCGCTCAGGGATTTGAACGCCGGCATGGCCCCTTTGTAGGTCACGCCTTTGACTTTGATCTCGCCGACGACACCATGCAACAACAGCTGGATGAGCTTTGTGGGCGATCCGATGACCCATTCTGAATCGGCGAGGGGTGGAAATACGCCTGGGACGCCAGCGCCGTTGCCTTGGTGACACGCAACGCATTTGGCGCTGTAGATCGGTGCGCCGTCCAGCTTTGCGCTGCCGCCTGCTGGAAGCAAGACGGGCATCAAGCTCTCGAGGCTGCGCTGGTCACCCCAAGCTGAGGCATCTCCGCTGGGCGTATCGTAGATATAAAAGCCGCCCCACATGAACATGGCACCAATCAGCATCATCATGAACCAAGGCAAAGGGCGATCCGTTTCGTCCGGATCGCTGCCCTCGCGCTGATAAGACGTGATGCGCGCGCTGCGCAACCGCGTCATCCAATCGGTCAGCTGGCTCATTTCGTCTCCTTTCGGCGTGGCATGGCGTCGCCTGCTGGCGGCAAATCCGGTCGTTTCAAAACTGGGTAAGTCCTGTCCAGCGCCAAAAGGTACGCCACCAAATCAAGCGCCTCCTGGCTGGCCACCACCGTTTGGCCGGTTGCAAAGTCGGGCGGAAGATTGATCACCTTGTCATCCGGTTTGACGTCTTCGTCTCGCTTGTGAAGAAAGAGGAAGGGGTAACCAGGCATGTTTGACCCCTTCGTATAAGCCCTGGGTTGATACAGGTGGCCAAGGTGCCAGTCCACGCTTGGCTGCCTCGCAGCAATGTTGAACAGGTCAGGACCTGTCCGCATGGTCCCTAGGAGGTGTGGGCGGTCGTAGAAATAGTCAGATGCCACGGATGCCCGGCCCCACCCACGGGAAAAATCGGGGGCCTGCTTGATGTCTCGCGGCTGTTGGGAGTGGCAATACACGCAACCGTTGGCAATGTAGCTCGCGCGTCCACGGAGCTCTTGCGGCGTATACGGCTTGAGACCGGCGCCAGCGGGGTGCGCATCTTGCAGCAATAGCCACGGCACCACCACCATCAGCGAAGTGGCCATGGCCAAAATCACCATGGAACCAACAACGATGTGAACTTCGCTGATGTGGGGGCTTTGGGGCAAAAACTTGCTCATGCCTTGTCCCCCATGGCAACGCTCGGGGCTTTAGAAGTATCGCGCCTGCGCAAGGACATACCAACCGATTGAGGCAAGGCGGATAAAGTTTGTCGAAGCCACGAAATTTCATCGAACGCGGCGGCCCCTATCCTCTGCGGCCCAAACCTCAAAACCATAAAAACAAAGTGCACAGCGAAAACAAAATGACCCAGGGTCATGAGTGCACCACCCAAAGAGCGCGACTGTAGCCACGGCATGGTCACGGCCACCGAGTCCATGAACGGCCGAGCAGCATCCAACATGTACTGCCCCTGTAACCAGCCACCAATCGATAGGCCAACCACGTACACACCAATCCCCAAGGTGACGAGCCAGAAGTGCATCCCAATCAACTTAGGGTAGGGCCACTCCCAGCGGGTGATTCGGGGCATCACGTAGTAGATGCTGCCGAACATCACAAACGAGAAGAAGCCGTACAAGCCAAGGTGCGCGTGTGCCACCGTGTAGTGGGTGAAATGTGTCACCGTGTTCACGCTGCGAAGGCTTTCCAAAGACCCCTGTACGGATGCGAGCGTGTACATCATGGTCCCCAATACGATGAACCGTAAGGTGGGTGAATGGACCAGCATCTTGAAGTGGCCCAGCACCGTCATGTGCTGATTGATGGCCACGGCGACCACAGGTATCACCATCATTACGCTCTGAACAATGCTCATCGTGATGAACCAGCTGGGCACAGGACCACCGATCAGGTGGTGACCTCCCACCTGGCTGTAAAAGAATGCGAGGCCCCAGAAACCCAGCAACGATAAGTTGTAGGAGTGGATTGGTTTACCAACCACTTTCGGAATGAAGTAATACGCGGCCGCCAAACCTAGCGGAGAAAACCACAATCCCAAAGCGTTGTGGCCATACCACCAATTCATGGTCGCTTGCTGCACACCATGGTGGATACCCGGGATGTTGGCAATCGCGAACAAAATTGGGAACCACAGCAACCCTGCCGCCATGTACCAAACAGACACATACAGATGGACCACCCTGCGGCGTAACAGTGTCATAGCCAGTGGCATGCCCATCAAGCCGCCACCCACGAACAACAGCACGTCGATTTGCCAAGGAAACTCCAACCACTCCATGCCATCGGACCAGCCAGCGAGCAACGCGCCAACGCCCAGCGTGACGCCAAGGTGCCACAGCATGGCGCCCCAGTAGGCATACCGTGCGCCGACCAAGGGCGTTTTAAGCAACCGCGGGATCATCCAAATCGCGATCCCCACACCCGCAAAAGAGCACCATCCATAACCGATGATGTTCAGGTGGGCCGGGCGAATTCGCCCGAACGTCAACCAGTCGTAGGCGGTCAACCAATCGGGGGCATGCAACTTGACCGATGCCATCAATCCCGCAATCGATCCCCAAACCAACCAAATGACTGCGAAGGTCAGGCATACCAACGCCACACCAGAGCTGGACAGATCGGCTTTGAGCCGTTCGGCCAACTCTTCGTTCATCGGCTGCTCCTGCGGTTGTGTAGCAGCCGGATCGTCAGGGCGTCCCTCCTCCCCTGGCGCAAAAATCACCCTGGACGCGGTCTGGCTGTCGCCAAAGAAGCCTTTCGACATTGACCAGATGAACACGAACAAGGCCACAAACGAGACGACAAATGTCGTCAATAACATGCCAACTGCCCAATCCATTAGTTGCTACTTTCTTTGTTGTTCTGACGCTTCAGACAAATCCGGTTGGCCCATGGCTGGTAGTCACCTTGTGAACTACCGATGTCACAAAAAACTTCGGCGGCGATCAGGCGCATCGGTTGAGCACCACTTAATCGGTTGGCCTGCTGCGACACCGGCCCCAAGAGCCAATAGGTCGACGCCAACCAAGTCAAGGTCAGCAAGAACGACCACCCATGGCGCAGCCGCAGTAAGTGGCCAGCAGCTCGCCGCCTCATCAACAGGAGACCGTGTGTCATTTGCCCCCCCTGTTGCTGCCAAACCGGTTGGTTGCTAGAGATCGCGACGAACGCTCACGCTCGTTTTTGAAGCTTGGTGGCAGCCCATGTGATTGGGTGAGGGTTGACAACCGTACAGCGCTGGGGTGCTGGTCAAAGCAGACAACAGACGCTTTCGATTCACCCGGCTTAGTGCTCATGGTGTGAACCGGTCGCCGACGGGTTGAGCCTCGACAGCCGATGACGTACCGCCCCGCCGCTCGCTGACAAGATCGCGCAACGGGAGGGCATTGGCGTTCGTTGTTGCCACTGACCGATTCGACATGCTCGCGTCAGTCGTATCGGCAGATGCGCCCATCCATCCAGCGGCGGCGGCAATTAACGCCAAAGCCAGCAAGTGGGCACAGCCAAACCAAATGACCTTGCGATTCACCATCTCGCGCTACCGGTGGTGGTCCAAATGAGCCACAAAACCAGCGCCAATGTGGCGCCCACGTTGAGGTGAGTCATGCAACGCATGACGTAAAGAAAAACAGACATGGACGTTCCCGAAATCGAACTTGGTGCCTCAGTTGGGCACCACGATCACCCAGTGGTGCACAGCAAAGTGCGCACCACCAAGCACTCACAGTGGAGGTTCAGGTCAGGTCAGGGGGGCCACGCGACCAAGCATGCGGTCGGAAAACATCACACCTGGTCTTGGCCACAACAGGATCAGGCGTGGTCGGGGTTCCTACCGCCCATGGCAGTGCGGTGTGAGCAGGGGGCACGCCCAAACGATCTGCACCCAGCAGACAGAACAGGCAGTGGTTCAGAGACAAGCTGTCGGGTGCGTTGGGTGGTGTATCGGTTGGTGCTGCAGCACCCGACAACGGCACCCAACTCGCACCCGTGCTGGTACAGACTTCCACCCATCCGGTGGGTCCGTTGGCAGCCGCCAGCGCGCGCGACACTGTCGGCGCCGAAGCGCCAAACAACATCGCCACCCAGGCGAGCCAGACCCAACGTCTGGCCAGTGTCTGCCAACCCTTCATTGAGGAACCGCAGCCTATGTCAGTGGTGCTGGTGGCCGGAGGCCTTTGCCGCACCACCCGGTGCGGTGGCGCTGACTGGCAATGTCAGCGCTTGTTCACTGAGTTTGCCCTGCGCGTCTTTGAACACCAGTGTGACTGGCACAGTGGTGTCTTTGAGCAGGGGTTGCTTCAGGTCCATCAGCATCACGTGGTAGCCACCAGGCTTGAGCTCCACGGTTTTGCCTGCGGGCAAGTCCAGCGCGGGCAAGGCGCGCATGCGCATCACATCGCCTTCCATCTTCATCTCGTGCACCTCGCCCACGCCAGCGACCGGGGACTTGACGCCCACCAGCTGCAACGCGGTCGGCGCGGTGATTTTCATGAAGCCGCCTGTGCCCTTTTGGCCCGTCACGGTGGCACGAACCCAGGCGTCTTTGACGTCCACGGTCTGGGCGTGGGCGGCCATTCCGGCCAAAGCGAGTAAGGCGGTCAACAAGGTGTGTTTCATCAGAAGCTCCGGTTAAAAAAACGTTGGAAGAATGAGTGAGTGGTCAGCGTTTAGGTTCCGTCACGAACCCGATTTTGCGCACGCCTGCGGACTGAGCGGCGGCCATGGCCTGAGCGACACGCTCGTAGCGCACCGAGCGGTCGCCCCGGATGTGCAACTCCGGCTGAGGGTCTT
>JAIXXF010000003.1 GCA_027490925.1 Comamonadaceae bacterium
AGCTTCATCGGCCTGCACGGGGTCCAAGGCGACCTGGTCGGCCGGGGCAGGGTGGTCAGAGACCGCATCCTGCAGTGGATCAACATCCCCACCTGCATCGGCATGGGGAAGACCAAGACACTCGCCAAACTGGCGAACCATGTGGCCAAGACGGCAGAACGCAAACCAAACGCCTTCCCCGAAGCCCTCCAGCCCCTGATCCCCCACATCCGACAGGTCTGCAACCTGGAAGCCCTGGGCCCGGAACACAAAGCCGCCCTCTTCAGCAGCCTGGACGTGGGGGAGGTGTGGGGCGTCGGCAGACGGATCGGGGAGAAGCTCAGGGAGAACGGCATCACCACCGTCCAGGACCTGATGACCCTGGACCCAGCCACCGTCCGGCGAGGCTGGAGCGTGGTGCTGGAGAGAACCGTCAGAGAACTCCAAGGCACCCCCTGCATCGACCTGGACGACAGCCCAGAGCCCAAGAAAGAGATCGCCAGCACCCGAAGCTTCGGGCAGGCCATCACCGAACTCAATCCTTTGATCGAAGCGGTGAGCGAATTCGCCAGCCGTGCCGCAGAAAAACTCCGCAAACAACACAGCCACGCCAACCAGGTGCTGGTCTTCGTCCGAACCAGCCCCTTCCGACCGGGACCCAGCTACAGCCAGAGCATCGTAGTGCCGCTCAGAAGACCGACCTCGGACACCGCCCAACTGGTCAACGCGGCCACGGCGGGGATGAAAGCCATCTACCGACCGGGGTATGCGATGGCCAAGGCCGGGGTCATGCTGCTGGACCTGCAGCCGGAGGACCGAGGGCAGGGGGAACTGGACCTGGTGGATGAACAGCCCGGTGAGGCCACGCACCCACAGGCACGGGCCACCCAAAGCATTCAATCCGCCGAGAAGGATGCGAAACGAATGGCCGCACTCGACACGCTCAATCGGCGGTTTGGCAAGGGGACCCTGAAGGTCGCCAGTGCGGGACTGGACGGTGACCGGCGGGAATGGGTGATGAAGCAGGAGCGCCGGACGCCGAGGTACACGACCGATTGGGGGGATGTGCCGGTGGTGAGGGCGTGAGCCTCAACGACGCCCAACATCACTCCACAGTGGAGGCTCGTAGCTTGGCGGCATACCAGTCCGGCCGCTCGAGCCTCGATGCCTGCAAATTAAAGCTTGGAAAATTCTTGGGGTAGCCCCGAATTACGATCGACAATGCGATCGTAATTCGC
Source organism: Comamonadaceae bacterium (assembly GCA_027490925.1). Lineage (GTDB taxonomy): Bacteria > Pseudomonadota > Gammaproteobacteria > Burkholderiales > Burkholderiaceae_C > PCRC01. The sequence goes on from JAIXXF010000003.1 coordinate 1,218, forward strand.
GTAGGCTCGGATACTGTATAAAAACCCAGAAATCGATTGAGGAGTACAAGAAACATGCTACGTCCAATAGGGATCGATCTGTTCGCTGGAGCAGGAGGACTTAGCCTTGGATTCGAAGCTGCAGGCTTCGATGTGGTTGCGGCTGTCGAGATCGATCCGATCCACTGTGCTGCGCACAAATTCAACTTCCCCCAGACCGCTACGATTTGCAGAAGCGTTATCGATGTGACTGGCGACGAGATCCGTAAGCGTGCCGGCATCGGCAAGAAGGAAGTCGACGTTCTGTTCGGCGGCGCGCCTTGCCAAGGCTTTTCGCTTATAGGCAAGCGTGCCATGGACGACCCGCGGAACCAGCTGGTTTATCACTTCGTCCGCCTGGTTAAAGAATTACGACCCAAGCACTTCGTTTTCGAGAACGTGAAGGGCCTCACCGTCGGAACGCATCGACGCTTCCTTCAAGAGATCCTGGACGCATTCCAAGACGCCGGCTACGAGCTGCAGCTGCCCTACCGGGTCTTGAACGCAGCAGATTTCGGCGTTCCACAGTCTCGACAACGTCTGTTTTTGCTGGGTACGCGAAAGGGACTGAAACAGCCCATCTACCCTGAGCAGAGTGGTCGAGTGACTGTCAAGGAGGCCATCGGCGACCTGCCAGAAGCCGAGAATTTTCCGGAGCTATTGCATCGTGATTGGGTCACAGCGAAATTCGGACTGCCCTCCGCTTACGCAGCCGTGCTGAGAGGCAGGGCTGCCGACGTTAGAGACTTTACCTATTCTCGGCAATTTGATCCGAGGCTGCTCACGTCAAGCACGCTGACAGTCCATACCGACCTCTCGAAGAAGCGCTTCCTTGCGACGCCCAACGGGGAGACGGAGCCGATTAGCCGCTTTTTGAAGCTCGACCCAGACGGCGTTTGCAACACGCTCCGGGCCGGCACGGCAAGCGACCGCGGCGCGTTCACTTCCCCCCGTCCGATTCATCCGACGAGTCCTCGAGTGATCACCGTTCGCGAAGCCGCGAGACTTCACTCCTACCCGGACTGGTTCCGTTTCCACGCGACAAAGTGGCACGGGTTCCGTCAAATCGGTAATTCGGTACCACCCTACTTGGCGCGCGCTGTGGCCTCGCAGGTCATCGAGGCCTTGGGTGTCAAGCCCGTGAAGCCGGCGGAGATTATTCCGCTCGGGGACACCGCACTTCTTTCCATCTCGATGTCAGATGCGGCGCGTATGTTCGGCGTTCCCCACGACACGATTTCTCGGCGCCGTATACCCAATCAAAAGGGTACGGGGCAAATGACCATCGACTCCGCCGTCGCGGATGAGCCGGTCAATCAAGGGGAATACGTATGAGCGGCGGAGACGACGGCAGCAAAGCGATCCGCACGAACCGCTACTCGGCGCTGATCGAGAAGATTTTTTTTGATCATTACAAAAAGGGAGCCACTGCGCTCGAGTTCAAACGCGAGGAAATCCCAAGGGCTGCAGCCGAGCTGAGCTTAGCCTTACCCAAAAATATTGGCGACGTGCTCTATTCGTTCCGCTTCAGGCAAGCCATGCCGGCTCGGGTCTTGGAAACGCAGCCCAAGGGTAGCGAGTGGTTGATCGAGGCCGTAGGGCGGGCTAAATACCGCTTCATTCTTCGCAAGGCTAACCGGATTGTCCCGAATTCAAGCCTCTCGCGAATCCGCATTCCCGACAGTACGCCAGAAATCATCGCTGAGTACGCTTTGGATGACGAGCAAGCTCTGCTTGCCAAGGTTCGGTACAACCGACTCATCGACATTTTCCTAGGCCTGACTACCTATTCGCTACAAAACCATTTGCGGACTAGCGTGAAAGGTGTCGGACAGATCGAAATCGACGAGCTTTACATCGGCCTAGACAAGTATGGCTGCCACTACGTTATCCCAGTTCAGGCCAAGGGCGGAACCGACCAGATTTCGATCGTCCAGACCAAGCAAGACATCGATTGTTGCAAGGAGAAGTACCCAGGCTTGCGATGCCGGCCGATCTCTGCGCAGTTCATATCGAGCGACCAGATTGCGCTTTTCGAGCTCACCATTGAGGACGACGAAATCAAGGTTGTTGAAGAACGCCACTACAGGCTCGTACCGGCAAGCGAGCTGGACAAGACCGCCATCCGGGCCTACCGCTGAGGGAATTCCCTGCCCTTCAGTGCTACGAGGTCGCATAGGCGCAGCTTGCTGTCGATACTCAGCTTGAATAGTGCAAGTTCGCGAACGCGTCCCTCCATCTAGCGGCGAATAGGCAGCGCCCAGATGTCCTTGAGCTTGAAGGGCGCTATCTGTCCGACCACCTTCCCTTTGTTGGACGGTACGTGGTGGGTGACATTACCTACGGTTTACATGATGGCCTCCCATCTAGCTGATGGTGCACACAGGATGCGCTAGCGTCCATCGGCGACCTATTTCTGATCAGGTTGAGGCTGTTAGGGGCCCGTCATATGGCCGCTTCTGAAGTGAGCACGCGACCTGGGCTACTGCCAGCGCCTTACTATCCTTCCAGCTCGCGTAATCCAGGCTGTTGCGGATCAGGTGCACGATGCAGGTCTGCAGCGTGGTCTGCGGGAACACCGCCGCCAGCGCATCGGGGATGCCCTTGAGGCCGTTGGTGACGGCGATCAGGATGTAGGCCACGTCACGTGTCTTCAGATCGTTGAACACCTTCATCCAGAACTTGTCCTCCTCGGTGTTCTCGATCCACAGGCCCAGGATGTCGCGCGTTCCATCGGGCAGCACGCCCAGCGCCAGGTAGATGGCCTTGTTGCGCACCACCGCATCCTGGCGGATCTTCACGCGCAATGCGTCGAAGAACACCACCGGTCACATCACCACCGGTCACATCGGCTCCAGGGGCCGACTCTGCCAGGCCGTGACCTCGGCCATCACCGCGTCGTTGACCGAGCTGATGAAGTCTGGGCTGACCTCGGTGCCGTACTGCTTGGCCAGAAGGCCCTGGATATCGCGCATGGTCATGCCGCGCGCGTACATGTCCACGATCTTGTCGTCAAAGCCGGTGAAACGCATCTCGTACTTGGGTATCAGGATGGGCTCGAAGGAGCCTGCTCGGTGGCGTAGCACCTCAATGCGCAGCGGCCCGTCTTCGGTCAGCACCGTCTTGGCGGACTTGCCGTTGCGCTAGTTGGCGACATCCTTTGGGCGGGTGCTGCCAGGTGCGTAGCCCAGATGGTGGGACCACTCGGCGCCCAACGCCCGTTCGATCAGCGCCTTCTTCAGCGCCATGGTGGTGGCGTTGATCTGGTCGGCAGTCATCGGCGTGGCGCCACAGGTCAATTGCCCAATGAGCCCCTTGGGGATCGACGGCAACGCCGTCATGCCGGCCGCCGCCGGCTTCTTCTTGCTTGGCATAGATGCTCCTGTTCGTCAGGCTATGCCTCAAACACAAAATTTCTGACAGGATCGCTGATTGACCTGTCACTTGCTTGCGACGCTGGCCTTACCTGGAAACTTAAGTTCAGCCTGTTCCAGCATCCACTTCTCAATGCGTTGGTGGTGCAGGGCCAGTAACTCAAGCGGTCTTATCGTGTAGTGCTTTTCGGCGGTGGCGCTCGGCTTGTGGCCCTGAATCTGTGCTACCACCCCCACGGGGACCTCCAGCCATTCGGTCAGGCTTTTGAACGAGCGCCTGAGGCCGTGCAAGGTGAGGTTCCCAAGTCCTGCGGCATGACAAGCTCGAGAGTGCGCGGCATTTGGTCGGATGATGTGACCGCTGCCGCTGGTCTCGATGTGCGTGGCTACGACAGGGTTTTTCCCAGCACGCGCAGCTTTACGAGCCCGTCGTTCAATGTTGTGATCGTCCATGCGCAGATCTCGGGCGCTGGAAAACACCCATTCGTTGCGGCGGGGTAGGGCGGCCAGCAATTGCGCCACATAGGGTGTCAGGGGGATTTCTCTCTCACCTTCTACCTTGTCTCGGATGCGAAGGCCCCCCCACTTGGTGTTGACATCCTCCCATTTGAGGCCGAGCACCTCGCCTGGCCTGGCACCAGTCAGTAGCAGTGTTTGCAAGTAGGCCGAAGTGACCGGATTTTGCAGGCGTCGCACGTGTTCAAACCAAGACTTGAGTTGTCCACGCTGCAGCACATCTTTTTTCTCGGCAGACCGCCCCAGTGCATCCCTGGTTGCACGGCTCCGTGCCGGGTTTTCCTGCAACAGAGAGCCATACTCTGGCTGCTCGCGACACCACGACAAGAAGCCAGTCAGTAAGCGGTGAGCAAGTCGCGTGGATGCTGGGCGTTTCGCTCCCTCGCGCGTGGCCCAGTCGGTCACCACAGCAGCGTTCAGCTGCTTGAGGGGCAGGTCCATCAGCGGTGCAAGTGGCCCTGGCTGGGTCAGCTCACCATCAGCACCACGGCGTTTTGAGGGCTGGCCGCCAAGGCTGGCTTTGTCTAGGTGATCGCGGTAGTGAAGATCTCCCCAGAACGGTCTGCGCTTGGCAACGTAATCGGTCCAGGCTTCACCTACGGTCAGTGCCGCGCTCGCTTCGGCTTGCCGTACTGCAGCCTCTCTCGCCTTCGCCTCCGTAGCTGCAGCCTCTACGGCTTCTCGGTGCTGACGTTCGAGTTCACGGGGGTCATCTCCACCGTCCAGAACCACAGCAAACGCGCGAGCCTTGATACGAGCCTGCTCAATGGTCCAGATACGCACGTCTCCGATGGTGATGCGTATGGTTTTGCGGTTCAGCTTGGACTCGAAGACATAAGACTTGGCTCCGGCAGCCGTTCCCCGAACACGCAGGCCTGGCGCTTTTGCGTCGCGCAGAAAAACTTGAGCCCTATCGGCTGGACAAGTCAGCCGTTCGATCAGTCCCGCCGTCAGTTCGTGAGGCTGACTCAGGTCGATTTCGACGTCTTTCTTGGGTCGTGCCATGGGGTCTCAGATTCTCGTGTAGCTGCCATGTAGCCACCATGTAGCCAGAATCGCACTATTTTGATGCATATTGATCAACACAGGCTCGGTAGTAAGATCGGTAAAAATCACGTAAGTTGTTGATTATTATAGATTAATGCCTCGTTGATCAACACCCCTGAATGCTAGTTCTTCAGGATTGTGATTCCTGTTGTCGTGGGTTCGAGCCCCATCAGCCACCCCAGTAAATAAAGGAAAGCCAGCTATCGATTCGATAGCTGGCTTTTTCTTTTTCTGTTCTCACGCTGTCTATTCACAGCACCGTTCTCAGGCAGAGCCTTGGGCGGCAGCAACCTCCAATCTGTCCCCGCTGTGGCTTGGCAGACGCAGCACGCCGCTGAAAGCCAGGTCTTGGGTCAGACTGTGACCCAGTCGGTGCCATCCTCGGCGCTGGCGATGCTGAGTTCATAACCCGACAGGGCTGACGCCGCCTTCAGTGCGTGGTGAACCAGCTCGGGCCGGTTGTTTTGTAAGCTGAGGTGGGCAGCCACCAAACGGCGCAATGGGCTGTGGGCCAGCGTTCGCACCAGTGCAGCGGCAGCCTCATTCGCCAGGTGGCCCAAGCGGCCGGTGATACGCTGTTTGAGGAAGGGTGGGTAGGTGGAGTCGGCGACCATCTGGGGGTCGTGATTGAATTCCAGCAGCAGCGCATGGCAGCCTTGCAGGTGGTGGGTGACGTGGGCGGTGATGTGTCCCAGGTCCGTCAGCACCCCCACCGTGGTTTGGCCGTCGCTGCAGGTCAGTTGAAGCGGCTCGCGCGCGTCATGGGGGACGGTGAAAGGGGTGATTTGCAGGTGACCTACCGCGAACCGGTGGCCATCTCTCGCACGGCAAAAGCCGGAGAGTGGGTCGCTGCCAGTCAATGCGCTGAGGGTGCCCTGACTGGTCCAAACGGGCAGGCCTTCGCGAGCCGCCAGTTGGCGCACACAGCCGATGTGGTCGGCGTGCTCGTGGGTGATGAAAACCGCGTCGAGGTCGGCGGCTCTCAGCCCAGCCAAAGCCAGGCGCTGGTCCAGTTGCCGTATGCCAAACCCACAGTCCACCAGCAAGCGGCTGACCCGCCCACCCGCAGTGGATTCGATGACCGTGGCGTTTCCGGTGCTGCCGCTGCCCAGGTTTTTGAACCGCATCAGCGCGAGTGGGCGGGTCGCCGCGCAGCGCCTCGGTGGGGCTGCGCCATGGGCCTTACTTCAAGTCGTCTGCAATGACTTGAACGATGCGTTGGGCGTTGGCAGAGGTCTCTGGCGTCCCGCTTGCGTTCAACACAGCCACGCTGGTGGATTCTCCCTGGCCCTTCACCTGGATGCGGTACTTGATCGGTTGTGCGGTGGGCGTGGCGCTGAACATCTTGCTGAAAAAGCCTTGTTCTTTCTTCTCGGCGCTTGGTGCAACGTAGCGAACGAAATAAATGCCCTGTGAGCGGTCACGGTCTTCCACCGTGAAGCCCGTTCGGTCCAGCGCCAGACCCACCCGGCGCCATGCGCGGTCAAAGCCTTCTTCGAGCTGCACTTGCGGTTGGTTGTTCACGCTGACGACTTTGGCCGCTGGCCGACTGGCGCCCGCGGCGACGAGCGTGCGAGACTGTTCCTGCGTCACACCGAGTTTCACCATCAGGCGGCGCAGAAATTCGGTCTCCAGTTCGGGGTCAGCCGGGCGGGGCTGCCACACGGTCTCGGTTTTCTGGCTGTTGTCGCGGTACACCTCTACGAAACCACGGTGGCTGATATAAATCTCGGTGTTTCCACTGGGGGTGCGTTCCAGCCGGGTGCGAAACTTGTCTCGCTCGCCGCTGGAGTAGAGACCGTCGAACACCTTGCCGATGGTGTTGCGAATGAAGTCTTGCGGGATCTTGGCGCGGTTTTCAGCGAAGTCGGTTTCCATGATCCCTAGATTTTGCTGGTCCAGGGTCAACAAGAAGCCATTTTCCTGCCAAAAGTCGCGCACCTGTCCCCACAGCTGTTCAGCGGGGCGGTTGACCACCAGCCACCGCTGGCTGCCTGCGCGTTCGATGCGCACGTCGCCTATGGCCATGGCAGCGGTGGGTACCGACGAGACCGCCTGACCCGCTTGGAAGCCGGTCGCGGTGACCGTGCCACCAGGCACCACATACCGGGACTCACGGGAGAGCTGAGAAAGGTCGGGTGGCACTTCGAGCGAAGGGGCCTTGCCCGCGCTTTTGTAGTCGATCTTGTCGCCATCGAGCACGGTGCAAGCCGACACGGCGAGCAGCAGCGCCAGGCCGCCAATTTTGCTGAGGGTGTTCACAGAGAGGGTGTCCTTGTTGGTCAAATCAGGCCGCACTGGCGCAGTGCGGTTTCCACTACAGGCTGGTTGGCGGGCGTTAGCGGTGTCATGGGCAAGCGCAGGGTGCCACCACATCGGCCCATGCGGGACAACGCCCACTTCACCGGGATCGGGTTGGCTTCCACGAACAGTTGTTTATGCAGGGGCATCAATTCAAATTGCAGCGCCATGGCCTCGCTCACCCGGCCAGCGATGGCGGCCATGCACAGTTGGTGCATTTTCTTGGGCGCCACGTTGGCGGTGACGCTGATGTTGCCTTGGCCGCCGCAGAGCATGAGTGCGACCGCCGTGGGATCGTCGCCCGAGTACACAGCGAAGCCCTTGGGCACCTCGCGGATCAGCCATTGCGCGCGTTCGATGTTGCCAGTCGCTTCTTTGATACCGATGATTCCGGGCAGTTTCGCCAGGCGCAACACAGTGTCCAGGGCCATGTCGGCCACCGTGCGGCCGGGCACGTTGTACAGCACCATGGGCAGGTCCACCGCGTCGGCGATGGCCTTGAAATGCAGGTACTGGCCTTCTTGTGTGGGCTTGTTGTAGTAGGGCACCACTTGCAGTTGACAATCGGCCCCGACCTTGGCGGCGAAACGGGCCAATTCGATGGCTTCGGCGGTGGAGTTGGCGCCACAACCCGCCATGATGGGCACACGCTTGGCCGATTGTTCCACTGCAACGCGGATGATCTCGCAGTGCTCGTCGACATTGACCGTGGGCGATTCACCGGTGGTGCCCACCACGCCAATGCAGTCGGTGCCTTCGTCAATGTGCCAATCGATCAAACGGCGAAGGGTGGGATAGTCCACACTGCCGTCTTCGTGCAGGGGGGTGACGAGCGCAACGATGCTGCCGGTGATGGGTGTCATGTCCACTTGGGGGGTAGGTGGGTGAAAGATGGCTACGGGCGCCAGCGGGAGCCGGCGTCTCGACCTGTCTCATTCTAACTAGAGCGGATAGGCCGTTGGCACGGCCGGCAGACGGGGTGAAGCGCTGGGCTTGACCGCGACGATGCGCTGCACAAACCTCGCAGGCTTCGGTAAAAAACCGTCTTCAAAGGCCACAATGCGCAGCCCTGCGCAGCGCACCAAGAGCTCGCTGGTTTGAAGCAAAAAGTCCGGGCGGGATGGCTTGCCCACCGTTTCGTTCCCGGCGGCAAACGTCTCGTACAGCAGCACACCGCCGGGCGCCAGGCTGTCCAGCAGCGTCGGCCAGAGTGGTCGCCACAGGTAGTTGGTCACCACCACCGCATCAAAAGTGCGCGGCTGCTCGCCCGACATGAACGGCCACGGCCCCTTTTCGATGTCGGCCAGAACCGCCTCGCCGAACTCTGACACTGCTGCCACCGCGTCGGCAGACCGGTCCACTCCGGTGACCAAGTGGCCCAAAGCGGCCAGCTGGCGCATGTGCCGACCATGGCCGCAGGCCACGTCCAGCACCCGACTGGGCACCGGCATCAGATGTGACCAGCGGGTGACCCAAGGGGAAGGCGGTTCGGTGCCGTGGGCTGTGGGGGCTGTCATGCGTCGTTCAACGGGGTTTCACGTGGTCGTTCAAGGCGGCCAGCGCCATGCGGTCCACTTGCGAGGGCCACAGGAGCTTGAGCACGCGGGCGAATTTGTCCCTCGGGGTCATCAGCACTTCGCGTTGGCGGGCCGCGAGCCCAGCGAGCATCCGGCAGGCACAGGTGCTGACCGGCATGGCCCAATCCTCTTTCAGGCCGCTGCTGCCAGCCGGCTGTCCCTGGGCATTGAAGCCGCGACGGCGGATGTCGGTGGCCACCACCCCAGGGAAGGCAATGGTCACGCCCACACCGGCGCCGCTGAGTTCGGTGCGAAGCGCTTCAAAAAAGCCAGTCATGGCGAACTTGGTCGCGCAGTAGGCCGTGCGGCCGGGCACACCCACAAGGCCCGCGAGGGACGACACCGCCAGCACACTGCCGCGCGACGATTTCAAGTGCGGCAATGCTGCGTGGGTGCACCAGACACTGCCCCAGAGGTTGATGCGCATGAGGGTTTCGTACCAATTCAGATCGCCCGCCTGCACCTGCTCCAGCAGCGCCTGTGCCGACATCCCGGCGTTGTTGATCAAAACGTCGATGCGACCAAACCGGGTAATGGCGGCGTCCACCAAGGCGCGGCATTGTGATTCTACCGAGACGTCGGTCGGTACCACCAAGGTGTGTGCCCCCAACGATGCACACCCCTTGGCTACTCCTTCCAGCGCGTTGGCGTTGCGCGCGGCCAGCACCAATGCGCACGTCGGGCCATGCGTGGCCGCCAGCTGGCGTGCCATTTCGGCACCAAGCCCGTCCGATGCGCCAGTGATTACTATCGTTTTCATAGCTAAATCGTCAGTTTCCACATGGGCTGAAGCCCGAAAATACTAAAAAATCGGGGCGGGGAACCGCGCGAGCTAAAAACAGGCCCAAATTTGGTTCGCCACCGTGAAGAAAAATTCGGGTCGGGCATACAGGGAAAAAACCGCCAGTAGCACCAGCAAGGCCGCCAACAGGCGCAGGACCCGCTGCCACCGCCGGTACCGCAACGCCCGCCCTGGTGACCAGTGGATCGTCTGCGAACGCTTCCTCATCACATCAGTGGGCCGGCGATGGCGTGGGCCGCTGAATGGCGGACTCTTTGATCGGCAGGTTGAGCACACCGGCCAGCGCACCCAAGCCGATGGTGATGCCCCACACCACGTCGTAGCTGCCGGTGCGGTCGTACAGCCAGCCGCCGAGCCACACGCCTAAGAACGAACCGATCTGGTGGGCAAAGAAAACAAACCCGCCCAGCATGGACAGGTGCTGGATGCCAAAGATCTGCGCCACCATGGCATTGGTCACCGGCACGGTGGAGAGCCACAACAGGCCCATGACGGCTGAGAACAGGTAGACCGACCAGGGCGTGAGCGGCGCCAGCAGAAAAACGCCAATCGCGATGGCCCGTGTGAAGTAGATGAACGCGAGGATCTTGCGCTTGGCCAACGTCTGACCCAGCAGCCCCGCAAAGTAGGTGCCAAACACATTGAACAGACCAATCAGCGCGAGCGAGTAGCTGGCGACCTGGGGCGTCAGGCCATGGTCGCGCAGGTAGCTGGGCATGTGCACACCGATGAACACCACTTGGAACCCACACACAAAGTAGCCCAGCATCAGCAGTTGAAAGCTGGGGTACTGCAACGCCTCGCACAGCGCCTGCCAGACCGTCTGTTGTCGAGGCGGGGGCGCACCGCCAACAAAGCCGGGTTCGCGCAGCCCCCAGGCCAACGGCACGATCAACAGCGCCGCCAAGCCCAGCATCACCAGCGCCAGTTGCCAGCCAGCCGCCGCGATCAAAAAGCCCTCGGTGGGCACCATCAAGAACTGTCCAAACGAGCCCGCCGCCGCGGCAATCCCCATGGCGTTGGAGCGCTGGTCCGCAGCGACATTGCGGCCAATCACCCCATAAATGACCGCGTAGGTGGTGCCCGCCTGCGCCACGCCCACCAGCACACCGGCGGTCAGCGCGAAGGCCAGGGGGGTGGGTGCGTGGGCCATGCCCACCAAGCCCAGCGCGTACAACACCCCACCGGACACGATCACGCGAAATGCGCCAAACCGGTCGGCCAGCATCCCCGCGAAAATGCCTGCCACACCCCATGCCAGGTTTTGAACCGCCAGCGCGAAGGCGAAGTTCTCACGTGTCCAGCCCTGGGCCTGGGTGATGGGTTGCAGCCACAGGCCAAAACCGTGGCGGATGCCCATGGACAGCGTGACGACGGCCGCGCCGCAGATCAGCACCTGCGTCATCGACAAGGGTTTTGTGGTGGCGCTCATGAGTGCACTTTACCCAGTTCGCACACTAGCCGGTGACCCCAAGGCGGCGGGGCTGTGGTTATGTCCAGTTTTTGGTGCGCGCCCGTCTACAATGCGTCGCAACATTGACTAACAGCCATGGCCACCAAACCCCCCAGCGACTACTCTGAAAGTTCGATCCGCGTGCTCAAGGGCCTGGAGCCCGTCAAGCAGCGGCCCGGCATGTACACCCGCACCGACAACCCCCTGCACATCATTCAGGAGGTGTTGGACAACGCGGCCGACGAGGCGCTCGCTGGCCACGGCAAAAAGATCAAGGTCACGCTGCACACCGACGGCTCTGTGACTGTCGACGATGACGGTCGGGGCATCCCCTTTGGCCTGCACCCGGAAGAAAAAGCACCGGTGGTCGAACTGGTGTTCACCCGGCTGCACGCGGGTGGCAAGTTCGACAAAGGCAAGGGCGGGGCCTACAGTTTCTCCGGCGGCTTGCACGGCGTGGGGGTGAGTGTCACCAACGCACTCGCCACCCGGTTGGAGGTGACCAGCTTTCGCGAGGGCCAGGCCGCGCGCATCGCGTTCGCCGCCGGTGATGTGGTGGAGCCGTTGCACGCGCGCCCGCAAGGCGAGGGCGATCGCAAACAGGGCACCAGCGTGCGGGTCTGGCCAGACGCGAAGTACTTCGAGTCCAGCGCGCTGCCCATGGGTGAGCTGACACACTTGCTGCGCAGCAAGGCGGTGTTGATGCCTGGCTTCAGCGTCACGCTCGCGGTGGAGAAAACCAAAGACAGCCAGACTTGGCTGTACAAAGGTGGCCTGCGCGACTACGTGATGCAGACCCTCACCGGCGAACCAGTGATCCCGCTGTTTGACGGCGAAGGCTTTGCCGACAGCGGCAACGACCATTTCGCAGACGGTGAGGGCGCCCAGTGGTGTGTGGCCTTCACCGAAGACGGCGCGCCCGTGCGAGAGAGCTACGTCAACCTCATTCCCACCAGCGCGGGCGGTACGCACGACAGCGGCTTGCGCGACGGCCTGTTCAACGCGGTGAAAAGCTTTGTGGACCTGCACTCGCTGCTGCCCAAGGGCGTCAAGCTGCTGCCGGAAGACGTGTTCGCCCGCGCCAGTTACGTGCTCTCCGCCAAGGTGCTGGACCCGCAGTTCCAGGGCCAGATCAAGGAACGGCTCAACTCGCGCGACGCGGTGCGGCTGGTGTCCAGTTTCGTGCGCCCCGCATTGGAACTGTGGCTGAACCAGCATGTGGATTACGGCAAGAAGTTGGCCGAACTCGCCATCAAAGCGGCCCAAACCCGCCAGCGCGCGGGCCAAAAAGTGGAAAAGCGCAAAGGCTCTGGCGTGGCGGTGCTGCCCGGTAAGCTGACCGACTGCGAAAGCCGAGACACCACCCACAACGAGGTGTTTCTGGTCGAGGGCGACTCCGCCGGTGGCAGTGCGAAGATGGGGCGAGACAAGGAAAGCCAGGCCATCCTGCCGTTGCGGGGCAAGGTGCTCAACACCTGGGAGGTGGAACGCGACCGGCTGTTTGCCAACACCGAGATCCACGACATTGCGGTGGCGATTGGCGTCGATCCCCACGGGCCCGACGACACGCCAGATCTGACCGGTCTGCGCTATGGCAAGGTCTGCATACTGAGCGACGCCGATGTGGACGGCTCCCACATTCAAGTGCTGCTGCTGACGTTGTTCTTCCGCCACTTCCCCAAGCTGATTGAAGCTGGGCACGTCTATGTGGCCCGGCCACCGCTGTTCCGCGTGGACGCCCCCTCGCGCGGCAAAAAGCCAGCCACCAAGTTTTACGCGCTGGATGAAGGCGAGTTGGATGCCATCTTGGACAAGCTGCGCAAAGACGGTGTGAAAGATGGCGCCTGGAGCATCAGCCGCTTCAAGGGTTTGGGCGAGATGAACGCCGAACAGCTGTGGGACACCACCCTGAACCCCGACACCCGCCGCCTGCTGCCGGTGCAGCTCGGCAGCATCGACTTCACGCACACCGAGCAGCTCATCACCCAGCTCATGGGCAAGGGCGAGGCCGCCGCCCGACGTGCCCTGATGGAGCTGCACGGCGATGCGGTGGAGGTGGACGTGTGACCGTACCCGCCCGGGCGCGAACCACTGCTGCCCACGTTGCACTTTGACAGACACTTCGACGGACACCTGACTGCCCATGAGCGACCCGACACTCCCGCCCCCTGCGCCCACCAGCGGCGAAGGCGACGACACCCTCAACCTCGCTACCTACGCCCAACGCGCCTACTTGGAGTACGCGCTGAGCGTGGTCAAGGGCCGGGCCTTGCCCGATGTGTGCGACGGCCAAAAGCCGGTGCAGCGCCGCATTCTGTACAGCATGTCGCGCATGGGGCTGGGCTTTGGCGGCGCCAACGGGGCCACAGGCGCCAAACCGGTCAAAAGTGCCCGGGTGGTGGGCGACGTTCTGGGCCGTTTCCACCCGCATGGGGACCAAGCCGCTTATGACGCCCTGGTGCGCATGGCGCAAGACTTCTCACAGCGATATCCATTGATTGACGGCCAGGGCAACTTCGGCAGCCGCGATGGCGACGGGGCCGCCGCCATGCGTTACACCGAGGCGCGACTGGCTAGGATCACCAGCTTATTGCTTGACGAGATCGACGAAGGCACGGTGGATTTCATCCCCAACTACGATGGCAGCACCCAGGAGCCCAAGCAGCTGCCGGCCCGTTTGCCCTTCACGCTGTTGAACGGCGCCAGCGGCATCGCGGTGGGGCTGGCCACTGAGGTGCCCAGCCACAACCTGCGCGAGGTGGCCGACGCCTGCGTGGCGCTCATCAAGAACCCCAAGCTGGCAGACGACGAACTGCTGGCCTTGGTGCCCGGCCCGGACTATCCGGGTGGCGGCCAAATCATCAGCCCCGCGAGTGACATTGCCGACGCATACCGCACCGGCCGGGGATCGCTGAAAGTGCGGGCCCGCTGGAAGATTGAAGAGCTCGCCCGCGGGCAGTGGCAACTCATCGTGACCGAACTGCCGCCGGGGGTGAGCAGCCAGCGGGTGCTGGAGGAGATCGAAGAGATCACCAACCCCAAGGTCAAGGCCGGCAAAAAGGCGTTGACCCAAGAGCAAAACCAGCTCAAGGCCAGCATGTTGTCGGTGCTGGACCTGGTGCGAGACGAGTCGAGCAAAGACGCAGCGGTGCGCTTGGTGTTCGAGCCCAAAACCAGCCGCATCGAGCAGAGCGAGCTCATCACGGCGTTGCTCGCCCACACCAGTTTGGAAACCTCGGCGCCGATCAACCTCACCATGGTGGGGTTGGACGGGCGGCCGACACAAAAGTCGCTCCGGCAGATGTTGCTGGAATGGATCGCCTTTCGGCAAACCACGGTAGAAAAGCGCTCGCGCCACCGGCTGGACAAAGTGCTGGACCGCATCCACATCCTGGAGGGTCGGCAGCTGGTGCTGCTGAACATCGACGAGGTGATCGCCATCATCCGGCAGAGTGACGAGCCCAAGGCCGCGCTGATCGGGCGCTTCAACCTGAGCGAGCGGCAGGCCGAAGACATCCTCGAGATTCGCCTGCGCCAACTGGCGCGGCTGGAAGCCATCAAGATCGAGCAGGAGCTGAAGAACCTGCGTGATGAGCAACACAAGCTCGAAGAGATTTTGGGCAACCCCAGCGCCTTGCGCCGTTTGATGGTCAAGGAGATCGAGGCCGACACCAAGCTGTTCGCCGATGCCCGCCGCACACTGATCCAGACCGAGAAAAAGGCGGTGCTGGAGGTGAAGGTGGTGGACGAGCCAGTGACGGTGGTTGTGTCGCAGAAAGGCTGGGTCCGCGCGATGAAGGGCTGGCGCGAAGTCAAGGAGGGCAGCAAAGACAGCGCAGTAACCGAGTACAGCTTCAAGGCCGGAGACGGTCTGTACGGCGCCTTTGAATGCCGCAGCGTCGACACCTTGTTGGTCTTCGGTAGCAACGGCCGCATTTACTCGGTGCCGGTGGCGGCCTTGCCTGGCGCACGGGGGGACGGGCAGCCGGTGACCACGCTGATTGAGCTGGAATCCGGCACCCAATTGCTGCATTACTTTGCCGGTCCGGCGGGCGCGCAGCTGTTGCTTAGCAGTTCGGGCGGTTACGGTTTCCTCGCCTCGGTAGAACACATGACCTCGCGCCAAAAAGGCGGGAAATCTTTCATCACCTGCAACTCTGGCGATGTGCCTTGCGTGCCGTCTGTGGTGGCGGGTGCTGGTGGCAGCCGACCGGTGGCCGCCGCCACCCATGTGGCCTGTGCCTCTGTGGGAGGACGCATCCTGACCTTTGAGATCACCGAGCTCAAACCCATGGCCAGCGGCGGCCGCGGCTTGATGCTCATCGATCTGGAAGACAAGGACACGCTGGCCGGTGCCGCTGCCTACACCCGCAGCGTGACGGTTGCCGGGGTAGGACGCGGGGGCAAACCGCGTCAGGAAACGCTGGAGATCCGTAGCCTGAACAACGCCCGGGCTGTGCGCGGCCGCAAAGGCAAGGCGGCGGATCTGGGCTTCAAGCCCCATGCCGTGACCCGGCTGGAATGAGTCCCTCTGGCCGCGGTTGCGGCCGCAAGGGCTGACCGCCCCAGCAGTGAGGGCCGATCAGGCCACTTCCACGGTCATTTCGATCTCCACGCATGCGCCCAGTGGCAGCTGCGCCACGCCGAACGCGCTGCGTGCGTGCGCGCCGCGCTCCCCGAAGATCTGACCGATCAACTGGCTGGCGCCATTGGTGACGAGGTGGTGTTCGGTGTAGTCGGCCGTGGAGTTGACCAAGCTCATCAGCTTGACGACGCGCTTCACGCTGTTGAGGTCTTGGCCGTTGGCCTGCAGGGCCGCCTGCAGTGTGCCCAACAGGTCCACCGCCACGGCGCGCGCGGCCGCTTGGCCTTCGGTGGTCGTCATGGTCTTGCCGAGTTGACCGACCCAGGGTTGGCCGTCTTTTTTGGCAATGTGCCCACTCAGAAACACCAGGTGGCCGGTTTGAACGAACGGCAGGTAAGCGGCGGCCGGCACGGCCACAGGCGGAAGGCTGATTTTGAGGTTTTCCAGGGTGGTGTAGACGGTCATGGTTGTATTGTGGATGAAATTAGCACTCGGCCATCGTTGCAATTGAGTTATTTGCTATTGATTACGTAGCAGATTTTGTCTTTTCGAGACAAAGGGTCGGGCAGACGGGCAGGGTGTTGTGGCCGGTGTGGGGCTGCCGCGGGGAAATGATTGCCCGGTGCTTTGCCGGTCATGGGGGGCTGTCTGGTGACGCCGCGCCGTTTGTGGCGGCGCCGTCGTTCAGCGGTGCGACGGTGACGCTGACCCGCAGCACATGGTGTGCACCGCCGTGGATCACGCCCCGGACCGGCGACACGTCGGCGTAGTCGCGGCCCCTGGCCACAGTGACATAGTCCTCGCCAGGCGTGCGGTTGTTGGTGGGGTCCAGGTCGATCCAGTGGCCGACCGGGGCCACGCGCTCATGGGGCGATGCGGTGTTCAAGGGCAACGCACGGGGCAGGTACACCGACGCCCAGGCATGGGACGCGTCGGCACCCACCAGGCGCGGTTGACCGGGCGGGGGCTGGGTCAGCATGTAGCCACTAACGTACCGGGCGGGCAGACCCAGCGCGCGGCAACACGCCACCAGAATGTGCGCAAAGTCCTGGCACACGCCACGCTTTTGCGTCAGTGCCTGCAGTGCGGGGGTGTTCACCTCGGTGCTGTGCCCGTCGTATGTGAATTCGTCGTGAATGCGCCCCATCAGCGCGGTGGCGGCTTCGACCCATGGGCGACCCGGCGTGAAGGTGGCCAGCGCGTAGTCGGCAAACGCCTCGTGGCGGGGCGCGTGGGGCGAGGCGAACACAAACTCGGCCGCCGGGTCGTAAGGCGCGCCTGCGCGGTAGCGCATGCGCTCGCGCACGGCTTCCCAGGTTTGGTCCAGGTCTTCGGGGTGGGGCCAGGTGAGAGGGGGACGGGTGGACACCACGCTGTCGGCCACCACGGTCAAGTTGTCGTGGGCGTTTTGTAGCGAGAAGAACGCGCGGGTGTTGCCATAGACGTCCTGGGCTTCGGACCGGCGATCAGACGCTGGGCTGATGTGCAGGTGGTGAGACAGCACCTGTTGGCAGGGGGTGTCCAGCGGGCGCAGGTGGGCCATGTGCTGGGCGGTCTTCACCGCGGGGGTGTAGGCGTAGTGGGTTTCGTGGACAACGCGCAGCAGCATGGTGAACCTCAGGCGCCAATGCTGAGCTTGTCTTCACCCGAATGGGTGAAGTACAGCGTGCCGATCCGGTCCGACAGTCGGTAGGCCGTGGCGCTGCACTGTTCCAGTTGCGCCACCAGCACAGAGTGGTCGGGCAGGATGCCGTCGCCCAATGGGGCCACTGGCTGGGACAGCGTGGCCAGCGGCCAGTGGCCAGGGTCTGGCACCTTGAGGCCCAGCGCGTCCAGGCTGTCGGCCGTGCCCACTGCCAACTTCGCCAAGCGGTTGTTGAGCGACTGGGCCACCCAGGCCAGGGAGCGGGGGTTGTCGCGGTCCAGCACCAGCAGGTCCAGCAGGGCGGGAATGTCGCGCCGCTGCTGGTACTGGGCGTGGAAGGTGATGGTGCTGTCGAACAGGGAGACCAAGGCTTCAAAGCCCGCTTCGTTTTGCACCGCGCCGGTCTCGAATGCCACCGCCATGGCATGGGCCAAAAAGCCGAGCCGCTCGATGTGCCGCCCCACACTCAGCAGGCGCCAGCCGTCGTCGCGCGTCATGCGGTCGGTCTGGGCACCGGTCATGGCCGCCATGTGCATGCTCGCGGCTTCCAGCGCCAACAGCGCCCGGTTGGTGGAAAAGTCTTGGTCGGCACTTTGCTCGGCGCAGCGCTGTGTGAACTCGGCGTCGGCCCGGCCGATGAGCCGCCACTGCTCCTGGGACAGCCGCTCACGCACCGACGAGGCCGCTTGCCTCGTGGCGCGCAGGTTGAAACCGACGCTGCCACTGCCCACGTCGGCCGACAGGTTGGCCACCAGCGCGCGCTCAAACACCCGGCGCGCCTGCCCAGCCAAGGGCACATCGGCCAGCACAAGGCCGTTGCGAACACCCAGCTGGCTGAGCCACGCCAGCAAAGGGGCGGACGACTGGTCTTCCCCGTTCAGGCACTCCAGCGTCAGCCGCGCCAGCCGAATGGTGTTCTCGCTGCGTTCCGTGTAGCGTCCGAGCCAGAACAAATTTTCTGCGGCTCGGCTGGTCACCACGCGTTTTCCGTGCACCAGAGACGATCTCGACGCTTGCGCGGGCAACAGCGTGGAGCGATCGACCTCACCGTCGGTCATCACCCAGACGTCGGCACTGCCACCGCCGCGCTGCATGGAAGCCACCCCCGCGTCGGCGCTGGCAATGCGTGCCAGCCCGCCCGGCAGAACACGCCAGGACTGGGCGCCGTCAGACACCGCATACACCCGCAACAGCACCGACCGCGGGACGATGTGCCCCGCCTCTGGTTGGTCGCCAGCATCGGGTTGCCAAGTGGGCATTTGAGACAGCGGCAAGTACGACTGCACCGTGTGCGCGTTCCCGTCGCGCAGAATGCGGCCCACCCATTCGTCCAACTGGCGACGCGATTGCGAGCGGCCCAGCACCGCGTGGAACGAGCCATGGGTGCGCGAACCGACGTAGGTGGGCTTGATCACGCTGTGGTGCAAGCGCGGCAGTGCGTCTTGCATGGCGGCGTGCTCGCCACACCACCAGGTCGGCAACGCCGGCAGCTGCAGTTTCTCTCCGGTGAGGTGCCGCGACAGGGCAGGCAAAAAGCCCAGCAGCGCGGCCGACTCCAAGAAGCCAGCGCCCGGCGCATTGGCCACCAACACGTTGCCAGCGCGGATGGCCTGCAACAGCCCGGGCACACCCAGTCGGGAGTCGGCGCGCAGCTCCAGCGGGTCCAGAAAAGGATCGTCCAGCCGTTTCAGCAAGCCGTGCACTGGTTCCAGTCCGCGCAAGGTGCGCAGGTACACGTGTTGGTCACGCACGGTCAGGTCGCTGCCCTCCACCAAGGTGATGCCAAGGTAACGCGCCAGATAAGCGTGCTCGAAATAGGTCTCGTTGAATGGGCCGGGGGTCAGCAGGGCGATGTGGGCGTCTGCCCCGGCGCTGCTGAGCTGTTTGAGGTTGTCGATCAGCGCCCGGTAGGTGGCCGCGAGGCGCTGCACTTGCAGACCTTGAAAGGCCTGGGGAAACAGACGCGAAATGGCGATGCGGTTTTCCAGCAGGTAGCCCAGACCGGACGGGGCTTCCGTGCTCTGTGACACCACCCACCACAGGCCGTCGGGCCCACGGGCGAGGTCGAATGCCGCCACGTGCAGGCGCGGCCCCGCCGCTGGCGGGGCGCCATGCATCTCGCGCAGGTAGCTGGGATGCCCTTGCACCAGCGCAGGCGGGAGCAGCCCCTCGGCGAGCAGCCGTTGCGGACCGTACACGTCGGTCAACACCTGTTCCAGCAGGCGCATGCGCTGCAGCACACCGGCTTCGATCTGCCGCCAATCGTGCGGCTGGATGATAAACGGAAACAGATCCAACGACCATGGGCGCTGGGGCCCGCTGGTGTCGGCGTACACGTTGTAGGTGACCCCGTTGTCACGGATCTGGCGTTGCAATTGGGCACTGCGGCGGTTCAGGTCGCGCAGCCCGTCCTGGCCCAGGTGGGTGAAAAACCCCTGCCACGGGGCGGCCAGTGGGGCGGGTGCGCCGGGCGTCCGGGAAGGGGCATCGGCACCAGGGGAGGGCGACGCAGCACCGCGCAGCTCGTCAAAGTGATCGGTGGCGGCCGGTGCGGCCAGGCTGGCGGCCAGTTCGGCAGCGCTGCCACCGGGCAGGGCGTTGTCAGAAAGAGATAGGTTCACAGTGTCCACGGGTCTCGCAATTGTCACACCCCGTTTGGCACCCGTGCGCCCAGACCGTCGCGTCCATGCGACAGGCTGGCCGACCGGCCACACATGTCTCAGCGTTTGGCCGAATGCCGCAGGTCGCGGGTGAATGGGAACTCGCGGCTGCCTGGCAACTGGATGTTGGCTGGCGGCACGTGTACCGCACCTGCGGTGTGGCCCATTCGGAAAAAGCGGCTCAGGCGGCGGCTTTCGGCTTCATAGGCGTTGACCGGCAGGCTGTCGTGGTTGCGACCACCCGGGTGGGCCACATGGTATTGACAGCCGCCAAGGGAGCGCTTCATCCAGGTGTCGACGATGTCGAACACCAGAGGCGCATGGACCCCAATCGAGGGGTGCAGACTGGACGGGGGGTTCCAGGCCTTGTAACGCACACCGGCCACGTATTCGCCCACCGTGCCTGTGGGTTGCAGCGGCAGGGGCTCGCCATTGCAGGTGATGGCGTAGCGGCTGTCGTTGAAGCCGCTGACCCGCACTTCCAGGCGTTCCAGCGAGGAGTCGACATACCGGGCGGTGCCGCCGGCGGTGCTTTCCTCGCCCATGACGTGCCAGGGCTCCAGCGCGTTGCGCAGTGTCAGTTCCACGCCCCGGACCTGGACCTCACCCACCAGCGGGAAGCGGAATTCAAAATGCGGCGCAAACCATGCCGGGTCGAAGCCATAGCCGGCCGATTGCAGCTCCGCCATCACATCGTCGAAGTCCATTTGCACGAAGGTGGGCAGCAAGAATCGGTCGTGCAGTTCTGTACCCCAGCGGGTCGCGGGCGCATCGTAGGGGGTTTGCCAGAAGCGGGCCACCAGCGCGCGCAACAGCAGTTGCTGGGCCACGCTCATTCGGGCGTGTGGTGGCATCTCGAACGCGCGCAATTCCAGCAAGCCCAGGCGACCGGTGGCGCTGTCGGGCGAGTACATTTTGTCGATGCAGAACTCGCTGCGGTGTGTGTTGCCCGTGACGTCGATCAGGATGTTGCGCAACGCCCGGTCCACCAGCCACGGTGGCATGGCCTGTCCAAACCGGCTGCGGTTGTTGCGGATTTCGGCCAGTGCGATTTCGAGTTCGTAGAGTTGGTCGTTGCGCGCCTCGTCCACCCGGGGGGCTTGGCTGGTAGGACCGATGAACATGCCGCTGAAAAGGTAGCTGAGGCTGGGGTGGTTGTGCCAGTACAGCAGCAAGCTGGCAAGCAACTCCGGCCGGCGCAGAAACGGGCTGTCGGCGGGCGTGGCGCCGCCCAATACGAAGTGGTTGCCACCGCCGGTGCCGGTGTGGCGGCCGTCGGTCATGAATTTCTCGGCCGACAGGCGGGTCTCGAATGCAGCCTGGTACAAAAATTCGGTGTTTTGTACCAGTTCGGCCCAACTGTGGGCAGGGTGGACATTGACTTCGATCACGCCCGGGTCCGGGGTGACCTGAAGGAGCTTCAGGCGCGGGTCGCGCGGAGGCGGGTAGCCCTCGATCACCAGCTTCATTTGCAGCTCGGCGGCGGTAGCCTCGATCGCCGCGAGCAGGTCGAGGTAGTCGTCCAGGCGGGCCAGCGGCGGCATGAACACATACAGCACCCCCGACGCCGTGCCTTGTTGCTCGGCCTTGGGCCCATTGGCGCGGCGCGGGTCGCGCACTTCGACGCACAGCGCGGTGCGTGTCAGGCCCGCAGCGGATTGGAAGCGCTCGGGCGCCGCCGCGAAGCCGCTGGGCTCGGGCTGTCCGGGGCGGCGCGCGTGGTCGCCCGCTTGAGCCTGGCCCGGTCCGTCCTGGCGCCGCCGGGTGGCTTCAGTGGGCAGGGTGCTGCCAGCGAGGTAGGGGACACCTTGCCGACTGGCAGAGGGCGCAGTGGTGTCCAGTGTGTAACGCGACCGCAACGTCTCGGCGGAGGGCAACGGGTCACGCGCGGCAAACGGGTCTTGTGGCACGGCGTAGGGGTAGTCGCCTTGGCTGACCCAGGGCAGGGCGTTCAGCGGCAGTCGGTAGCCCATGGGCGAGTCCCCTGGGATCAGGTACATCCTGTTGTCGCGAAAGAACCAGGGGCCGGTGCGCCACGCGTGGCCGGCAAGCGGGTCGTTCGGTCGATTGTCGCTCGGTTGAAGCGGTAGCACGTAGCCAACCACCGCGTCGAGCTGCTGAGAAAAGACGCGGCGCAGCCGGGCGCGTTCCATCTCGTCGTCGAGCCGCGAATCGAACGGATCAACGTTGATCGGCAGGCGGCCTTCGCGCCAGAGGTAGTACAGCGTGTCCTCATACCCCGGTTGGATGAACGCATCGGTGACTTGCAGTTTGCCAGCCAGGCACCGGATGAATCGCTGGGCGTCGGCGCTGGTGTAGGCGGATGGCTGTCGTTCGTCGGCGAACAGGTCTGGGTTGCGCCAAGCCGACTGGCCGTCCGTCCGCCAGTAGATGCCGAGCGCCCAGCGCGGCAGCTGCTCCCCCGGGTACCACTTTCCCTGCCCAAAATGCAGGAAACCACCGCGCCCGTATTCTTGGCGCAGCTTGTGCACCAGCTCGGTGGCGTAGCCGCGTTTGGTGGGGCCCAACGCGTCGGTGTTCCACTCGGCCGCATCGCGGTCATTCACCGCAACGAAAGTGGGCTCCCCGCCCATGGTCAAGCGCACATCGCTAGCCACCAATTCGGCATCGACCTGGTGGCCCAAGGCCAGGACCGCTTCCCACTGCGCGTCGGTGTAGGGTTTGGTAACGCGGGGTGACTCATGGATGCGGGTGATGGACATCTCATGCCCGAACTCGACCTCTGCCTCGTCGACCACGCCTTCAATCGGGGCGGCGCTCGACGGCTGCGGCGTGCAGGCCAGCGGGATGTGTCCCTCGCCGGCCATCAGGCCGGAGGTCGCGTCAAGCCCGATCCAGCCTGCGCCAGGCAGGTAGACCTCGCACCACGCGTGCAGATCGGTGAAGTCGTGGGTCGTGCCGCTCGGGCCGTCCAGCGCTTTGACATCGGGCGTCAGTTGAATCAGGTAGCCCGACACAAAGCGCGCGGCCAGCCCGCAATGGCGCAGCAACTCCACCAGCAGCCAGCCCGAGTCACGGCATGAGCCGCTCGATTTGGTCAACGTTTCCTCGGGCGATTGCACTCCCTGCTCCATGCGGATGAGGTAGTTGATGTCCCGGGCAACCTGTTGGTTGATGGAAACCAAAAAGTCGATCGTGCGGCGCGGGGTGCGGTCGATCGCGTCCAGGTATGTCTGCAAACGCGGTGTCGCGGGCTTGGTCGCCAGGTACGGCGCCAGCTCCTGGCGTTGTGTGGCCGAGTAGGTGAAAGGAAAGTTCTCTGCGTGAGGTTCTAGGAAAAAGTCAAACGGGTTGTAGACCGACATCTCGGTCACCATGTCCACCGTGACTTTGAATTCGGTGACCTTCTCCGGGAACACCAGCCGGGCAAGGTAATTGGCGAAAGGGTCTTGTTGCCAGTTGATGAAGTGACCGACCGGCTCGACCTTGAGCGAATAAGAAACGATGTGGCTGCGGCAATGCGGCGCGGGTCGCAGGCGCACCACTTGCGCGCCGAGGGCGACCGGTCGGTCGTAGCGGTAATGGGTGACGTGGTGTAGAGCAGCGTGGATCGACATGCAGTGGTACCGGGTTGGGGGCGTGGGTGGCTTTGGCGTCACTTCCGCGTAGATCAGCTTAGCAAGAGCCGAGCCATGCCAGTGTGACAGCTTGCCAGCGCCCCAACCATAATCTTCTGCACACGCCCGCTGTCCGCCCTCAAGCCGCCAAGCCCCATGACGCCGCAACCAGCGCCATCAACGACCCGTTGGACGCCCATTTCAGGCTGGGGTGTCGGCTTGCTGGCGTTTGTCGCCGGGTCGGCGGTGCAACTGCAACAGACCGACCTTTGGCCCGGTTGGGTCTATGTGTGTGGGGCGCTGGATGCGGTTTTGCTGCTGTGGGCCGCGCTCTTGTGGGGTCGACCCGGGCGGTGGCGCACCGCGGCAATCGCGTTGGCGCTGCTCGTTCTCGGCTTTTCGCTGGCGGGCGCCCGCGCCAGCCACCAGTGGGCCCAGCGCCTCAGTCCGGCGTTGGAGGGCCAAGACCTCACCGTCACCGGTTGGGTCGCCGCCATGCCGCAGCGGACCGACACCGGGCTGCGATTTCGGTTCGCGGTGGACGCGGCGCAACGGACGGGCGCAGCGGGTGAGGCTGTGCAACTGCCACCCAACATCCAACTGGGGTGGTATGGGGGTGTGGCGAGAACCGACACCGCCGACCCTGCTGTGTGGCAGCTTTCCAGCCAGCCGCCAGATGTGCGCGCTGGCGACCGGTGGCGTTTGACCGTACGGCTCAAGGCGCCCCACGGACAGTCGAATCCGCACGGTTACGACCACGAGCTTTGGTTGTGGGAGCAGGGCCTGTTGGCCACCGGCTATGTCCGTGCTGGCGCCAAAGACCCGGCCCCCGAGCGCTTGGCCACCAGTTGGCGGTATCCGGTGGAGCAGCTGCGTCAGCGGGTGCGCGACGCGGTGTTTGCAGCGGTGGCGGAGCCCGCCACCGCGGGCGTGCTGGCGGCCTTGGTGACGGGGGACCAGCGCGCCATCGACCGCGCCGATTGGGACGTCTTTCGCGCCACCGGTGTGGCCCACTTGATGAGCATTTCTGGCCTGCACATCACCATGTTTGCCTGGCTGGCGGCGGCTGTGGTGAATGTGCTGTGGCGACGCAGTGCATGGCTCTGCCTGCGATGCCCGGCGCCACACGCGGCGGTCTGGGGTGGGCTGGCGCTTGCGGCCGGCTACGCCTTGTTCAGCGGCTGGGGGGTGCCTGCCCAGCGCACCGTCTGCATGCTGGCGGTCGCGGCGGCGCTGCAGGTGTCGGGCAGGCAATGGCCTGCAGGGGTGCGCTGGTCGCTGGTCATGGCGGTGGTGGTGGCGGCCGATCCGTGGGCGCTTTTGCAGCCTGGGTTTTGGCTCAGCTTTGTCGCGGTCGCTGTTCTATTTGCTAGCAATTCAGGAGCAAACCAGTCCGTCCATCAGAGGGTCGGACACCGTTTTCTATCGGTTTTTAAGGAGCAGGCGGTGATCACCGTCGCTTTGACGCCGCTCACGCTGCTGTTGTTTGGTCAGGTGTCTCTGGTCGGTCTGTTGGCCAACCTGGTGGCCATCCCTTGGGTGACCCTGGTGCTGACGCCCCTGGCGTTGGCAGGCGCGGTCTGGGCGCCGTTGTGGGGCCTGGCGGGGATGGCCGCCGAGGCGCTGGGTTGGGTGTTAAAGCCTCTGGCGTCGTGGCCATGGGCCACCTACACCACGGCAGTCGCCCCGCTGTGGGCTGGGGCCTTGGGTCTGTTGGGCGGCGTGCTGTTGGTGTGGCCGTGGCCATGGCGCTGGCGCGTCTTGGGTCTGCCGCTGGTCCTTCCTGTGGTGTTGTGGCAAGCGCCCAGGCCAGCGCATGGTGAGTTCGAGCTGCTGGCGGCCGACGTGGGCCAGGGCACCGCGGTACTGCTGCGAACCGCTCGGCACACGCTGGTGTACGACGCAGGCCCGCGTTATTCCAGTGAAAGCGATGCGGGGCACCGTGTGGTGGTGCCTCTGCTCCGGGCGCTGGGCGAGCGGGTGAACACGCTGGTGCTGAGCCACCGTGATGTGGATCACACCGGCGGCGCCGAAGCGGTGCTGTCGCAGCAACCACAAGCGCTGGTCCTCAGTTCGATCGAGCCCAACCACCCGCTGCGGGCGCGCTGGCCCATGACCCGCTGCGAGGCTGGACAACGCTGGCGATGGGACGGTGTGGACTTTGAGGTGTTGCACCCTCTGCCGGGCGACTACGACACCACGCGCAAAAGCAATGCCCTGAGCTGCGTGCTGCGCGTGTCCAACGGGCTGCGCCAGGCGTTGCTCACGGGCGACATCGAATCGGCGCAGGAAGCGCGGCTGGTGGCCAGCGGCCATCCGCTGAGCGCCGACGTTTTGTTGGTACCCCACCACGGCAGCAAGACGTCCTCGACCGAAGCTTTCATTGGCGCGGCGGCGCCTCGGTTCGCCCTGGTCCAGGCGGGTTACCGCAACCGGTTCGGTCACCCGGTGCCGTCCGTGTTGGCGCGCTATGAGTCGATGGGGGTGCCGGTGCTGGCGTCCCCTTCGTGCGGCGCGATGACCTGGCGCTCGGCCTGGCCAGAGCAGGTGACCTGTCACAGGGCGACCGCGCGCCGCTACTGGCACCACCCCGCGGGCCCGGTCGGCGCTGACGCGCCGCCGTGAGATTCGCCTGAGCCCAGCCGAAATCGGCCTGAAACTTGCTAAGCTGCGTGCAGGAGATCGCGCAGATGCAGAAATTCGACGAGATGTACACCGCCTTGCCCTACAAATTCTTCACCCAGGGCAAGGAGATCCGTGACCACTACAAAACATACGATGCATGGCTGGCCAAGCAGCCTGGCGACATGATGCGCAAGCGGCGGGAAGAGGCAGAGATGATCTTCCGTCGTGTTGGCATCACCTTTGCGGTGTACGGCGCCAAAGACGAAGACGCGGACAACGGTGGCACCGAGCGGCTCATTCCATTCGACCTCATTCCCCGAGTCATTCCCGCCGCCGAGTGGGCAGAGATGGAAAAGGGTCTGGTGCAGCGCGTCACCGCCTTGAACCGCTTTTTGCACGACGTCTACCACGACCAAGAGATCATCAAAGCCGGTCTGGTGCCAGCCGAGCAGTTGACCAACAACGCCCAATTCCGTCCAGAGATGATGGGCGTGGACCTGCCCAACCAGATTTACTCCAACATCGCGGGCATTGATATCGTCCGGGCCGCCAACCCCGATGGCAGTGGCACCTACTACGTGCTGGAAGACAACTTGCGTGTGCCCAGCGGCGTGAGTTACATGCTGGAGAACCGCAAGATGATGATGCGGTTGTTTCCCGACCTCTTCAACCAGCACCGGGTGGCACCTGTGGCGCACTACCCCGACTTGTTGCTCGAGACCTTGCGCGCTTCTGCGCCGCCGGCCACGGCCGAGCCCACCGTCGTGGTGCTCACCCCGGGCATGTACAACAGCGCGTATTTCGAGCACGCGTTTCTAGCGCAGCAAATGGGCGTGGAGTTGGTCGAGGGTCAAGACCTGCTCGTCAAAGACGACTTTGTTTACATGCGCACCACGCGCGGGCCGAAGCGTGTGGACGTGATCTACCGGCGGGTAGACGACGATTTTCTCGACCCACAAGTCTTTCGTGCCACGTCCACACTGGGGTGTGCTGGTTTGATGAAGGCTTACCGTGCGGGCAACGTCACGGTATGCAACGCCGTTGGTACTGGGGTGGCAGACGACAAATCCGTCTACCCGTACGTTCCCAAAATGATCGAGTTCTATTTGGGTGAGAAGCCCATCCTGAACAACGTGCCGACCTACATGTGCCGCAACAAAGACGAGCTGGCCTACACCTTGGACCACTTGAAAGACTTGGTGGTCAAAGAAGTGCACGGGGCCGGTGGTTACGGCATGCTGGTCGGGCCCGCGTCCACTGCCATCGAAATCGATGACTTCCGCAAGGCGCTTTTGGCCAACCCGAGTGGCTACATCGCCCAGCCCACGCTCAGCCTTTCGAGCTGCCCGACGTTCGTGGAAAGCGGGATCGCGCCGCGCCACATCGACCTGCGTCCCTTTGTTCTGAGCGGTAAAGAAGTGCAAATGGTGCCCGGCGGCCTGACCCGGGTCGCTCTAAAAGAGGGCTCTCTGGTGGTGAATTCATCGCAAGGTGGGGGCACAAAAGACACCTGGATTCTGGAAGTCTGACGCTCACTCATCGACAAGACCACGAGAGACAACATGCTGTCACGAACCGCCGATCACCTTTTTTGGATGTCCCGTTACACCGAGCGGGCCGAAAACACCGCTCGCATGCTGGACGTGAATTACCAAACCGCGTTGCTGCCTCAATCGACGGCGGTGGCCCAATTGGGCTGGAAGGGCTTGCTGAGCATCAGCGAGTTGCTCCCCGCGTACCTGACAAAGCACAGTGAGATCCGATCCACTCAGGTGATGGACTTCATGGTGCGCGACGAAAGCAACCCATCGAGCATCATTTCTTGTTTGCGCGCCGCGAGAGAGAACGCCCGTGCGGTGCGCGGCACGTTGACCACAGAGGTGTGGGAAACCCAAAACCAAACTTGGCTGGAGCTCAACCGCATGCTCAGCGCCGGTGATTTCGAGCGCGACCCAGCCCAGTTCTTCGAATGGGTCAAGTTCCGTTCCCATCTGTCTCGCGGCGTCACAGTTGGCACCATGCTCATGGACGAGTCGCTTTACTTCATGCGTTTGGGCACGTTTTTGGAGCGGGCTGACAACACTGCCCGGTTGGTTGATGTGAAGTTTCACGCGCTGCAAAGCGATTTTTTTGGTGTAGCCAGTGAAAAGGACCAAGAGTACGATTTCTACCACTGGAGCGCCATTCTGCGCAGCGTCTCTGGGTTCGAGATCTACCGCAAGGTTTACCGCGACGTGATCAAACCCGAACGGGTGGCCGAACTGCTGGTGTTGCGCCCCGACATGCCCCGGTCGCTGCACGCCAGCTTGAATGAGGTCGTCTCCAACCTGGCCATGGTCACTGGCGATCCCGGCAGTGAAACGCTGCGCCGGGCGGGTAAGCTGCGTTCCGAATTGCAATACGGTCGCATTGACGAAATCCTCGCCACCGGCTTGCACGCTTTCCTCACCCAGTTCCTCGACCGGGTAAACGAGCTAGGCATGCACGTGAGCCGCGAATTCTTGCTGCCGGCCCCGGGTTAGCGCGGCAACGCGGGTCTCGACCACGCCGTGGGTTGATGTCAGGGTCTGCCCCGGGTACAATAACGGCTTCACGACCAAACGGGCGGGTATCTACCGCCCGTTTTTTTTGGTCGATCGTTTTTCATATCCCGTGCGAGTCACGGGTTTTGGGGATTTTTCCAACAGTGGCGCTGCAGCAAATTGTCGAGCAAACAGTGGCTGGTTTCGGCTACGACCTGATCGAGGTGGAACGTTCCGCCAAAGGGTTGCTGCGCATCACGATCGACCTGCCTTGGGAACCGGGTGTCGAGCAGTTTGTGACGGTCGAAGACTGCGAGAAGGTCACACGCCAGCTTCAGTTCGCACTGGAGGTGGACGGCGTGCCCTACGAGCGGCTGGAAGTGTCTTCCCCAGGCATTGATCGCCCACTGCGACATGAAAAAGATTTTGAGCGTTTCATCGGTGAGGTGGTGGACGTCACCCTGAAGTCGCCGATTGGTTCTGCCGTTGTGGCCGCTTCCAACGCAGGTCTGGCTGGCAGTGCGCCGCAGGACGGCACTGGATCGGTGGGCAAGCTGAGTGCCAACCGAAAAAAGTTCCGCGGCAGCTTGGAGAGGACCGATGTCGGCTGGCAGGTGGTTTGGTCGGACGAGCCGGCCCCTAAGCCGGGACAAAAAATCAGTCGCAAACGCGGGCCGGTGGCCATGCAGGCGCTTGGTTTCACTCTGGACGAGTTGCGCGAGGCCCGGCTGGCCCCCATCGTGGATTTCAAGGGGCGCAAGCCCAAGTTGGCGGCGGGGCCTGCATGAGCCCGCGCGATGAAAGAAAGGCTTGGACCACTGCCGTCGGCACCATGGTTCAAGAACTGGCAGATTTAGACAGGAGTGTTGTGGCATGAATCGCGAAATGTTGATGTTGGTCGATGCCATCTCGCGTGAGAAGAGCGTTGAGCGCGATGTGGTGTTCAGTGCGGTGGAGTCGGCCCTGGCCCAGGCGACCAAAAAACTCTATGCGGGCGAAGTAGACATTCGCGTCGCAGTGGATCGCGACAGCGGCAGCTACGAGACCTTCCGTCGCTGGCTGGTGGTGCCCGATGAGGCGGGCTTACAAAACCCCGACGCTGAAGAGCTGTTGATGGACGCGCGTGAGCGGGTGCCTGACGTGGAAGAGGGCGAATACATCGAAGAAGGGGTCGAATCGGTCCCGATCGGCCGCATCGGTGCGATGGCCGCCAAGCAAGTCATCTTGCAAAAAATCCGTGACGCTGAGCGTGAAATGCTGCTCAACGACTTCATGTCCCGCGGTGACAACATTTTTGTGGGTACGGTGAAGCGCCTGGACAAAGGCGACCTCATTGTCGAAAGTGGTCGGGTGGAAGGCCGTTTGAAGCGTGGGGAGATGATCCCCAAGGAAAACCTCCGCACCGGGGACCGCGTCCGCGCGATGATTATGTCGGTGGATTTGACACTTCGTGGCGCACCCATCTTGCTGTCTCGCAGTGCCCCTGAGTACATGGTGGAGCTCTTCAAACAAGAGGTGCCCGAGATCGAACAGGGCCTGCTGGAAATCAAGTCGTGCGCACGCGACCCAGGCTCCCGCGCCAAGATCGCGGTGATGAGCCACGACAAAAGGGTAGACCCGATCGGCACCTGCGTCGGCGTGCGGGGAACGCGCGTGAATTCAGTGACCAACGAGCTCGCTGGCGAGCGCGTGGACATCGTTTTGTGGAGCGAAGACCCTGCTCAGTTCGTGATTGGTGCGCTGGCGCCAGCGAACGTCACGTCCATTGTGGTGGATGAAGAGCGCCATGCGATGGACGTCGTGGTGGACGAAGAAAACCTCGCCATCGCAATTGGCCGAGGCGGTCAAAACGTTCGTCTCGCATCTGAGCTGACCGGCTGGAAAATCAACATCATGGACGCCACCGAGTCGGCGCGCAAAACGGCCGATGAGACCGATTCCATTCGCGCCCTGTTCACTGAGAAGTTGGATGTGGACGAAGAGGTGGCCGACATCCTGATCTCTGAGGGTTTCACCAGCTTGGAAGAAGTGGCCTACGTGCCCATTCAAGAAATGCTGGAAATCGACAGCTTCGACGAGGACACGGTGAATGAGCTCCGCGCCCGCGCCAAGGACGTGTTGCTGACGATGGAGATCGCCAAAGAAGAAGGCGTCGAGGCCGTTTCTCAGGCGCTGCGCGACATCGAGGGGCTGACGCCAGAGTTGATTGTCAAACTCACCGAGGCCGGTGTGCACAGCCGCGACGACCTGGCCGATTTGGCCACGGACGAACTCACCGAGATCACCGGCCAGACCGCGGAAGAGGCCACCGCCCTGATCATGACCGCTCGCGCTCACTGGTTCACCAGTGAAGCCGACGAAGAGTCTGGGTCATGAAGGCCATCACCAGGAACGCCAGATATGCCCAGTACCACCGTAGCCGAGTTCGCTGCCGAACTCAAAAAATCGCCCGACACCCTGCTTGACCAACTCAAGGCGGCAGGCGTAGCCAAATCCAGCGCGGCCGACCCATTGACCGATACCGACAAACAGCGGCTGTTGAGTCATCTGCAAGCCAGCCACGGCACCGCCACTGCCGACCGCAAGAAGATCACCTTGGTGAAAAAGTCGACCAGCGAGATCAAGCAGGCCGACGCGACAGGACGCGCCCGCACAATTCAGGTGGAGGTTCGCAAGAAGCGTACTTTCATCAAGCGAGATGACGAGCTTGAGGGCGCCCCGTCGGCCGGCGAATCGTCTGCTGGCGCACCACCGAGCCAACCCACCGTGGACGACGCCGAACTCGCTCGCCGGGAGGAAGAGGCGCGCCGCCACGCCGAGCTGCTGCGTCGTCAGGAGGAGGATTTGGCCGAGAAGCGCCGTCTTCGCGAGGCCACAGAAGCCCGTGAGCGAGAGGCTGCCGAGCGCGCTGCCGCATATGAAGCGGCGGAGCGCGCCAAAAAAGAAGCGATCGCCGACAAAGCCAGCATGAGCGACGCGGCAGCCATTGAAGCCAAGGCGCAGCGCGTGGCCGCAGAGGCGGCGGCCAAGGAGGAAGCGCGGTTGAAGGCCGAGGCCGAATCCAAGGCCCGCTCCGACGACGAGGCGGCCCGCACATTGGAATTACAAGAGCGCCGCCGCCGCGCCGAGGCGGAGGCCGCAGCGATCCGCACCATGATGGCAACGCCAAAAAAGGTGCTGACCGCCAAGAAGCCTGAAGAAACCAAGCCCGAAGCCAAGGCCGACCCGAACAAACCCGGCATGAAAGGGACTTTGCACAAGCCTGCTGGTTCCACCATCGGCCGGCCGGCAGGCGCCACCACCGGCGACGCCAATAAAGAAGTCAAGTCCGCCAAATTGTCGTCAAGTTGGGCGGGTGACCCGGCGAAAAAGAAAGAAATAAAAACACGTGGCGACACCAGCGGAGGTGTGGGTCGCGGCAACTGGCGAGGCGGGCCACGCGGTCGCCGCGGCAACGATCGCAACGACCGAGGTGACGTGGGATTGGCCGCGCCAGTGGAGGCGCGCGTGCTGGAGGTTCACGTTCCAGAAACCATCACTGTTGGCGAATTGGCGCACAAGATGGCCGTGAAGTCCTCTGAGGTCATCAAGCAATTGATGAAGTTGGGCCAGATGGTCACGATCAACCAGCCCCTGGACCAAGACACTGCGATGATCGTCGTGGAAGAAATGGGCCACAAAGCCATCGTGGCCGCGCTGGATGATCCTGAAGCGTTCACCGATCAAGACGTCGCGGCTGCGGAAGGCGAAGCGATGCCCCGTGCCCCTGTGGTCACGGTCATGGGTCACGTGGACCATGGCAAGACCTCGCTGCTTGACTACATCCGGCGCGCCAAAGTGGCCGCTGGCGAAGCGGGCGGCATCACGCAGCACATCGGCGCCTACCACGTGGAAACACCACGGGGCATGGTGTCCTTCCTTGACACGCCAGGCCACGAGGCCTTCACGGCCATGCGTGCCCGGGGTGCACAGGCAACCGACATCGTCATCCTGGTGGTGGCGGCAGACGACGGTGTGATGCCACAAACCAAAGAGGCCATCAAACACGCCAAAGCGGCTGGCGTGCCAATCGTGGTTGCTGTCAACAAAATCGATAAGCCTGATGCCAACCCCGAGCGAGTGAAGCAAGAGCTGGTGGTGGAAGAGGTGGTGCCCGAAGAGTATGGCGGCGAGTCGCCTTTCGTTTCGGTGTCTGCCAAAACCGGTCAAGGCATCGATGACCTGTTGGAACAGGTGTTGTTGCAAGCCGAAGTGCTTGAACTGAAAGCACCGGTTGACGCCTTGGCCAAGGGCCTGGTGATTGAGGCTCAGCTGGACAAAGGCCGTGGCCCGGTCGCCACCGTCCTGGTTCAGTCCGGCACGCTCAAAACAGGCGATGTGGTTTTGGCGGGTCAAACTTACGGGCGGGTCCGCGCCATGCTGGACGAGAACGGCCGAGCGATCAAAATGGCCGGTCCGTCTATTCCGGTGGAGATCCAAGGCCTGACCGAAGTGCCGCAGGCAGGCGATGAGTTCATGGTACTGACCGATGAACGCCGCGCCCGCGAAATCGCCACTTATCGCGCGGGCAAGTTCCGTAACACCAAACTGGCCAAACAACAGGCTGCCAAGTTGGAGAACATGTTCGCGGACATGACGGCGGGAGAGGTCAAGACCCTGCCGATCATCATCAAGTCCGATGTCCAAGGCTCACAAGAGGCATTGGCGCAGTCGCTGCTCAAACTGTCGACCGATGAGGTCAAAGTGCAGATGGTGTACGCCGCAGTGGGCGGGATCAGTGAGTCCGACATCAACTTGGCCATTGCGTCCAAAGCGGTGATCATCGGCTTCAATGTGCGCGCTGATGCGGGGGCCCGCAAGCTGGCTGAAGGCAACGGCGTGGACATCCGCTACTACAGCATCATTTACGACGCGGTAGACGACCTGAAAGTGGCCATGTCTGGCATGTTGACGCCGGACAAAAAGGAGGAAGTCATCGGCACTGCGGAAATCCGCACGGTGTTCGTGGCGTCCAAGATCGGCACTGTGGCCGGTTGTATGGTCACCTCCGGCATGGTCAACCGGTCGGCAAAGTTCCGCCTGTTGCGCGACAACGTGGTGGTGTACACCGGGGAGCTGGAATCGCTCAAGCGCGTCAAGGACGACGTGCGCGAGGTCAAGGAAGGCTTCGAGTGTGGCATCAAGTTGAAGAACTACAACGACATCGCTGCAGGCGACCAACTGGAGTTTTTTGAGGTCAAGGAAGTCGCGAGAACGCTTTGATGCCTGCGCGCAAGCCGTCAACTGTCAACCGGAGCTTCAAGGTGGCCGATCAGATCCAAAGGGATCTGACCGAGCTGATCGCGCGCGAATTGAAAGACCCCCGCGTGGGCATGGTCACGGTGCAATCCGTGGAGGTCACGCCGGACTACGCGCACGCGAAGGTGTTCTTCAGCGTGCTGGTAGGGGACCCGGTGGCGTGTGAGTTGGCACTGAACCAAGCCGCTGGCTTTTTGCGCAACGGCTTGTTCAAACGACTGCACATCCACACGGTGCCCACCCTGCATTTTCTGTTTGACAGAACCCCTGAGCGGGCGGCAGATATGAATGCGCTGATCGCCAAAGCCGTGTCCTCTCGGGCCAAGGACGATTGAACATGACCGTCGCCGAGCCGTCCCAAGGAGGGGGTGCTCCCTTGGGGGGCAAGGAACCGCACGATCACCGAACGGACTCCGTCGCCCCCGGCCGTGTGGCATGTGCTGAATCCACGGTCGCGCCATTGCGCGTCCGTGTGCAGAGGCGTCCGGTCCACGGTGTGCTGTTGCTGGACAAGCCACTGGGTTGGTCCAGCAACGATGCCCTCCAAAAGGCGAAATGGTTGTTGAGGGCGGAGAAGGCGGGCCACACTGGCACCTTGGATCCCTTGGCCACAGGCGTGCTGCCCCTCTGCTTTGGTGCTGCGACCAAGTTCAGCCAATTGCACTTGGACGCCGACAAGGCATATGAAACCACCGTTCGGTTGGGCAGCAAGACCCTCACAGGGGATGCTGAAGGGCAGGTGGTTGCGACAAATCCAGTCACCTGTAGCCTCGGCGAGGTGGTGGAGGTGTTGGACCGTTTCATGGGGCCCATCCAGCAAGTTCCCCCCATGCACAGCGCCCTGAAGCGAGACGGCGTCGCGCTGTATGAGTTCGCGAGGCGTGGCGAGACGGTCGACCGCCCGGCACGCGATGTGGTGATCCACGAACTGGAACTGCTCGATGTGCAACTGACGGGCCCGGAGCCCTTTTTGCGATTGCGCGTAACGTGCAGCAAAGGGACTTACATCCGAACCCTCGGCGAAGACATCGCCGAGGCGCTGGGTTGCGGCGGTCATTTGGTCGCGTTACGCCGTATCGCCACTGGAGATTTTTTTGAGCACCAGTGCGTGGGTTTGGCCCAGCTAGAAGCCATGTCGGAATCGGAACGTCTGGCTTGTTTACGGCCAGTGGACGCCCTGCTGGCCGGTCACGAGCGGGTCACGCTGGACGGCGACAATTCAGGGCGATTTCTCAGCGGCTTGCGCCGCAGGGTGGATTTGCCAGACCATCCCAGGGTCGCCGTGTTCGGCTCCGCCCCACAGGCCTTGCTGGGGGTTGCCCACATCACCGCCCGAGAACTGATTCCCGATCGACTGCTGAGTCCGATCGATATCCAACAAATTTTAGAAAACCGACCGCATGCTTCCGCGTGACGGCCTATCCAGGAAAGCACCATGAGTACCAAGCAAATCCGCAACATCGCCATCATCGCGCACGTCGACCACGGCAAGACCACCATGGTGGACCAACTTCTGCGGCAGTCGGGCACCTTCGCAGAGCACGAAAAAGTCGTTGACACGGTGATGGACAACAACGCGATCGAAAAGGAGCGCGGGATCACCATCTTGGCCAAAAACTGCGCCGTGACTTGGGAAGGTACCCACATCAACATCGTGGATACGCCGGGCCACGCCGACTTCGGCGGTGAGGTTGAGCGTGCGCTGTCCATGGTCGATGGTGTGCTGTTGCTGATCGACGCTCAAGAAGGCCCGATGCCGCAGACCCGCTTTGTGACAAAAAAGGCGCTCGCTTTGGGTCTTAAGCCCATCGTGGTGGTCAACAAGGTTGACAAACCCGGTGCCAATTGCGACAAGGTGGTGAACGCCGCGTTCGACCTGTTCGACAAGCTGGGCGCAACCGATGATCAGCTCGATTTTCCGGTGGTCTATGCGTCGGGCATCAATGGCTGGTCCTCGCTAGAAGAGGGTGCGGCGGGCGAGCAGTGGGGCCCGGACATGTCTGCCCTCTTCAACACCATCTTGAAGCACGTTCCGCCTCAAAAGGGCGATCCAGCCGCGCCGTTGCAGCTGCAGATTTCGGCCTTGGACTTTTCTACCTTTGTTGGCCGGATTGGGGTTGGCCGCATCAGCGCAGGCACGCTCAAACCCATGATGGACGTGGTGGTCATGGAAGGCCCAGACGGCAAGTCGGTCAAAGGCCGCGTCAATCAAGTGCTGACGTTCCAGGGCTTAGAGCGGGTTCAAGCCACCGAAGCGGGTCCAGGCGACATCGTGTTGATCAACGGCATCGCCGACATCGGCATCGGCGTCACGGTGACAGACCCGCTGAACCCTCAGCCGCTGCCCATGCTGAAGGTGGACGAGCCCACGCTGACCATGAACTTCTGTGTGAACACCAGCCCTTTGGCCGGACGTGAAGGCAAGTACGTGACCAGTCGACAGATCTGGGACCGACTGCAAAAGGAGCTGCAGCACAACGTGGCTTTGCGCGTAAAAGAGACCGACGAAGAGGGTGTGTTTGAGGTGTCTGGCCGAGGTGAACTGCACCTCACCATCCTGCTGGAAAACATGCGCCGCGAAGGTTACGAGATGGCAGTGTCCAAACCTCGCGTGGTGTTCAAAGAAATCAACGGTGAGCGATGCGAACCCATCGAGTTGGTGACGGCCGATATAGAGGAACAGCACCAGGGCGGCGTGATGCAGGCCCTGGGTGAGCGCAAAGGCGAACTGGTCAATATGGAGCCGGACGGTCGGGGTCGTGTGCGGCTTGAGTACCGTATTCCTGCACGCGGCCTGATTGGTTTCTCCAATGAGTTTTTGAACCTCACGCGTGGCTCAGGTTTGATTTCGAACATTTTCGACAGTTACGAGCCGCACAAAGGCGACATTGGTGGACGCAAAAACGGCGTGTTGATTTCAATGGACGACGGCGAGATCTTCACCTACGCCTTGGGCAAGCTGGACGACCGCGGCCGGATGTTTGTGAAGGCGAATGACCCGGTGTACGAGGGCATGATCGTGGGCATTCACAGCCGCGACAACGACTTGGTCGTGAATGCAACCCGGACCAAGCAGCTCACGAACTTTCGCGTATCTGGCAAGGAAGACGCAGTCAAAATTACCCCGCCGATCGAATTGACGTTGGAATATGGCGTCGAGTTCATCGAGGACGACGAACTGGTTGAGATCACACCCAAAAGCGTCCGGCTGCGTAAGCGCCACTTGAAAGAGCACGAGCGCAAGCGCGCCAGCCGCGAAGGTTGACCCGCTGAACGCGGCGCATGGGCTAAGGCGCTGTGCAGGCGGCCCACAATAGCCCGCAGGATGCTGCCGTTCCAAGGGACGTGAATATGTGCTGACGGGTGTCAGTCCTGGCGGGTACCCAGCAACGCAATGGTTTGGAGAGCAAAGCGTGAACACCACCCACACCGAAACCGACGTGATCGCTGAACGGCGTGGAGCCGTTGGCTTTTTGACTCTGAACCGACCCAGGGCGATGAATGCGCTGTCTCTCGGCATGGTTCGCCAATTGACCTCTGGTTTGACAGCGTGGCGTGAAGACCCCGACGTGCTGGCGGTGGTCATCCGCGGGGCTGGAAAAGACGATGCGTTCGGGAACTTTTGCGCTGGGGGAGACATCCGGTTCTTCCACACCGCCGCGTTGTCGGGTGACCCTGCGCTGGACGACTTTTTCACCGAGGAGTACCGACTCAACCACTTGATCGCCACTTACCCAAAACCCTACATCGCACTGATGGACGGGGTGGTCATGGGAGGGGGCATGGGCATCAGTCAGGGGGCGAGTCTCAGGGTGGTGACGGAACGCACCAGGATGGCCATGCCTGAAACAGGCATAGGCCTTTTTCCCGATGTCGGCGGCAGCTATTTTCTCAGCAGGTGTCCAGGTCGCGTTGGCGAGTACCTGGGTCTGACTGGCTTGACACTGGGTCCCGAAGAAGCGCTGGCCTGGGGTCTGGCCGACGGCCAACTCGGCACTTCCGAGTTGCCTGTCATTTGGGAAACATTGGCTCATACCCCATTCGAGAGCGGTGCGGCTGTGGAGAGCTGGGTTCAATCCCGCTGCGCCCATGCAACGCAGCGCAAACCCGACCGCGCGGAAATCGACGCGGTGTTTGGCCTCTCAACGGTTCAAGACATGGTGCGTTCGCTCGAAGCCAGCTCCGGCGCATGGGCTACTGAGACACTCACGCTATTGCGCAAAAGATCGCCTTTGATGCTGCACGTGGTTTTGGAACAAATCCGCCGTGGCCGCGAAATGGGTTTGGCTGACGCACTGCGCATGGAACGCGTGATGGTTCATCAATGCTTTCACCTCCGCCCTGGCGCCGCCAGCGAGACGGTGGAAGGCATTCGTGCCCTGGCCATCGACAAGGACCATCGACCCCGGTGGTACCCGAGCCGGCTGGAGGACGTTCAGGCTTCCGAGGTGAAGGCTTTTTTTCAGAACCCATGGGGTGACACTGCGCATCACCCGTTGGCACACCTGGGCTGAGCAAACGGGGCGTGGCAGTCCAGAAACTCAGCGATGTCGACTTTTCATCGCCCGTTCCACTTCGCGTTTGCCTTCACGGTCTTTGATGGTGTCCCGCTTGTCGTGCTCGGCTTTGCCTTTTGCCAAGGCAATCTCGCACTTCACCTTGCCCGCTTTCCAATGCAGGTTGAGCGGTACCAGGGTGTAACCCTTCTGCTCCACTTTGCCTACCAGTCGCTTGATTTCCGCTTTGTGGAGCAACAGCTTTTTGGTACGTGTCGCGTTGGGATTCACGTGACTGGATGCGGTCTTGAGGGGGTTGATCTGACAGCCGAGCACGTAGAGTTCACCATCGCGGATCAACACATACCCGTCGGTCAATTGGGCCTTGCCCTCACGCAAGGCTTTCACTTCCCAGCCCTCCAGCACCATACCGGCTTCAAACCTTTCTTCGAAGAAGTAGTTGTAAGCCGCTTTCTTGTTGTCGGCAATGCGTGCGTTTTTGGGGCTGGCGGCTTCGGATTTCTTGACCATGGGCGGGTGGTTGACAGGCTCACGGCGTCAATACAATCACCGCGTGATGCATCATACCGGCTGGTCTGTCGCCAGCCCTGGTTTTGAGTGGCAGCGCCTCTGCCAGATGCCCATGAAAAGTGTCCAGAAATCGGTGTTGATTTGGTACAGCGCGGACGAAATGTTCCGGCTGGTTGCCGATGTGCCGTCCTATCCCGCCTTTCTGCCTTGGTGCAGTCACGCCCGCGTATTGAGTGAAGACCCTGATGGCATGACGGCCGAGATCGGCATGCATTTCAGCGGCATTCGCCAAAGCTTCACCACCCGCAACACCCATCGGTCGTCTGAAAAGATCCACCTTCAGTTGGTCAATGGTCCTTTTTCACAACTCGAAGGCGAGTGGCGTTTTGTGTCTTTGGGTTCCTCGGCCGACGGGGTTATCAACCGGGCTTGTCGGGTTGAACTCCAACTGAATTATGGATTTGACAACGCTGCATTGGCGATGCTGGTCGGGCCTGTGTTCGACAAAATTGCCGGCAGTTTGGTGGACGCCTTCGTGAAGCGGGCCGAACAGGTGTATGGATCGCGATAACGTGCAGCGCGTGGACGCGGTGGTGGCCTACTCGCCGGTGGCAGGGCAGGTGATTGAGGTGCGTGTTTCTTTGCCTCAAGGCGCTACCGCACGCGATGCGTTGCACGCATCGGGTTTGGCCGCTCTCCACGATGGGCTTGGTGGTTCAGGCGACGACTGGGGGGTTTGGGGGACACCCGTGCGACCCGAGCAAGTTCTCGTTACCGGCGACCGGGTGGAGCTGTACCGCCCCTTGAAAGTTGACCCCAAGTCGGCCCGTCGAGAACGTTTCAAGAAGCAGGGCAGCCGCAGGGCCGGGTTGTTTTCAAAGCAACGTGTGAATGCGAAAGCGGGTTACTGACCCGCAGCTGGGTATGGGCCTCATCACTGGCAGTCGGTTGCGATCACCGATTGAATCCGCTTCAGTTCGGCCGTTCGAGTGGCCTCGTCCATAAAAACCCGCTCGCCCTGCGCGTTGGCGCGGGCCAACCTCACCCCCGACTCGTAGGTGTTCTTGGCCTGCACTGCGCGGGCGCAGTTCTCTGCCCTGGCCTTTGCCGATTTATCGGCCTCGGCCTTCTTGCGCTGTTCTTCCGCTTGTTTTTCAGTGGTGGGCTTGGGAGCGTTCTTGGCGTCGCTGGTGCTGGCTGCGGGGCGTGGTGCGCTCGCCGCGGTTTCAGGCTGGGAGGGTGGCGGCTCCGCCGTCACTGTTTCAGGTTTCACCCCCGCAGGTCGCTTAACGATGTCTTTCGCAGGCACGTCGGGAGGCGGGGGACGGTCGCTGTACACAACGCTGCCCGCGTTGTCGCGCCAGCCCCATTGGGCGGTGGCTGCGGTCAACCCGCTCAGGCACATGAACAAAATCAGACAGCGGACTACCTTCATACCGTGAGTCTATCTCCACGGTGGCGGGGTCCGTTCGCGATGGACGCACGAGTACAATCTGGCTTTTGGAGCTTTCAAATGCGCCTGCTAGGAAAAGCGCTCACCTTCGACGATGTGTTGCTGGTGCCAGCGTTCTCCCAAGTCCTGCCCAAGGACACCTCGCTTGCCACCCGCTTTTCGCGCAACATCACCCTGAACTTGCCCTTGGTGTCGGCCGCCATGGACACGGTGACCGAGGCCCGCCTGGCGATTGCCATCGCCCAAGAGGGTGGTATTGGTATCGTGCACAAGAACCTCACGCCCAAGCAACAGGCTGCGGAAGTGGCCCGTGTCAAGCGCTACGAATCGGGTGTGTTGCGCGACCCCGTGGTCATTACCCCCGGCCACACGGTACGCCAAGTTTTGGATCTGTCCGAGCAATTGGGCGTGTCAGGATTCCCCGTATGCGATGGCGGTAAGGTGGTCGGCATCGTGACCAACCGGGATCTGCGCTTTGAAACCCGGTACGACGTTCCCGTCAGCCACATCATGACCCCGCGCGACAAGCTGGTGACTGTGCCCGAAGGCACATCCCCAGCAGAAGCGAAAGCTTTGTTGAACAAGCACAAACTGGAGCGCTTGTTGGTGGTCAATGAAGCTTTCGAGCTCAAAGGGTTGATCACCGTCAAAGACATCGCCAAGCAAACCAGCTTCCCAAACGCAGCCCGCGACGCGTCAGGGCGACTCCGTGTTGGGGCGGCTGTGGGTGTGGGCGAGGGGACAGAAGAGCGGGTGGAGCTGTTGGTCAAGGCCGGCGTTGACGCGGTTGTGGTGGACACAGCCCATGGACACAGCCAAGGCGTGATTGAGCGCGTTCGGTGGGTCAAGAACAACTACCCGCAGATCGACGTCATTGGCGGCAACATCGCGACAGGTGCCGCAGCGCTTGCGTTGGCCGAGGCGGGCGCCGACGCGGTCAAAGTTGGTATCGGGCCAGGTTCGATTTGCACCACGCGCATCGTCGCAGGGGTCGGTGTCCCTCAAATCATGGCAATTGACAACGTCGCCACGGCCCTGCGCGGTTCCGATGTGCCGCTGATCGCCGATGGCGGCATCCGGTACAGCGGAGACATCGCGAAAGCCATTGCGGCGGGGGCCAGCACCGTGATGATGGGGGGTGTTTTTGCGGGCACCGAAGAGGCACCCGGTGAGATCGTCTTGTTTCAAGGGCGCAGCTACAAGAGCTACCGCGGTATGGGCAGCATCGGGGCGATGCAGCAAGGCAGCGCCGATCGTTACTTCCAAGAGTCGACGTCGGGCAACCCGAACGCCGACAAACTTGTGCCCGAGGGGATTGAGGGCAGGGTGCCATACAAAGGGTCGATGGTCGCCATCGTGTTCCAAATGGCGGGCGGGGTGAGGGCGTCCATGGGGTATTGCGGTTGCGCCACCATCGAGGACATGAAAAACAAGGCCGAGTTCGTGGAGATCACCTCCGCCGGTATCCGTGAAAGCCACGTCCACGACGT
Organism: Comamonadaceae bacterium; assembly: GCA_027490925.1. GTDB lineage: Bacteria > Pseudomonadota > Gammaproteobacteria > Burkholderiales > Burkholderiaceae_C > PCRC01. The sequence continues at coordinate 43,189 of JAIXXF010000003.1, forward strand.
GCAGATCACCAAGGAAGCGCCCAACTACCGGGCGGAGTGATCCGGTCAGTCCCACAGGGGCAGCCGCAGGGCCGCCCCTTTTTCTTTTTGTCCGCCATGCATCAAAAAATTCTCATCCTCGACTTTGGTTCGCAAGTCACGCAGTTAATCGCTCGCCGCGTGCGCGAAGCCCATGTTTACTGCGAGGTGCATCCCTGCGACGTGAGCGACGAATGGATACGGTCTTACGCGGCAGACGGCAATCTGAAGGGCGTGATCTTGTCTGGCAGCCACGCCAGCGTATACGAGGACAGCACCGACAAAGCGCCGCCGTCGGTCTTCGGTCTGGGAGTACCGGTGCTGGGCATTTGTTATGGCATGCAAACCATGGCGCACCAGCTCGGCGGCAAAGTAGAAAGCGGGCTGCACCGGGAATTCGGTTTCGCCGCGGTGCGGGCACGCGGGCACACCGCATTGTTGAAAGACATCGCCGATTTCACCTCTCCTGAGGGCTTTGGCATGCTGAACGTCTGGATGAGCCACGGTGACAAAGTCACGGAGTTGCCCCCGGGGTTCAAGCTGATGGCGAGTACGGACAGTTGCCCCATCGCTGGCATGGCAGACGAGGACCGCCGCTTTTATGCCGTCCAGTTTCACCCCGAGGTCACTCACACCCTTCAAGGGCAAGCCATCCTAGAACGCTTTGTATTGGGCATATGTGGTGTCAAGCCAGATTGGGTGATGCGCGACCACATCGCTGAGGCTGTGGAGAAAATCCGCGCGCAGGTCGGCGATGAGGAAGTCATATTGGGCCTTTCTGGCGGAGTGGACTCGTCGGTGGCCGCTGCGCTCATCCACCGCGCGATTGGTGACCAGCTGACGTGTGTGTTCGTCGACCATGGCTTGCTGCGTTTGAACGAAGGCGATATGGTGATGGATATGTTCGCGGGCAAATTGCGCGCGAAGGTGGTTCGGGTCGATGCGAGTGGGTTGTTCCTTGGACAACTCGCTGGGGTGAGCGACCCCGAGCAAAAGAGAAAAATCATCGGCGGCTTGTTCGTTGACGTGTTCAAAGCCGAGGCGAGCAAGCTCAAGAACCTCGGGGCGAAAGGCGCCCAATGGCTCGCTCAGGGGACGATATACCCCGATGTGATTGAGTCTGGCGGTTCCAAAAGCAAGAAGGCCGTCACGATCAAAAGCCATCACAACGTGGGTGGCTTGCCAGAACAGTTGGGTTTGAAGCTGTTGGAGCCGTTGCGTGACCTGTTCAAGGACGAGGTTCGGGAACTGGGCATTGCTTTGGGGCTACCGCCTGAAATGGTTCATCGCCACCCGTTCCCGGGGCCCGGGCTCGGCGTTCGCATTTTGGGCGAAGTCAAGAAAGAGTACGCCGACCTGTTGCGCCGTGCCGATGCCATCTTCATCGAAGAATTGCGCAGCTGTCGCGATACCGCCAGCGGTAAGAACTGGTATGACCTCACCAGCCAAGCCTTCGCGGTGTTCTTGCCCGTCAAGAGTGTGGGGGTGATGGGCGATGGCCGGACCTACGAATACGTGGTGGCGTTGCGTGCGGTACAGACCAGCGACTTCATGACCGCCGACTGGGCCGAGTTGCCGTACGCGTTGTTGAAGAAGGTCTCCAGCCGAATCATCAATGAGGTGCGTGGCATCAACCGGGTGACCTACGACGTCAGTTCCAAACCCCCCGCCACCATCGAGTGGGAATGACGCCCTGTGACCTTCCCACATCTTTTGACCGCAGACACAACCGAAATGACCGCCAGTTCATCAAGCCAACAGCAGCAGCTCCAGCCTGCGGCCGAGCCCCATAGCGCGCTTCAAGCAGCGGCATTGGCATACCACCGACCTGCAGATATTGGGGACACAGCAGGCAAGCTGGCCATTCAGATCACCAAGAAAGTAGCGGGGCAGGACGACTTGGCTTTGGCTTACTCGCCGGGCGTGGCTGCGCCTTGTGAAGAAATTGCCCGGGATCCGTACAAGGCGTATGAGTACACAGCCAAGGGTAATCTGGTCGCCGTCGTCAGCAACGGTACGGCAGTGCTCGGCCTGGGTGCGATCGGGGCCTTGGCCAGCAAGCCAGTCATGGAGGGCAAAGCGGTCCTTTTCAAACGTTTTGCGGGTATCGACGCATTCGACATCGAAATCGATGAGAGCGACCCACAGAAGCTGATCGACATCGTCGCCAGCCTGCACCCGACCTTTGGTGGCATCAACTTGGAGGACATCAAGGCGCCTGAGTGTTTTCACATCGAGCGTGTGCTTCGCGAGCGTTTGGACATCCCGGTGTTCCACGATGACCAACATGGCACAGCCATCGTGGTTGCTGCTGGGCTGATGAACGCCCTGCACCTTCAGGGAAAGTCGTTGGACACGGTCCGTTTGGTCTGCAATGGCGCGGGGGCTGCCGCTATCGCCTGTCTGGAGCTGCTGCTCGGTGTCGGCCTCAAGCGTGAAAACACCTTGGTGTGCGACTCTCGGGGGGTGATTCATGATGGCCGCCACGCCCCTGGCGATGACGGTGAAAAGGGCGCGTGGGCCTGCCCAACAGCCGCTAGGACCCTGGCCGACGCTTTGGTGGGGGCCGATGTTTTCTTGGGGCTGTCAGGTCCTCGTTTGGTGAATCAGGACATGGTGAAGTCCATGGCCCCTGCGCCAGTGGTGTTTAGTTTGGCCAACCCAGAGCCAGAAATTCGCCCGGAGCTTGTGGCAGAGGTGTCCCCTCAGGCAATCATCGCCACCGGTCGGTCTGACTATGCCAACCAAGTCAACAACGCGTTGTGCTTTCCCTACTTGTTCCGTGCCGCTTTGGACACTGGGGTACGACAAATCAACAACGACATGAAGCTGGCCGCAGTCCACGCGTTGGCAGAACTGGCCAGACGCGACGCGGCTTTCGGTGCGAACAAGCTGTTGCCGACTTTGCTGGACAACCGCTTGCTTGAAGAGGTCTCGCTGCGGGTTGCGAAAGCCGCGGTGGACAGCGGGGCAGCCCGACGCCCGTTTGACGCGATCGAATACCGGGCACGTTTGCAGCGTTTGGCGGCCCAAGTGACCGCGTATTGAGCCGTTAAGCCAGCCCCTGATGGAGTGGGGTCGGCTTGTCCTGCTGAATCTCGATCTTGATGGTGGTGTTTTCAAGGACCTCGTAGCGCTGGATGCGCCAGATGGTCTCCCGTGTCAGCGCCTGACCAGCTGAAAGCAGCAGAACCCCTTCTTTAGAGAGCAGGTCTTTGGACAACACCATGCCAGGCTGCAGGTGATCGGTGTCCAGTGAAGGTGGTGCTGGCGTCCGCTCACGCCCAGCCTGCAGGACGTTCAAGAAGGCATCCAGCACATCGGGGTCGAATTGCCCACCGCGGCCGCGCAGCATCAGCGTCTGCGCTTCTGTGTCGGTGAGTTGCCCCCCTGTCAGATGCCCTCGCAGGAGATCGTCGTAACTGGAGGCAACCGCCAGAATACGCGCCCCGAGCGGCACGTCAGCGCCAGCCAAGCCATCAGGGAAGCCCGCCCCGTCGAACCGCTCGTGGTGTGACCGGATGTAGTCGGCCACCTCCTGGTGCGCATCCAATGCCATGAAGGCTTGTGCGCCCACGACCGGGTGCCGTTTGTACAGCTTCAGCTCATCGGGCGCCAACCGACCCACCGGTTTGTCCAGCACATGGTCGGGCAGGGCCATGAAGCCCACGTCATGGAGCAAGCCGGCAACCAAGATGTCCTGTGTCTGTTCGGCGCTGCAGCCCATGGCGGCCGCCGTGCGGCGCGCGAGGTCGCCTGTTCTTTTTCCATGGCCAGCGCCCACCCCATGGCGCAACTCCATCAAATTGGCAAAGATCTTGATGCTGGTCAAATAATTTCGCTTGAGTTGCTCATTGGCTTGGGCCAGGTCCAGGGTCCTCGCCTGGACTTTTGCCTCCAACTCTGCGTTCAGTGCTTGCAGGGCCACATTTTGTTGCCGCGTCAGCACCTCCAGCCGGGTGCGCTCTCGGCCCAAGGCGCGTCGTTCCGCAGCCTGCCGCACCGCAATCCGAACCTCCAGATCGTCCCAGGGTTTGTGGATGTAGCGGTAAATCTGACCGCCATTGATGGCGGCCACGGTTTCCGCCATGTCGGAGTAGCCGGTCAGTAAGATCCGTTCGGTTTCTGGCCAGCGTTGCCGGATTTTGGCCAGCAGGGTGGCACCGTCCATGCCCGGCATGCGCATGTCGCTGACCACCACGTCGGTCGGATCGTCCTCCATGAGCGCCAGTGCCTCTGCGCCGCTTTGTGCCGTCAGCACGCGGCAGCCTTCCGGGCGCAATGCACGCTTGAGTGCCGCAAGGATGTTGGGTTCGTCGTCCACGCACAGAACAGACCAGGCGCTGGGCGCTTGAGCCGCGATGGCGTCTTCCGTGGGGTGATCTTGGTCAGCGGTCATGCGGGGGTGTCCTGAACGGGCTGGTGAACGGGTAGGGTGATTCTGAAATTGGTGCCCAACCCCACCGTGCTGCTGACCTCCAGGCGCCCCCCATGCTTTTGCACGATACCGTATGACAGTGACAAGCCCAATCCGGTCCCTTTGCCCACCGGCTTGGTGGTGAAAAACGGGTCGAATATCTTCTGCAGATTTTCCTGCGCGATGCCTGCGCCGTTGTCCGCGATATCGACCCACACGTGCTGACCTTGTACCCCCGTCTGGATGGTGATGGTGCCTCGCTCAGAAGTGATGGCCTGTGCCGCGTTCACCAGCAGGTTCAAGAAAACCTGATTCAGTGCCGAGGGTAGGCATTGCACCTCTGGCAGCTGGCTGTACTGCTTCACCACATCGGCTTTGTATTTGATCTCGTTATTGACAATGTTGAGCGTTGAGTCAATGCCGTTGTGCAAGTCAACGTACTCCCACTCCTGCCGCGCGTCCACCCTGGAGAAATCTTTCAAGTCCTGTACGATCTTTTTCACGCGTTGAATGCCATCTCGGGACTCCCGCATCAGGTTGGGGATGTCCTGTTTGAGGTAGTCGATGTCGATGTCTTTTTTGGTGTTCAGCACGCATTGGCGCGCCTGGGCATCAGCGATCAATGGCTCGCACGCCTCGTAAGCGGCCAGCATCTTGAACAAATCGTCGAGGTACTGGGTCAAGGTCCCGAAGTTCGAGAAGATGAACCCGATTGGGTTGTTGATTTCATGAGCCACCCCTGCAGCCAGTTGACCGATGGACGCCAGTTTTTCCGATTGCACAAGCTTGTTCTGGGCATCGGACAGTCGGTGGTTGAGCAACTTGAGGTCACGGTTGGCCTGCAACAACTCCTCCGCCACTGAACGGATTTGTTCGCCCGACATGTCGGACAGGTTGGTTTCGCTGTCTGGGCACGCACTGTCGTAAGGGGTCATATCGGCTCCTGTGGTCGTCCCAGCACCGTTTGGAGGTTGGCGCACTCTGCGGCGACCTGGGCTTGCAACGCTTGCACGCTTTCCGGGCCAAGTCGCAGGCGTGACCACGCCAGCGCATCAATAGCGGGACTGTCTGACTGCAGCACGGTGCCGGGTGTCTCAATGCCTTGGACCATGGCATTCGCGGCATGAACCACATCGATCAAAGTGGTCGGTCCTGCCGGTGGTGGTTGGTGGTGGTTGGCAATGGCTTCGATGATGTCGGGGGTGAATCGCCAGTGGCGGCTCACCCATTCGCCGATCTCGGCGTGACAGATGCCCAGCAGTTGGCGCTCCGCTGCGCAGAGCGGTACCGAGTGCTGTTCGGTCCACTGTTTGACCTCGACCATGGCTTCCGGGCAATGGTTGTCCAGCACCAACCGGCCCACGTCGTGCAGTAAGCCTGCGGTGAACGCCGCCGCATCGTCCAAGCCGCAAGACAACGCCAGCTGGCGTGAGGTCACGGCGCATGCGATCGAGTGTTGCCAGAACTCGGTCATGCCCAACGGCTTGCCATGCAATCTTTCAAACTGCAGGGTGACCGTGGCGGCGGCCACCAACCCGTTGAGTTGCCGCAGTCCCAGGATGTTGATGCCATCGCGGATAGAGGCCACTTGACCAGAACGCCCATAGAACGGTGAATTCGCAAGCTGCAACACACGCGCCGTGAGGGCTTGGTCCAACCCCACGGTGTTGGCGATGGCGTCGAAGTTGGCTGAGGGCTGGTGGACCAGCGCCGCCAGTTCGGTCACGACGGCAGGAAACGACGGCAGTGATCGGATGCTTTCCGCCAATTGGTCCCGGTCGATGGGCTTCAGCACCGGTGGCGGCGTTCCGGGTGTGGCGTCGGTCAGGGGCGGGGTCATGCGGCGGCCTCGCAATGCGAACGGTCTTGCAGCACCACAAGTACCCCCCTGGCGACGTCGTTGCCCATGGACCGGGTGCGCACCTGAAAGGAGCGTCCGGCAATCGTCAGCGCCAATGGTGCAGCCGGGTCGTCCAGGTTGCGACACAGATCAGACATGCCCACCTGCAAGACCTGGTTGACCGATGCGCCGAGCCACTGACATTCTTGCCCCAGCACCGTTTGCGCCTCGGCATTGAGCATGACCACGGTGCCTTCTGGGTCAATGCCCAGGGCCGGAACTGGCAGCAGGTCCACGATGTCGCGGGCGACGTCGGCGCGCAGTCTTTCTCGGTCGATTTGCGACTGTTGGCTGGTGAGTACCAAACCAAGACGCTCATTGACTTTGGCAAGCGCTTCGTTCGCCGACACCACCTCGTGGCTGAGTCGTTTGTTTTCGTCGGCCATCCCTTTGTGGCGAAAGGCCTCGCGCACGTGGACCAGCAACAGGGCATCGTCCCAGGGTTTGGTCAGGAATCGGTAGATCGCCCCCTCATTCACCGCATCGGTGATGGATTGCAGCTCGGTGTAGCCCGACAGCACCATGCGCACCGTGTCGGGGTAAAGCTCTTTGGCGCGTCGAAGAAACTCCACGCCTGTCATGCCCGGCATGCGCTGGTCGGAAATGACCACGTCCACCTCATACTCGGCCATCCGTTGCAGGCCCTCCGCCCCACTGGCGGCGGTGATCACGCGGTACCCTTCTCGGCGAAACAGCCGCATCAGAGCAGAGACAATGCTGGGCTCGTCGTCGACCAGCAACAAAGTTCTGGCGCGCTCCCGTTTGACATAGTGCGCTGGCAGACACAAGCCATTGCGCACTCGGGTCAGCTCCGCTGCCTCCACGCTGGCAGACAACATGGGGCCTTGCATACGGTCACAGCCGTTGGCCACCAGCAAGGTGAGCTGTCCTGGTGTCTCCACGCCTTCTGCCAACACCTTCATTTGCAGGCTATGGGCCATGTTGATGATGGCACGGGTCAGGGACACATCGCCGGTCGCGGCGGTCACGTCGGGCACACACGATCGATGCACCTTCACCAAGTCAACCGGTAAGCTGCGCAGCAAACTGAGGTTGGAATAGCCTGAGCCAAAATCCCCCAGCACGATCTCCGTGCCCAGGGCGCGCAGCTGGGCCAGTCGCTGCACCATTTCCGAAGATCCGGTGACCAGGGCCTGTTCGCTCACTTCCAACGCAAGTTGGTGCGGTTCCAGTTGCTGTGCTTTGAGGTCGCCGACCAGGTTGTCCACGATGTCGGGTTGCTGAAGTTCCAACGCCGACAGATTGAGCGACACCCGCAAAGGCGCCATGCCCTCGAACAGGCTTTGCCGAAGCTGTGCGAAGGCGGCCTGGCGTTGCCACTCACCCAGCATGACCACCAAGCCGGTTTGGTGCGCTATCGGCATGAACTCCGCAGGCGATACCTCTCCGAGGTCGCTGCTGTGCCAGCGCAGCAGCGCCTCGACGGCCAGCGGCTCGCCCGTGTGCAGATCGGCCTGGAATTGGTATTGCAGACCCATCTCGCCGCGCTCCACGGCCCGCCTCAATCCAGATTCAATCGCCAGACGGCGCAACGCTTGTGAGCGTGTTTGATCGGTGAAGTGGGCCACTGGCCGGGTGTCGCTGGTGGTTTCGGTCCGTGCCGTCTGTGCAGCCTGGAGCAGGGTACCGCCCCCGGCCGCGTCGCCAGGGTAGGTCGCCACCCCGATACGTGCGCCTGGCACCACCTCCACGGCGCCGACCCGCTCCGGTCGGGCAAGTTCTGCCAGAACGGCCTGGGCGCGCTCCCCACCTGTGGCGTCATTGGCCAGGCTAGAAGGCCCCAACAACACAGCGAACTCTTCACTGGACAGGCGCGCCACCGTGTCGCCAGGACCGACCAGTGCGGTGAGCCGGTTGGCCACCGCCATCGCCAAGGCATCGCCAGCGCCGAAACCCATCACCTGGGTCAGGTGGCGAATCGGCTCGACTTCGACCGACAGCAAGGCCAGGGGGCAAGGGCTTGACTCATTGGCGTGGATGGCGGTTTCAATGCTTTTGAGCAACAGCGATCGGTTAGCCAAGCCGGTGACCTCGTCTTGGTTTGCCAAAATCTCTATGCGTTGTTCTGCTTGGCGGCGGGCGGTGATGTCCTGCACGGCGCCGACGATTCGTACCGGCTGTTGGTTCTCAAACTCGACTTCGCCGATCACGTGCGCCCAGATGTAGCGGCCATTGGCCGTGATCATGGGCAGCTCCAAGTCCCACCCCTGGCCCTGTGTGATGGCGCGCTGCAAAGCGTTGTCCAGCGCGGGTCGGTCGTTTGGTGCGAGAAGGGCCGCCATGCTGTTGAGCGATGGCAGGTAGTCGTCGGGCAAGTCTGCCAGCGCGTAGATTTGGCGGCTCCAGTAGACCGACCCTGTGCGCAGGTCGATCGCCCACCCGCCCACGTTCGCCAGACGACCGGCCGTGTTGAGCAGGGCCTCGCGGGCGGTCAGGGCCAACTGCAGTTTGCGCGGGCTGCTGATGTCATGCGCCATCTCGTAGAAGCCCCGGACCTGGTCGTCGTCCATGTCGGGCAGCAGGTGGACCAAGTAAAAGCGCTTGTCTTCGCTGCCGTCGCTGGCAACCATGCGCTCGAAGGTCTGCTGCTCACCCCGGAGCACCGCGTCAAAGTATGTGGCTTCGCGACGCAGCTGTTCGGCGTTCACCACCTCGGCTATGGCCCGACCATGCAAGGTCTCTGGGGTGAGTCCGTAACCGTCGGCGAATGCTTTGTTGGCGAAGCGGTTTGTGAGTCGGCGATCCCAGCAGCTGACCAACGACGGCAGACCGTCGAGTACCTCGCGCATGTCTTTGTGGGTGCGCCGCAGCTGAATCGCGTGCTCCGCCAAGACCTGGCCCACCGCGCTGAGCTCTTGTTGCTGTTTGCGGACCTGCTCGGTCACGTCAGCCACAGAAGCCATTAATTTGTCGGGGCCGATGCGGTGGAGGTGCAACGCCATGGTCCGGGTTTCCCGGCCCCAGGGCACGCTGAACTGCAGGCCGTCACACAGTGTGTCGCCGTCCGGGTGCTTCAGGAGTTCAGGCAGGTGCGGCACGTGTGGGCGCAGCACCTCCCACAGGTTGTCTAAGCGGGCATTGGGCGTCAGCGGCATCAACAGCTGCGCCGCCACTGGCGTCATGAGTTCGACATCGCCCAACCCATTGGTGATCACGATTCGCAGCGGCGATTGGTACAGGTAGAGCAGCAGAGACGCGTCGGCGTCGTCTGGGACGTGCACCATGGCTCAGTCCGATCGGTTCAACAAGATGTAGCCACGCAGCTGCTGGGGGTCCCACAGCAGCCGCAGCTTCACGGAGGTTGGGCGCATTCGCCATGTCAAGACATACGGCAGGCAATCGTCGAGGGCAACCTGTTGCGCCTGGGCATCCTCGAACTTCTGCGCCACCATGAAGTTGTTCATGCATTGCGCGACTTGTGTGAACACGTGTCGACCCAGGACTTTCTCCCGGGTCAAGCCCGTGTTGACGCATTCGTACCGGTTGTACCGATCCACGAGGAAATCGCCTTTGAAGCCGATCACGCCGAATGGCTGGTGGTCCAAGCCGTCGTTGTCTTGCTGGTGCAATTGGGACACCAGGTCCCATTGGTCCCATGTCAGGAGAGGGGGCGTATCGCGGACCATGCGTGTTTCCGAAAAGGGTGACCGTCCTCGCAAACCCCATTGGTTTGCGGCAGTCAACTGCTTTTCGGCCGCCCGCGCCGGAAATGTAGGCGTGGGGCAGCGCCTCAGGGGTGTGGCGGCTCTGACAGCACGCGGCCCGGATTCATGATCCCTGCCGGGTCCAACGCGCACTTGATGGCGCGCATCATGCGCAGTGCCACTGGGGGCTCGTAGCGTGTCAATTCGGCCACCTTCAAAGCGCCTACGCCGTGTTCGGCCGAAAAACTGCCCCCGTGGCGCGCCACCGCCTCGTAAACCAGTGCATTGACAGTGTTTTCGTGACGTTTCAAAAAGTCGCCTGCGTCCGTACCCACGGGCGCTTGCACGTTGTAGTGGAGGTTGCCGTCGCCCAAATGGCCAAAGTTCACAAGGCGGGCGCCAGGCACTGCATGCGCCAGCAGCGCATCGGTCTCGGCGCAGAACGCCGGAATGCTGGAGACCGGCAGCGAAATGTCGTGCTTGATGTTGAGACCCTCCCGAGCTTGGGCCAGTGGGATGCTTTCGCGGATGTGCCACATGCGCTGGGACTGCGCCAAGTTGTCGGACAACGCCGCGTCGGTGAGACAAGCCTCATTCAGAGCCGCTTCCAGAAGGGCTTCCATGCATTCCCGGGCTTGGCTTTCTGCGCCGCTGTCGGCGCTTTCAATCAGCACCGCGATGCGGTTCGCGTTGGCCGCCGTCGGAGAAGTCAGGGGGACAGAAAGCTGGGGCATGTGGCGGCGCACCAAATCCAACGCCGTTGGGCCCATCACCTCGAACCCGGTGAGCGTTGCCCCAAGGTGCCGATGGGCCAGTGCCAACAACCGCACGGCGGCTTGCAGAGACGGCGTTTCTGCCCACGCGGTCACCGTCGAGGCGGGCAAGGGAAACAACTTCATCGTGGCGCCGGTGATCACGCCCAAGGTGCCTTCGCTGCCAATGAACAGGTGTTTCAGGTCATAGCCCGTGTTGTCCTTACGCAGGCCGCTCAGCCCCTGCCAGATTTCGCCCTGGGCAGTGACGACCTCCAGGCCCAGGCACAGGTCGCGCGCGTTGCCATAACGGAGCACTTGCGTTCCCCCGGCATTGGTTGCCAAATTGCCGCCGACGGTGCAACTGCCTTCGGCGGCGAGGCTCAGGGGCAGCAGCAACCCGGCGCCGAGGGCCGCTTGTTGCGCCGTTTGGAGTACGCAACCCGCGTCCACCGTCATGGTGAGGTTGTCGGCATCAATGCGGCGCACCCGGTTGAGACGCTGCAGGCTCAAGACGAGCTGATGGCCACTGGCGTCGGGTGTGCCCCCGCCAACCAATCCAGTGTGTCCGCCTTGGGGCACGATCGCCACACCAGCAGCCGCGCAGGCGCCGACCACAGCCGCCACCTCCTCGGTGTTGCCAGGGCGGACCACTGCCAACGCTCGGCCATGGTAGCGCCGGCGCCAGTCGATCTCCCACGCGCTGAGGTCCCCCCCAATCAGCAGGTGGCTGTCGCCAACGGTCTGTCGCAAGCGATCCAGAAACGCCTGCATGGCACGTCTCAGGGGGTGGGCGTCCAGCCAGCGGCTCGGGCGTTGCGCAGGCGCAGGCGAACATGCATCGCGCAGGCCGCGAACAAGCCCAGGCACAACGCCACTTCCACCAGCGCAAGGTAGCGGCTCGGGGCGCTGTCACCGTAAGCCCGGATCACGCCTTCGGTGAAGTACAACCAGATCAGCAAACTGACCCATCGGTAGGTGTACATGCGGTTTTTGAGCAATCCCGCCAACGGCAGGCACAACGGCAACACTTTGAGTGCCAACAAAGAACCTCCCGGGCGAATCGGGGCCAGGACCAGTTCCCATGCCAAGCCAAGCGCAATCAAACCCATTAGGCTGCCCACCGCCAGCCAGCGGGTGAGGTCAACAGCGGCTGTGGCAGGTGAGGTTTGGTTGGTGTCTGTCATGGCGGTGGCATCATAGCCGCGATGAATTTGCCCGCACCCTGGAAAGACCGCTTGGCCGACTGGACCCAAGACCTGTCCCACCAGTTGACCCACTTTCCATGGAAAACGACCCTGCTCACGCTCTACGAGCGGTTCAGAGAAGACCGACTCGGTCTCACCGCGAGCAGCCTGACGTTCACCACCAGCATCGCCTTGGTGCCTTTTTTTACGGTGGCGCTGGCGCTGTTCACGGCGTTCCCGATCTTCACCAAGCTGCAGATGGCTTTGCAGGACTGGTTGGTCCAAAGCCTGGTCCCTCAGAACATCGCACAGCAGGTGTTGGGCTACTTGACCCAGTTCGCAGGCAAGGCCAGCAAGCTCGGCACAGCGGGTTTTGCGGTCTTGGTCGTGACCGCACTGGCATTGATTCTGACCATCGACAAAACGCTCAACAGCATTTGGCGCGTGCGCAAACAACGACCGCTGCCGCAGCGCGTGCTGATTTACTGGGCGGCGATCACCTTGGGGCCATTGCTCATGGGCGGGAGCTTGGCCCTGACCTCGTACGCCATTTCGGCGTCTCGTGGTGTTGTCGGGGTGCTGCCGGGTGGCGTGCGGTTCTTGCTGGATGTGGCCGAGTTCGGTTTGTTGGCCGGGGGGCTGGCCGCCCTGTACCGTTATGTCCCCAACACCTACGTTAATTGGGCCCACGCGTGGGTGGGGGGCTTGTTCGTATCCACAGGCATCGAACTGGCAAAAAAGCTGTTGGGCGTCTACATCAGCACGGTGCCCACTTACTCGGCGGTGTATGGAACGTTCGCCACGCTGCCGATCCTGCTGGTGTGGATTTACCTGGCTTGGGTGATTGTGCTGCTCGGGGCGGTGGTGACGGCGTACTTGCCGGTGTTGTTGGCTGGGGTGGTGCGCCGCGGCCACGGTCATGGCTGGCAGTTCCAGTTGGCGGTGGAGGTCTTGCAGCAGCTCCACGCGGTTCGGGGCACCGCAGACCGCGGCCAGACGCTCACCCGCTTGGCGCAGGTTCTGCAAGTGGACAGTTTGCAGTTGGTGCCAGTGTTGGAAACCCTTCAGGCACTGGACTGGGTGCAGCCCCTGAGTGAAGTCAACGCCTCTGAAGATGCGCGCCTTGTGCTGCTGGCCGACCCGGCAACGACGCCGCTGTCTGCGCTGGCGGAGCGCCTGTTGCTGCAACCTGGGAACTCGGTGGCGCGGTTTTGGGCCAATTCCCGCCTAGACACTCTGCCACTCGCCGATGTGCTTTGACTCAGTAGCGTGAACGAAGAAAGCATGCGGCACCGAGGGATGCGCAGCAGGATGCTGCGGTGCAACACTTTGTTTCCAAGCGGCTGTGCATTAGGTATTTGAACGGCCCGGCCTGATGTTCCTCAACAAAAAATGGCCCCTCAAGCGAAGCCGTTGGGCGCAAGACGCGGGGCAGCATGAAGACCGGCACAACCTCAGCGAGGCCCGCCCAGCGGGGGGTGACCCCTCCCCGCTGGGCGGGGTGCCTCAGTTGGACTGGAGAAAATCCTTGATGGCGAACAGCACCCCGTCGGGGGCCTCTGTCATCAACGAATGACCCGCGTCAAGGCGCACCACACGGTGCCGCTGCGCGCGGGCCACCAGCGCCTGGGCGGCCTCGGGTGGCGTCATCTGGTCTTTGTCGCCCAGTATGAACATCACCGGGCAGGTCACCTGCGTCATGGCGGTCTCGCCGTTCCGGTACTCGTCGCAGGCTTTGAACCCTGTGTGGAACAGATTGACACGTGGGTTACTTGCCAGCACCCGGCGCATCAGCGCGCGGGAACCGCCATACAACCACGTGCCAGGCCCCAGTGCCGACGGGGGAGGGGACAGGCTGGCGTGTGAAAAGGCGTTGACCATGTCGATCGCTTCGAGGGGGGCCTGGACCGAACTGTCCAGTAGCGCAGGCGATACCCGCATCGGGAAAGCGGTGCCGACCAGCACCAAATGGTCGACGCGGCCGGGCCCCAGGGCCGCCGCTTCCAGAGCGATCAGGGAGCCGAAACTGTGGCCCACCAGTGCGGCTTGCGGGATCTGCAGCGCGTCCAGCAGGTCGAGCACCACACGGGCCCCGTGAGCCACAGTCGGCGGTGGCTCGCCCGCGCTTCGGCAATGGCCAGGCAGGTCGATGGCCAGCACGTTCCAGCCGTGGTGGGCCAGGTAGCGGCTCTGCAAGATCCACATGCTGTGGTCGTTGAGCACACCATGGATGAAAAGCACCGTGGGCTTGGTCGGGTCGAATGGCCTCCCACCGGTGTAGGCATACAGCGGGTGGCCTTGCACGGTGACTTTCATGCCGCTTTCTCCGCCGCCTTCAAAGCCCGTTTGAGGTCGTCGATCAAATCCGCAGCGTCTTCCAACCCGATCGACAGGCGGATCGTGCCCGGGCCAATGCCTGCGCCAGCCAGGGCGTCGCTGTCCATACGAAAGTGGGTGGTGCTGGCTGGGTGGATTACCAAACTGCGGCAATCGCCGACGTTGGCGAGGTGGCTGAACAACTTCAGCGCCTCGACGAAGGCTTTGCCCTGGCCGCTGTGGCCCTTGATGTCGAAACTGAAAACCGAGCCCGCCCCCCGGGGCAACAGGCGTTGGGCCAACGCGTGGCTGGGGTGTGTTTCCAGCATGGGGTGGCCGACCCGGCCCACCAGCGGGTGGGAGACGAGGAATTCGACCACTTTGGCGGTGTTGTCCATGTGCCTGGCCATCCGCAAAGGCAGCGTTTCGATGCCTTGCAATATCAACCAGGCGGTGTGCGGGCTCATGCAAGCACCAAAGTCGCGCAAGCCCTCTCGGCGGGCGCGCAGCAGGAATGCGCCCACCGTACTTTCCTCGCTGAACACCATGCCGTGAAAGCCGTCGTAGGCCGAGCTCAATTCGGGGAACCGGCCGGAACTCTCCCAATCGAAGCTCCCGCCGTCGACCACCACACCTCCCACGACCGTGCCATGCCCGCTGAGGAACTTGGTGGCCGAGTGGTAAGCGAGGTCGGCGCCGTGGTCCAACGGCTTCATGAGCCAAGGCGATGTCAGGGTGGCGTCCACCAACAACGGCACGCCCGCGTCGTGGGCGATGCCGCTGACCGTGGGGATGTCCAGCACGTCCAGACCGGGGTTACCGACCGTCTCGCCAAACAGCAGCTTGGTGTTGGGCTGGATTGCAGCGCGCCAGCCGTCGATGTCTCTCGGGTGAACAAAAGTGGTGTCGATGCCAAATCGGCGCAGGGTGTAGTGCAGCAAATTGTGGGAGCCGCCGTACAACGCTGCGCTCGCGACGATGTGGCTGCCCGCACCCATCAGCGTGGCGATGCTCAGGTGCAGCGCGGCCTGCCCACTGGCCGTGGTCAGCGCGCCAATGCCACCCTCCAGCGCCGCCACCCGTTGCTCCAGCACCGCGTTGGTGGGGTTGCTGATGCGGCTGTACACGTGCCCGGAACGCTCCAGATTGAACAGGGATGCCGCATGGTCGCTCGACTCGAAGACGAAAGAGGTGGTCAGGTGGATGGGCACCGCACGGGCGCCGGTGGTGGGGTCGGGCGCCGCACCGGCGTGCAACGCCAAAGTGTCGAAACCAGGGTCTGCGTAACCGGGCATAAGAGCTCCTGCTTGAAGCGGGGCAGGCGCTGCGGGGCGCGGCGCCCAGGAATGGTCATGGATGCACGATTGTGGGCTACATTTGAGAAACCACGCCCCGGGGCGCGTCGCACATGGGGCCCGAAGACGAGGAGAAGCCATGAAAGTCATCGACATCTTGCGGGTGAAAGGCAGCACCCTGTACACCGTCACGCCTGACGAACCGCTGGTGCACGCGGCCGAGGTCATGGCGGACAAAGACATCGGGTCGCTGGTGGTGATGGAACACGGCGACCTGGTCGGTATGTTGACCTTTCGGGAGGTGATCCGGCAGACCGTCAAGAACGGCGGTGTGATTGGCACCACCGTGGTCCGCACGGCGATGGACGACGCCCCTCTGACCTGCACCTCCGAGACCGAGCTCGATGAGGTGCGCCGCATGATGTTGGAGCGACATGCCCGCTACATGCCAGTGATGAACCAGCGCATGCTGATGGGCGTCATCAGCTTTTACGATGTGGCCAAGGCCGTGGTCGACAGCCAGAACTTCGAGAACAAGATGCTCAAGGCTTACATCCGCGACTGGCCAGCCGAGGACGAAACGCCCGCGGCCTGACCCCGACTTGCTGACGCAGCGCCCCCGCGCTGCGTCTGAGCATCGCCCGCCCTTGCACACCGGTCTGGGATAATCCCATGCATGAGCGGCAACACCTTTGGAACACTTTTCGCGGTCACCAATTTCGGCGAATCCCATGGCCCAGCCATCGGCTGCGTGATCGATGGTTGCCCGCCAGGCTTGGCCCTGAGCGAGGCCGACATCCAGGGCGACCTTGACCGCCGCCGCCCAGGCACCAGCCGCCATGTGACCCAACGCAACGAACCGGACGCGGTGGAAATCCTCTCCGGTGTTTATCAAGGTCTGACCACAGGCACGCCAATTTGCCTGTTGATCAAAAACACCGACCAGCGCAGCAAAGACTATGGCGACATCGTGCAGAGCTTCCGGCCTGGACACGCCGACTACACCTATTTTCACAAGTACGGATTGCGCGATCCGCGCGGCGGTGGCCGGTCTTCGGCGCGTCTGACTGCGCCCATGGTGGCGGCGGGGGCCGTCGCCAAAAAATGGCTCGCCGAGCGATTTGGCACCACTTTCCGCGGCTGCATGACCCAGATCGGGGAGCGCCCGATTCCGTTCGAATCATGGGAGCATGTGCCGAACAACCCGTTTTTTGCGCCCATGGCCGATGTGGCCGAGCTGGAGGCTTACATGGACGCGTTGCGCAAATCGGGCGACTCTTGTGGCGCCCGCATCCGCGTGGCGGCCGCCAACATGCCGGTCGGCTTGGGCCAGCCGCTGTTTGACAAACTGGACGCCGACATCGCCTACGCGATGATGGGGATCAACGCGGTCAAAGGCGTGGAAATCGGTGCCGGATTCGCCAGCGTGTCCCAGCGCGGCACCACCCATGGCGACTCGTTGTCGCCCGCCGGGTTTCGCACCAACCACGCGGGCGGCGTGTTGGGCGGTATCAGCACCGGTCAAGACCTGGAGGTGGCGATCGCCATCAAGCCGACCAGTTCCATCGTCACCCCGCGCGAATCCATCGATGTCCACGGACACAGCACCGACATCGTCACCAAGGGGCGGCACGACCCCTGTGTGGGCATTCGCGCCACTCCCATCGCCGAAGCCATGCTGGCGCTGGTGGTGATGGAGCACGCGCTCCAGCACCGGGCCCAGTGCGGCGACGTGGTCGCACCGTCTGCCCCTATCCCCGGCGCTGCACCGGCGCGCTGAGCATGGCGTCGCCTTCGGGACCGCCAGACGGTTCCCACGCGCTGGCGGCGCCACGAGAACTGCTGCCATTCGCCGCGTTGTCGGCCAGTTACTTCGCGCACATCGGCTTTTTCAACCCTTATCTGCCGCTGTGGCTGAAAGACCTGGGGTACGGGCTGTTCGCCATCAGTTTGCTGACCTCTGTGCAAGCGGCTACGCGCTTGTTCGCCCCCTACGGATGGGGCGCTTTGAGCGACCACACCGGCGAACGGGTCAAGTTGCTCCGCTACGGGGCGACCGTGGCATTGCTGGTGTCGCTGGCTTTGGCGGCGTCCCCCGGCCCACTCGCTCTGGCGGTGGTGTTGTTGCTGATGTTCACCCACACCAGTGCCATGATGCCGATGAGCGAGGCCGCGCTAGCCCACTTGGTCAGCCGCGGCGGGGGGTTCGACGCCAAACGGTACGGCCGGGTGCGGCTGTGGGGATCACTGGGCTTTTTGGTCACGGTGTTCGCGGCGGGCGCATGGTTCGAGCACTTTGGCATGGTGCACTTCGCCCATTGGACTGTGCTCACCTTGCTGGCGGTGGCCGCGAGTGCGTGGCTGCTGCCCGACATGAAAGAGCCGGTGGCGGCTTCTGCGCACAAGCCACCGGTGTGGCCAGTATTCCGGCAGCCGCTGGTGCGCTGGCTGTTCGGCGCAGTGTTTTTCCACGTGTTGGCGCACATCGGCATCTATGTGTTCTTCTCGCTCTACTTGGACGAGTTGGGCTACAGCAAAACCATGATCGGTGTGTTGTGGGCGGTGTCGGTAGTGGTGGAGATCGCTTGGTTCTATACCCAGAGCCGTTGGTTGTCGGGCTTGCGGCTTTCGGCATGGCTGGTGGTGTGCGGGCTGACCATGGTGCTGCGCATGGCCCTGACGGTGGGTTGGGCCGACGTTCTTTGGGTCTTGCTGGTGGCCCAAGCACTGCACGCATTGACCTTTGCGGCGCACCACACGGCGTGCATTGCGCTGCTGTCCCACCATTTCCCGGGGAGGCTGCGGGGGCGCGGGCAAGCGCTCTACACCGTGATCGGCTACGGGCTGCCCGGCGTGCTGGGCGGTGTGATGGGTGGTCTGCTGAGCCATGCTTGGGGCCTGGTGGCCGTGTTCTGGGCGTCGCTGGCCGTAGCGGTGGCGGCCACGGGCTGCGCTTGGCGGGTCTGGCGCCTGTCAAAGCCATGACCGGCGCTGTGGCACCTTGCTATTTTTTCAATAGCAGGGCGCCCAAACGTTGCGTGGGCTGGGGGCCAAAAACACCTAAAATCAGTCACATGGGTGCGAGAAAATGCCGCAAGCCCCTTTTTTTCAAGCGCCTCGCCCTCCCAGTTACACGTCGACACAACCGATTCATACGACATGTCCCTCGCCAACACCGTTTTTGTTTTGAACGGCCCCAACCTCAACCTGCTGGGCACCCGCGAGCCTCAGGTCTACGGCTCGGCCACATTGGACGACGTGCACGCCCTGACCGCTGCGGCCTGTGCCACGCACGGGTTCATGCTGGACTTTCGCCAAAGCAACCACGAAGGTGAGCTGGTGGACTGGGTCCACGAGGCGGGCCGGGCGCACGCCGCTGGCACGCTGGCCGGCGTGGTCTTGAACGCAGGTGCCTACACGCACACCAGCGTTGCCCTGCACGACGCCATCAAGGGCACGGGCATCTTGCTGGTGGAGCTGCACATTTCCAACGTGCACGCGCGCGAGTCCTTCCGCCACCATTCGTACATTTCACCGGTGGCCAAAGCGGTGATCGCAGGCTTTGGGGTGCAGGGTTACGCCCTTGCGGTGGCGGGCTTGGCCGCCTTGTCTCAGCCATCCCGGGCTTAAGGACGCTGGGTGCCCCGACTTCTGGTCAACGAGGCGGAGGTGGAACTCACCGCCACACGCGCTCAAGGCGCTGGCGGCCAACACGTCAACAAGGTATCGAGCGCGGTACACCTGCGCTTCGACGTGACGGGGTCGTCACTGCCCGACGAAGTCAAGGTCCGGTTGTTGGCGCTGCCCGACAGCCGCCTGACCCAAGACGGTGTGTTGGTGCTCAAGGCCCAGCAGCACCGCAGCCGGGAAATGAATCGCCAGGACGCGCTGGTCCGTTTGCAGGCTTTGGTGGACAGTGTTGCCGCCCCGCCCAAGCGCCGCCGGGCGACCCAGCCCACCCGCGCTTCACAATTGCGCCGCCTGGAAGGCAAGCGCGTTCGCAGCAGCGTGAAAGCGGGGCGCGGTCGGCCTGCCGCGCCGGATTGACCACTGCGGCCGGCCACACCACCGTTTTCATCTATGCAGTTGCAAGACATTTTGTATTCCCAGGGCTTTGGCACCCGCCGGGTGTGTGCCGGCCTCATTCAGCAAGGGCTGGTCACCGTGTCGGGCGAGGTGGTGAGCGAGGCCGACCGTTCGTTCGACCCCTCGGGCCTGAATTTCACAGTGCAAGGCGTGGCATGGACGTACCACCAGCCCGCCTACCTGATGCTGTACAAGCCTGCGGGCACCGAATGCTCCCAGAAACCCTCCACCTACCCCAGCATCTACACGCTGCTGCCGTCGCCGCTGCGTTTGCGCCCGCAGAAAGGCCCTGTGCAAGGGGTACAGGCGGTGGGTCGGTTGGACCAAGACACCACCGGCCTGTTGCTGCTCACGGACGACGGCAAATTCATCCATCGCCTCAGTTCGCCCAAACACCACGTGCCCAAGGTTTACGACGTCACCACCAAGCACCCGGTGAACGTGGGACAGATCGAGCGGCTGTTATCCGGGGTGGTGTTGGACGACGATCCCCACCCCGTGCGTGCGGCGGCATGCGAGGCCACGGGCACGCACCAGCTGCGTTTGACCTTGACCGAGGGAAAGTACCACCAAGTCAAGCGCATGGTGGCAGCCGTCAGCAACCGGGTGGACGGGTTGCACCGGTCCCGGATCGGCGAGCTGTCGCTGCCGCCGGACATGTCGCCTGGGCAATGGCGTTGGTTGAGACCCGAGGACTTGCGCGCGGTCGGCTACGCGGCCGCTCGATGACCCACTGCGCCGCCTGCTCAACTGGCCCAAACGCACGCAGCGCCGCTACACTCACAGGCTGACCGCAACGACGAGAAACGCCTTCCGTGAACCGCACTTTGAAGAATCTGGCCGCTGTGTTGGCCCTATGGGGCGCCGCCGCCCTGGCCTGGGCCAATCCACCGATTTTTGTGCTGAATTCGCTCGATGCGACCGTCAGCGTCATCGACCCGGTTTCTCTCACGGAAACCCGGCGTTTCGCCACCGGCAAAGAGCCGCACCACCTCTACCTGACACCGGACGAGAAGTCGCTGATCGTTGCCAACGCGCTCGGCGATTCGCTGACCTTCATCGACCCCAAAAGCGGTGACATCCAGCGCGAGGTGCGCGGCATCATCGACCCCTACCACCTGCGCTTCACCAGCGACATGAAGTGGTTCATCACCGCGGCCAACCGGCTCAACCACGTTGACTTCTATCGCTGGGATGGCAAAGACCTATCTCTGGCCAAAAGGGTGAGCACCGGCAAGACCCCCAGCCACCTCTGGACTGACACCAAAAGCACCAAGCTGTACGCCACCATGCAAGACAGCGACGAGCTGGTGGCGATCGACATCGCTACCCAGACCATCCTGTGGCGCATTGGTACCGGGAAGATGCCTGCAGACGTGTTTGGCACCGCCGACGACAAGTTCATCCTGGTGGGTCTGACCGGTTCAGACGGCGTGGACGTGTTCGACGTCTCGGGCTCCCAACCGGTCTTCGTGCGAAAGATCAAAACCGGGGAGGGGGCCCACGCGTTTCGAAGCGCGGGCGACAAGCGCCACCTGTACGTCAGCAACCGCGTCGCCAACACGGTGAGCAAGATCGACACCCACACCATGGCGGTGGTGGACAGTTTCTCAGTGCCTGGCGGGCCCGATTGCATGGACGTTTCGGCCGACGGCAACACCCTTTACGTGGGCTCCCGATGGGCCCGCAAACTGTCCGTGGTGGATGTGCCATCCCGCAAGGTGGTGAAACAGGTCAATGTCGGAAAGTCGCCCCATGGCGTTTGGACGCTCAACCACGCACCGCGCCAGTGAGTGGGGTCTGGCGGCCGGGATGCTGGTGTCGCCTGCGGCGCTGACGGCCGCCACGGGCGAACCCCCACCCTGTGACAAGCCGGTTTACCTTACGGTGGACACTGGTCACATGGGGGTGGCCGAGGTGTTCGCCCAGGTGATTCAGCGGCACCAGATCAAAGTGACGTTTTTCCTGGCCAACGAGGCCACCCAGACCGGGGGCACCTCCCTAGACGACACCTGGGCCCCATGGTGGCGGGCGCGGGCGGCGGAGGGCCACGCCTTCGCCTCGCACACCTGGGACCACGGTTACTGGCGCGGTGACCTGCCGGGGCAAAGGCTCCGCATCCGGCAAACCTTTGGCCCCCAAGCCAATCAACAGGTCACGTGGTCGGCCGCCCAATACTGCGAGGAGTTGCGTCGCCCCGCTCAGCGCCTCAAGGCCATGACCGGCGCGGAGATGCTGCCTCTGTTCCGTGCACCGGGCGGCAAAACCTCGTCCGGCCTGCTGGCCGCGGCGCGTGGGTGCGGTTTTCAACACGTGGGTTGGTCCGACGCCGGGTTTCTGGGCGATGAACTGCCCAGCGAAGCCGCGTCGAACGAGCGGCTGCTGGCCAAGGCCTTGAAAGAGGTTCGCACGGGGGACGTGCTGTTGGCCCATCTGGGCATTTGGTCGCGCAAAGACCCATGGGCCCCGGCGGTGCTCGAACCGCTGGTGCGCGGCCTCAAGGCCAAAGGCCACTGCTTCGCCACCTTGCGCCAGCATCCTGACCATGGGCGTTGGATCGCCCAACGGGCGGCATCGCCCCAGCACACGCCTTGACATGGACACCTTGACGCTTTGGTTCGGCACGGCCCAGCAGTGGTTGTTTGAAACGATGGTGCAGCCGCTGGTGTTTCATGCCGGGCTGGGCGGCTTGGTGGAGGACGCCTTCAACGCCACCGGCTGGGTACTGGTCGGCCTGATCCAGCTGGCGGTGATTGGCCTCGTGATCGGCCCGCTGCAACGGTGGCGCCCAGTCGAGGCCGTGACCGATCGCCGCGCGATCCGCACCGATGTGCTTTACACGCTGATCCACCGACTCGGCCTTTTCCGGTTGGCGCTGTTCTTCACTGTGGAGCCGGTCGCTGAGGCGGTGTTTGGCTCGTTGCGCGCGCATGGCTTGGGCACCTTCCATCTAGACCAAGTCTGGCCGGGCATGACCGACCGGCCTTGGGTGGCTTTTCTGCTTTACCTGGTGGTGTTCGATTTCGTCGATTACTGGATTCACCGCGGGCAGCACCAGTGGAGTTGGTGGTGGGCCCTGCATTCGCTGCACCACTCGCAGCGCCAAATGACGATGTGGAGCGACAACCGCAACCACCTGCTCGACGACGTGATGCGCGATCTGGTTTTGGTGGTCGTTGCGCAGGCCATCGGCGTCGGGCCAGGGCAATTCGTGGCGCTGGTGGCCATCGGCCAGCTGAGTGAGAGTTTCCAGCACGCCAACGTGCGGGTTTGGTTTGGGGCGCTGGGCGAACGGCTCTGGGTCAGCCCGCGCTTTCACCGCCTGCACCACAGCATCGGCATCGGGCACGAGTCCCATGGGCGACAAACCCTTGGCGGGCACAACTTCGGCGTGCTTTTGCCTTGGTGGGACCAGTTGTTCGGCACCAGCAACTTTGAGCCGCGCTACGACCCGACCGGGGTGAGAGACCAAATCGAACTCGGGCGCGACTATGGCGGTGGTTTCTGGGCCCAGCAGTGGTTGGGGCTCAAACGCCTGGCGGGTCGCGCCTGATCTGGCCTGACGCTCTAGTGCACGCGCGGGGCGGGAGCTGGGCCACCAGGCCGGGACCGCCCGCCACCCCGCTGCGGTCTGACGCGCCCGACACGAGGCGACGTTATGCTCCCCGCTTATGAAGCAGATGTTTGATTCTTTCTGGCGCGCCACGGCCTACTGCCTGCACCCGCGCGTGATCGGGCTGTCTTTTTTGCCGCTGGTGCTGATGGCGGTGTTGTCTTTCGGGCTGGGTTACTTTTTTTGGGACGGTGCGGTCGAGGCGGTGCGGGCGTCTCTGGACGGTTCGGCGGTGCTCAACACGCTGTGGGGTTGGTTCGAGCAAGTGGGCCTGGCCTCGCTCAAAACGGTGTTGGCACCGCTGATCGTCATTTTTGCGGTCACGCCCGTGATCGTGGTGCTGTCACTGCTGGTGGTGGCGGTGCTGATGACGCCAACGTTGGTGGCACTGGTCTCCGAGCGGCGATTCCCTGCGCTGGATCGCAAAAAAGGGGGGTCGCTGTGGGTCGGATTGTTGTGGTCTCTGGGCTCCACCCTGCTGGCGGTGGTGGCCTTGGTCGTGTCCATTCCGTTGTGGTTGGTGCCGCCGCTGATTTTGATCCTGCCACCCCTGATCTGGGGCTGGCTCACCTACCGGGTGATGGCGTTCGACGCTTTGGCCGACCACGCCAGCGCCGACGAGCGGCGTGAGATCATGCGGCGCCACCGCGGCTCGCTGCTGGGCATGGGCATCGTCAGTGGTTATTTGGGGGCGGCCCCCAGTCTGGTTTGGGCCTCGGGCGCGGTGTTTGCAGCGGCGTTCGTGATCTTGGTGCCCCTGGCGATCTGGATTTACACACTGGTGTTTGCGTTCTCCTCACTTTGGTTCTCACATCACTGCCTGGCGGCGCTGGAAGCGTTGCGCGCCGAGCGGCCACAGTTTCCGCCTGAACCTACCCCCACTTCATTGCCCCATGACAACCCAGGCCCCTTGCCCCACGCCCTCCCACCCGCGTGAGCCCGCCCAAGCGGTGGGCATCGTCATCATTGGCGATGAGATCCTGTCTGGCAAACGCGCCGACAAGCACCTGAGCAAGTGCATCGAGCTGCTTGGACAGCGGGGCCTCTCCCTGGCGTATGCCGATTACGTGGGTGATGCGCCGGAGCGCATCACCAGCACCCTGACGCGCGCCCTGCGTTCGGGCGACCTGGTCTTTTCCTGCGGTGGCATCGGTGCCACGCCGGACGACCACACCCGGCAGTGCGCCGCCCGGGCAGCGGGGGTGCCGCTGGTGCTGCACCCCGAAGCGAAGGCCTTGATCCAGGAGCGCATCCGAGACACCGCGCTGGAGCAAGGCGTGGCCTACGAGCCCGATCGGCCAGACAACCTCCACCGCCTCAACATGGGCATGTTCCCAGAGGGGGCGGCGATCGTTCCCAACCCGTACAACAAAATCCCAGGTTTCAGCCTGGGTCACGTGCATTTTTTGCCAGGCTTTCCGGTGATGGCATGGCCCATGATGGCGTGGGTGCTCGACACCCACTACCGCCACCTGTTCCGTCACGAAGCGCCGCTGGAAAAATCGGTCATCGTCATGGGCGCCATGGAGGCGGCACTGACCCCGTTGATGGAAGACATCGAGGCGCGGTTTCCTGGCGTTCGTGTGTTCAGCCTGCCCAGCGTCGACCATCCCCATTACGGGCGGCACATCGAGTTGGGCGTGAAGGGCGCCCGCGCGGAAGTGGAATCTGCCTACGGCGCACTGCGCGCCGGTCTCGCGGGCCACAGCGTGTCGTTAGGCCCTGAATTGGTGCGCTAAGCACCATCCTGATGCGTTTGGCCTGTGGATGCGACTCCGCCCAACGTTGGTGCGTATCGTCCAGGTTCCGCAACGTCGGCCAAGCAACGCGAAACAGTGCGCAAACTCAAGGCAAAATAGCAGGCTGCCACACACCGCCGCGCCAAGGCGGTGGCACAAAAACTGCAACCACTTTGGGGCAGTCCTTTTTTTACAACGCACCCTAGGAGAGCTTGATGGCTAAGACCGTCGCAGACGTGATGAAGTTGGTAAAAGAGAACGAAGTCAAGTTCGTTGACTTCCGTTTCACCGACACCCGTGGCAAGGAACAGCACGTCACCGTGCCCGTGTCTCACTTCGACGAGGACAAGTTCACGTCCGGCCACGCGTTCGACGGCTCTTCGATCGCCGGTTGGAAAGGCATTGAGGCTTCGGACATGCAACTCATGCCCGACCCCAACACCGCCAACATCGACCCCTTCTTTGAAGAAACCACGCTGTTTTTGCAGTGCACCGTGGTTGAGCCGAGCGATGGCAAGGCCTACGACCGCGACCCACGCTCGATCGCGCAACGCGCCGAAGCGTATCTGAAAGCCTCTGGCTTGGGTGACACCGCTTACTTTGGCCCCGAACCCGAGTTCTTCTTGTTCGACGGCGTGCGTTGGAGCAACGAACCCGGCAAAGTCGGTTTCGAAATCGAAGAATACGAAGCCCCGTGGAACACCGGTGCCAAACTCGAGGGCGGCAACCGCGGCCATCGGCCAACCACCAAGGGCGGCTACTTCCCAGTGCCCCCCGTGGACAGCACGCAAGACATGCGGGCCGAAATGTCCCTGATTTTGGAGTCGCTGGGCATTCCGGTTGAGGTGTTCCACCACGAAGTGGCGGGAGCAGGTCAAAACGAGATCGGTACCAAGTTCTCCACGCTGGTGCAGCGCGCCGACTGGACCCAAGTGCTGAAGTACGTGGTGTGGAACGTTGCCAACGCCTATGGCAAAACCGCCACCTTCATGCCCAAGCCCTACGCTGGTGACAACGGTTCAGGCATGCACGTGCACCAGTCGATCTGGAAAGATGGCAAAAACCTGTTCGCAGGCGACGGCTACGCGGGCCTGAGCGACTTCGCGCTGTACTACATCGGTGGCATCATCAAGCATGCCCGCGCGCTCAACGCCATCACCAACCCTGGCACCAACAGCTACAAGCGTTTGGTTCCTGGCTTCGAAGCCCCGGTGAAGCTGGCCTACTCGGCCCGCAACCGCTCGGCATCGATCCGTATTCCATTCGTGGCCAACCCCAAGGGGCGCCGCATTGAAGCCCGCTTCCCAGACCCCTCTGCCAACCCCTACCTGGCCTTCTCGGCGCTGATGATGGCGGGCTTGGACGGTGTGGAAAACAAGATCCACCCAGGCGAGGCCGCCACCAAGGACCTCTACCACTTGCCGCCGGAAGAAGACAAGTTGGTGCCAACCGTGTGCCACAGCCTCGACCAGGCGCTGGAGTACTTGGACAAGGACCGCGCGTTCTTGACCAAGGGCGGCGTGTTCACCGACTCCATGCTGGACGCCTACATTGAGCTGAAAATGGGCGAGGTCACCCGCTTCCGCATGGCGCCGCACCCGGTCGAGTACGACATGTACTACAGCCTGTGACGCCCTAACCGGTTGACACCAAAAAGGACGGCCCCGGCCGTCCTTTTTTTTGGGGCACTGGTGCCGTGGCGGCAGTGAATCCCTGCGGACTTTGTCGGTCATGTGCGATTACGGGATACTGCGTCATGCGAGTCCTCTCTCAACCCTGTGCTTCTCCATGAGAAACGTTTTCTTTACCTTGTGGCTGGCGACCAGTGCAGCTGTGCCCGCTTTGGCGCAAGACACCATTTACCGTTGTGGCAACGAGTACACCAACAACGCAGCGGTGGCCCGGCAGCGCGGTTGCAAAACCCTGGAAGGGGGTAATGTGACCATCATCCAGGGCACCCGCCCGCAATCGGCCGCGCCCGTGGCCCCGCGCCCTTTGAACGCTCCCCGGGTGGACACTGCCGAGCAGCGCGCGCGGGACGCCGATTCCCGCACCATCCTCGAAGCGGAACTGCGCCGTGCGGAGTCACGCCAGGCCGAACTGGTGAAGGAGTACAACAAAGGCGAGCCCGAAAAAGTCGGTGCCGAGCACCGCAACCACCAAAAGTACCTGGACCGTGTGGCAGAGTTACAGGCCAACATCGCCCGAGGGGAAAACGACATCGCCAGCCTGCGCCGAGAGCTCGGCCGCCTGAACCCAGGGTTGGGCAAAGCCAATTGACGAAATCCCCCACCCAGGTGTCTCGCTTCCAGCCCTTTGACCTGCTGGCCACGTTGGTGGCGGTGGTCAGAACCGATGGGGTGGTGCTGTTCGCCAACGCTGCTTTGGAAGATGCACTCGGCACCTCCCGGCGAACCATTGAGGGTGCGCGCCTGTCGGACTGCTTCACCGCACCGCACCTGCTGCAAAACGCGCTGGCAGGGGCGGGCAGCAACGAGTTCGCGGCGCTGCGCTACGACGCCTGGCTCAA
This sequence comes from Comamonadaceae bacterium, assembly GCA_027490925.1. Classification (GTDB taxonomy): domain Bacteria; phylum Pseudomonadota; class Gammaproteobacteria; order Burkholderiales; family Burkholderiaceae_C; genus PCRC01. The sequence continues at coordinate 70,707 of JAIXXF010000003.1, forward strand.
GCGCCTGACCCATGAGCCGCTGCCGGTGCACGTGATCGTGACGCAGACCGAGCGGCCGGGTGAGGTCATTGTGGAGCTGTTGCCGCTGGAGCAGCAGGCCAAACAGGACCGTGAAGAGCGGTTGATTGACCAGGCGCAGGCTAACAAGGAGCTCATACGCAACCTGGCGCATGAAATCAAGAACCCCCTTGGCGGCATCCGTGGGGCTGCGCAGTTGCTGGAGATGGAAATCGAAGGCCGCGACCTGAAGGAGTACACCCAGGTCATCATCCACGAGGCCGACCGGCTCCAAACCCTGGTGGACCGCTTGCTGGCACCTCACCGCCGCCCCCATGTGGTGGGCGATGTGAACATCCATGAGGTGTGCGGGCGGGTGCGTTCGCTGATCGTGGCCGAGTTCCCCCGCGGGCTCAAGGTGGCGCGCGACTACGACACGTCCATTCCCGACTTCCGGGGCGATCGGGAGCAGCTCATTCAGGCGGTGCTCAACATCGCCCACAACGCCTGTCAAGCCTTGTCGGATCGTATCGCTGCCAACGACGCCCAGCTGACATTCCGCACGCGGATCGCCCGTCAGGTGACGTTTGGTAAGCAGCGCTATCGACTGGCACTGGAATTGCATGTCATCGACAACGGGCCAGGTGTACCTGACTCGATCAAGGACCGCATTTTTTACCCGCTGGTGTCGGGCAGAGATGGCGGGTCTGGCCTGGGGCTGACGCTGGCGCAAACCTTCGTTCAGCAACACCATGGCTTGATCGAGTGTGACAGTGCACCGGGCCGGACGGATTTCAAGCTGTTGATTCCGCTGCCCTGAAGCCAGCGCGTTGATGGCGCAACAACGAGGTGACCAGACACATGAAGCCGATTTGGATCGTGGACGATGACCAGTCCATCCGCTTCGTACTCGAGAAGGCGCTGCTGCGCGAAGACCTGCCGACCCGCAGCTTCACCAACCCCCGGGAGGTGCTTGCGGCGTTGAACGAGGTGTCGGACGAAGACCCAGACCACCAAGGCCCCCAGGTGTTGGTGAGCGACATCCGCATGCCCGGGGGCTCCGGCCTCGATTTGCTGGGCAAGGTCAAAGAGAAGCACCCCGGGCTGCCGGTCATCATCATGACCGCGTTTTCTGATCTCGACAGCGCCGTGTCGGCCTTCCAGGGCGGGGCTTTCGAGTACCTGCCCAAGCCGTTCGATCTGCCCCGCGCGATCGAATTGATCCGCCGGGCGGTGGAAGAGAGCCAGCGTGAAGAAGTGGCCGAAGAGCGCATGGGCGAAACGCCCGAGATGCTGGGCCAGGCCCCGGCCATGCAAGACGTGTTCCGAGCCATCGGCCGTCTGTCTCAAAGCAACGTCACGGTCATGATCACCGGCGAGTCCGGGTCTGGCAAAGAGCTGGTGGCACGCGCTCTGCACAAACATTCCCCCCGCGCGAACGGGCCGTTCATCGCCATCAACACCGCCGCCATCCCCAAAGACCTGTTGGAGAGCGAACTGTTTGGCCACGAGCGAGGGGCCTTCACTGGCGCGCAAACCATGCGCCGTGGCCGCTTCGAACAGGCCGACGGCGGCACCCTGTTCCTGGACGAGATCGGCGACATGCCGTTCGACTTGCAGACCCGCCTGTTGCGTGTGCTGAGCGATGGCCATTTCTACCGCGTCGGCGGGCACAACGCCGTCAAGGCCAACGTGCGGGTGATTGCTGCCACCCACCAAGACCTGGAGCAGCGCGTCAAAGACGGCGGCTTCCGGGAAGACCTGTTCCACCGGCTCAACGTGATCCGCCTGCGGCTGCCCGCGCTGCGCGAACGGCACGAAGACGTGCCCATGCTCACGCGCCACTTTTTGCAGCAGAGCGCCAAGCAACTTGGGGTGGAGCCCAAACGCATTTCTGATGCGGCATTGGCTCAGCTGGCGCAGTTTTCTTTCCCGGGCAACGTTCGGCAGCTGGAAAACATTTGCCACTGGTTGACGGTCATGGCCCCGGCCCAACTGATAGAGCGCAAAGACCTGCCGCCTGAAATCGTGGCGTCCCCTGCCGCAGCGGCCACCGAAGAGACGGTGGCCCAACGCCCCGCTTTGAGCGCCGACGACCGCTTCGCCGCTGTTGAGCGAGCGGCAGCGGGCAGCGAGGCTGACACCGAGCCGGGCACACCGCTGGCGGTGGCCGCCAGCGCGAGCGGCCCCTGGGAGTCTGGCCTGGAGTCGGAGGCGTTGGCTCTGCTGGCCTCTGGCCGCCACGACGTGTGGGACGAGTTGACGCGCCGCTTTGAATCGAAGCTCATCTTGACCGCCCTGGCCAACACCCGTGGTCGGCGCATCGAGGCGGCACAAAAGCTGGGCATTGGGCGCAACACCATCACCCGGAAGATCCAGGAGTTGGGTCTGGAGTGAGGCAAGGCCCCCGTCCCAACGGGAGCAGTTTTTACCCCGGTTTAGCCCCTGTAGACCCTGTAGACCCTGTAGACCCATTTTTAAGCTTTTCAGGCCGGTAGCCCCCGCGCCAGCTTGTTCAGATGCTATCGAATGGGGAGTGTTTGCGGTGGCCTCACGCCCTTTGGAATCTCATTGAGGCACGTGAAAGGTCGCGATGACTGGCGCGTGGTCACTGGGTCGTTCGTTTTTGCGCGGCGCGCGGTCCACGTCGCAGGCCACCACCATGGGCCTCAAAGCCTCGCTCACCAAGATGTGGTCAATGCGCAGGCCCCGGTTGCGACGGAAACCGAATTCCCGGTAGTCCCACCACGAGAAGCTCTTTTCGGGCTGATCGAACAGCCGGAACGCATCGTGCAGGCCATGGGCCAACAACGACTGGAAGTGTTGGCGCTCCTCGACCGTGTGGTGGATGGTGTCACGCAAGCCCTCTGGGTCGTGCGAATCACGGTCTTCGGGTGCGATGTTGAAGTCGCCAAGCAACACCAGACGCGGGCTGCGGGCCAGTTCGGCGCGCACGTGGGCCTGCATCGCGTCCAACCACGCCATTTTGTAGGCGAATTTGTCGCTGCCAGGCGCCTGCCCATTCACAAAGTAACCGTTGATCACCCGCACGTCACCCAGCGGGGCATCCACCGTGGCCGTGATGACCCGGGCCTGGTCATCGGCAAAGCCGGGCAGGTTGTGCACCACCTCGTGTACCGGGCTGCGGCTCAGCAGGGCGACGCCGTTGTAGGTTTTCTGGCCGAAAAATGCCGCGTGGTAGCCCGCCGCCTGCACCTCGGCCAGCGGAAACTTGTCGTCGCTCAATTTGAGCTCTTGCAAGCACAACACGTCCACGGGCGAGGTGTTCAGCCAGTCAAGCACCTGGGGCAGCCGAACGGCCAGGGAGTTCACGTTCCAAGTGGCGATGCGCATCAGAGGATCTTATGGAGGTGCGCCGCGGCGCGGGGTTGGGAGAGGGGGCCAGACTCACCGGTGGTCGGTTGCCAGTCGGTGGCGTCACAAGCGCCGAGCAAATTTGTCGGGGTGCGGTTGGTCGCGATGGCTCAGCCCAGCCACCACACCACCAGCAATGCCGCCACGGCGGCGGCCAACACCGGCTTGAGCACCCGGTAAGCACGCGGGTGGCGTCGCTTCCAGCCGCGCAGGTGGTCGCCGCTGCTCTGGCCCCAACGGTGTAGCGCGGCGTACGCGCGGTTGATTCCGCCCACCCGTTCGCCATCGACGTTTTGCGGGGCGGTGGCCCGACCCAGCGCATGGCTCACCCAGCGGTTGATGGCGCGCAGCACCGGGGTGTGCAGCGGGCGCTCCACGTCGCAGAACAAAATGATGCGATGCTGGTCGGTGCCGTTGTGGGCCCAGTGCACGTAGGTCTCGTCGAACATCACGTCTTGACCGTCGCGCCAGGCATAGCGATGACCGTCGACGTGGATGCAGCAGGCGTCGCTGTTTGGCGTGATCAGGCCCAGGTGGTAGCGCAAAGACCCGGCGAAGGGGTCGCGGTGCGGGTTGAGTCGCCCTCCCGGCGGCAGCATGGCGAACATCGCCCCACGCACGCTGGGCACTTGCGACAAGATGGCCACGGTTTTGGGGCACAGCGCCAAGGCCGATGGCAGCGGGCCGTTGTACCAGGTCAGGTAAAAACGCTTCCAGCCCCGCTTGAAAAACGAGCCGAAGCCAGCGTCGTTGTTTTTTTCTGCGGCGCGGATGTGCCCCTCATCAAACAGCTGCAAAGCCTCTTCGCGGATGGTTTGCCACTGGTCCTGCAGCAGATCCAGTTCTGGAAATTGCCGCCGGTCGATGTAGGGGGAGACGGGCACCCGGGAGAACAGGCACATCAGCGCGTTGTAAGGCGCAAACACCGCCGAGTGGTTCACGAACTGCCGCAGCACGGGTAGGCGGGCCTTGCCTCGCAGGTGCACGTAAAGGGTTGCGCCAAAAAACAACAGCAACACGGCGCCTTTGGCGATGGCAGATGGGGTCATGCGATGGTCCAGGCGCGCCTTAGGGGCCCGCACGGTTAAAAAGTAGAAAGAGCAGGCCCCAACGATACCGCCGATCGACCATCCGCGCCGGGCTGTGACCGCGTCGAGCACCTGGCGCGGCGCTTTGGCGGTTTGGCCGACACCCAGTGCATCAGACGTGCAGCAGTGCCAAGCCGCCCACCACCAAGCCGGCCGCAGCCACTGCAAACATGGCGTACTCCAGCCACTTCTTGCGCGTCAGCAGGGCAATGGCCGCCAAGGCGATGGACACTTGCAGCACTGTGGTGGCTTGGGCCCAACGGTGGTGCTGGTGGATCTGCGCGTCGCTCTGCTGGTCCCAAGCGGTGGCTTCGGCTTCCAGCTTCTCGGCGGCGAGCTTGATGTCGGCCTTTTCTTTCTCGTAACGTGCCACCTTGCCCTGGTGGGTGGCCTTTTTGTCCTCAGGTGCCAGGTCACGGGCCAGTTCTGCCAGCGACTGCTTCGTGCTTTTGGACTGGTAGTCATTCCACTGGTTGGATGCCTCGGTTTTTTTGATGGCAGCGTTGTTCTTGAACAAGCCGGCATTCGACTGCGTGGCGCCGCCCATGTACGCAAACACGGCACCGACGGTGCCGATGATGGCGGTGGCCATGGCGATTTCATTCACCATTTTGCCGCCGCCGTCGTGGTCGCCATGGCCGCCCTGGGTGGCGTGCTCCAGTTCGTGGTCGTGTGGGCCGTGCACGTGGAATCCCCCTCCTGACATTTCAAGCCCCTTGTTGTCCCTGGTTTTGGTAAGTGACGACGCTGAATCGCAGGCCAGTGGACGACACCTCGTGGGTTCGCGCGGTTTCACGCCAGTTCGGGCCAAAGGCCGGGGCGTGGGCATCGCCCATGAAGTCGGCGTCGATCTCGGTCACGACAGCGCTGTGGGCCAGCGGCAGGGCTTGGGCATACACCTCCGCGCCGCCGATCACCCAAGCGGGTGTGCCCACCGGGCAGAGTGCTGCTGCCTCGGCGATGGTCCCTGCCCGCAGCGCACCCTCGGCCTGCCAGCGGGGTTGACGGGTCACCACGATGTTCAGCCGGCCTGGCAAGGGGCGGAAGCGGGGCGGCAACGAGTCCCAGGTCTTGCGCCCCATGATGACCGGCGCACCCAGCGTGGTGCGTTTGAAATGGGCCAAATCTTCTGGCAGGTGCCAGGGCAGGGTGCCATTGACGCCGATGACCCGGTTGCGGCTCTGGGCCCAAATGAGGTGCAGCGTCATGCCATCACACCGCCACCGGGGCCTTGATGGCAGGGTGGCACTGGTAGTCGAGTACCTCAAAGTCGTCGTACTGGTAGTCGAAGATCGACGATGGGTGGCGCTTGATGCGCAGGGTTGGATAGGGGTAGGGTGTGCGGCGCAACTGCAGGGCCACTTGCTCGGCGTGGTTGCTGTACAGGTGGCAGTCGCCGCCGGTCCAGATGAACTCGCCGACCGCCAGACCGCATTGCTGCGCAACCATGTGCGTCAGCAAGGCGTAACTGGCGATGTTGAAGGGCACGCCCAGAAAAATATCCGCGCTGCGCTGGTAGAGCTGGCAGCTGAGTTTGCCTGGCTCGCCCGCCACCTGCGGCGGCGCCACATAGAACTGGAAGAACGCGTGGCAAGGCATCAACGCCATCTTGTGCAGATCGGCCACGTTCCAGGCACTGACGATGATGCGGCGCGAATCGGGGTTGGTTTTCAGGGTTTTGATGACTTCGGCGATCTGGTCAATGTGGCCGCCATCGGGCGTTGGCCAGCTGCGCCATTGCACGCCGTAGACCGGCCCCAAGTCGCCGTCCTCCCGGGCCCACTCGTCCCAGATGGTCACGCCGCGTTCCTTCAGCCAATGGTTGTTGCTGGAGCCTGTCAGGAACCACAGCAGCTCGTGGATGATGGATTTGAGGTGCACCTTTTTGGTGGTGACCAGGGGAAAGCCTTCCGTCAGGTCGAAACGCATCTGGTGGCCGAACACGCTGGTTGTGCCGGTGCCGGTCCGGTCTGGCTTGAACACGCCGTGCGTGGCCACGTGGCGCATGAAGTCCTCGTACTGGGACCGGATGGGGCGGGAGGCGGGGGTGGTCATGGCGTTGCGGCAGGCGGACCGGCAAGTAACCGGAGGTTGATTATTTCACGCGCCCAGAACGGAAGTGGGGCGACCGGTCGGTTCCGGTCGGTCAAGGGGGTGCGTCCGCCGCCACCGCTTCGGCCAGCGCCTGGACAGACAGCGGCGCACTGCCCTCGGCCTTGTTGCTGATCGTGATGTAGGCGTGGTGGCCCGCCCGGGTGGTGGCTCGGGCCACCCGGGCCAGAGCGTCGCGGGTGGCAACATCGACGTCCACCAGCCGGTGGTATGGGCTGTAGGCGTGGTGGGCGTCTTCGTACCCGTACGCGCCGTGCAAGGGGTTAAGGTTCCAGCGGCAGACCATGGGGCCGGGCCACAACGCCCGCAGCATGTCGAGCTGACCTGCCACCGGAGGCATTTTGGCGTGCAGGCCCAGGCAGTAGGTGGCGCCTGCGCTTTTCAGCACGTGGGCCAGCGCAGGCGTGAGCAATTGGGGGTCTCGCACCTCCACCGCCACCACCGCGTCGGGCGCGACAGGGGCCAGGCGGGGCAGGGCGTGCAGCATGTCAGCCAAGCGGTCCAGCAGCTGGGAGGGCCTGGCCAGCCACTCGCCTGGCAGCGGGCTGAGTTGGAACACCAGCGCCCCGGCTTTGGCGCCCAGGCCTTCCAGTGCCGGTTGAACAAACTCTTGCACCGCCATGACAGGGTTCAAAAACAGCGGGTTGGTTTGCTGGCCGCGACCACCCTCGGCACGGATCAGCGCGTCGCTCACTGCCCCTGGCGCTTTGACGACAAACCGAAAACGGTCGGGCACCTGGGCGGCGTAGCGGGCGTATTGGCTGGCAGTGAGTGGTCGATAAAACGACCGGTCGATGCCCACCGCCCGCAGCAGAGGGTGCTGGCTGTAAGCGGTCAGGCCGTCCTTGGCCAACGCAGCCTCGGTATGGGTCCCGGCCCAAACCAAGCCCGCCCAGCCAGGGTAGCTCCAGGACGAGGTACCCAGCCACAATTGGGTGGGCAGTTGGGCTGCCAACGCCAGTGCGTGACGGGTCGGCGGCTGGGGCGCGATGCCACGGGTGACCAGCGGGGAACGATGCGGCGGGGCGTCCGCCTTGGTCTGGACAGGCGCGGCGTGGGGGTCGCCGAACAGGTCGTCCTGCACGGGCGGTCGTGGGTCAGTTCGCCTGTAGCGCGGCGGCCACGACCTCGTACGGCCGGCGCTCGGCCGCAGGCATGCGGGCAGCGGGGGAGGCCTGCCCGGTGGACCAGCTTTCGGCCACGGAGGCGATCAGGCGCTGGGTGTCGGCCTCTTTGGGCAGTACCGGTCCTGCGAACAGCACCTGTTCGCCACACGCGATCAAGAGGGTGGGAAAGGTGGGCACATCGATGTCGCCCACCAGGTCGGCCTCGTCCTCGATGTCGATCCAACGAAAGTGGTGACCCGCCCAGCCCGCAGGCAGGGCGTCGAACACACCGCGGTAGTCTCGGCAGGTGCCACACCATTCGGCGCACAGGCAGGCGATGGTCAATTTCGTTTGGGCGGTCACGGTCGGAGGGAGGCAGTGGGTTCGCCGTCCAGTCTAGCCGAGGCCACGTGAACAGGCCGACCATGCCGGTTCACCGCCCAGGCCGGCCATACCGGTTTGCGGCCCGGGCGGCGCCGATTCCTTCGTTAGACCTGACACAATCGCGTCATGTTTCTGCCGCGCCAGTTCGACCATTCCAACGACACCGCGCGGGTGGATGAATTGCTGCGCACCCACCCGTTCGCCAGCCTGGTGTCGGTGGACGACACGGGGCTGCCATTCGTCACGCATTTGCCGCTGCACCTGCGCACTGGCCCCGCCCGCGCCAACCAGGCAGACGAACCCCGGGTGTTGCTGGGCCACGTGGCCAGGGCCAATCCGCATTGGCGATGGCTACAGGCCCGACCACGTGCGTTGGTGACTTTTCTCGGTCCGCACGCCTACCTGTCACCCCAGGTCTACCCGGACCTGGTCCGCGTGCCGACGTGGAACTACCTGGCGGTGCACTGCGAGGTTGAGGCCACGCTGGTCGATCGGCCGACCGACAAAGACACGCTGCTGAAATACCTGATTGGCGACCACGAGCCCGCTTACGCGGAACAGTGGCGCCGCCTGCCCACCGATTACACCGAGCGCATGTTGGCGGCCATCGTGGCGTTCGAGCTTCGGGTCACGCGCTTGCAATGCAAGGTAAAGCTCAACCAACACCGGCCCGAAGCGCAGGCGCGCACCCACGCCGCGTATTCGGTCGGTGGCCCCGAAGAACGCGCCCTCGCGGCGTGGATGGAGCGGCTCGGCCTGTGGCCACCGCCACCCACCGAGTGACGGTGCCATCAAAATGGCGGGTGCCGTCAAAAGCCCCACAAGGAAACCCCATGAGGATGATCTTCAGCGTGATCGGCCTGCTGCTGGTCGTGGCCGTGGTCGGCGCCTTGGCCAAGCGCCAGCTGTCGGCCTTGGGCCCTGAACCTGCCGGGGCGCCCGGTGTCACAGCGACCCCGGGCAGCCCACCCGGCACCCCGCCCGCCGTGCACAGCCAGCGGCTGCAACAACAGTTCAAGCAGGCGCTTGAGCAGGGGCAACAACCCCGCCCGCTGCGCGATGACCAGTGAGCCCGCCGTGTGGCCTGGCCGAGGGCTGTTTCGGGGGGGGTTTCGCTTCAAGCCGCCCTGGAGGATGTTTTTTGAAGAAATTGGCCCGCAGCCCCCAAGCGATCTGTTTGTTCAGCTACTGAAAACATAGCACATGGACGACCTTGGTTTCATGCGGTTGGCGTTGGACCAAGCGCATGCCGCGGCGACGGCGGGCGAGGTGCCGGTCGGCGCGGTGGTGGTGCATCGGGGCCAGGTGATCGCGACCGGTCGCAACGCCCCTGTGGCCGACCACGACCCCACGGCCCACGCCGAGATCGTGGCGCTGCGCGCCGCCGCCGCCCGGTTGGGCAACTACCGTCTGGCGGACTGCACCCTCTACGTGACCCTGGAACCTTGCGCCATGTGTGCGGGTGCGCTGCTGCACGCCCGGCTGCAGCGGGTGGTGTTCGGCGCGGCCGAACCCAAAACGGGCGCAGCCGGGTCGGTGGTGAACCTGTTCGAGCAGCCGCAACTCAACCACCAGACCGCCCTGCAAGGGGGCGTGTTGGCTGAACCCGCGGGGGAACTGTTGCAACACTTTTTTCGCCAACGCCGCGAGCAACATGCCCAGGCACACCGCATGGCGCATCCCCTGCGCGACGATGCCCTGCGCACCCCGGACAGCGCCTTTGCTGACTTGCCGGGTTACCCGTGGGCGCCCCGCTACGTCAGCGACCTGCTGGCACTCGCTGGACTGCGCCTGCATTACTTGGACGAAGGCCCGCCCGACGCCCGCCTGACCTACCTTTGCCTGCACGGCAACCCGGCGTGGAGCTACCTGTACCGCAAGATGATTCCCGTCTGGCTGGCCGCAGGGCACCGCGTGGTGGCCCCCGATCTGATCGGTTTCGGAAAGAGCGACAAGCCCAAAAAAGACGCCGCGCACACCTTTTCTTGGCACCGGCAAGTGCTGTTGGAATTCATCGACCGGCTGGACTTGCAGAACATGGTGCTTGTCGTGCAAGACTGGGGGGGGATCCTTGGGCTCACCCTGCCCATGGCCGCGCCACACCGTTACCACGGCCTCCTGGTGATGAACACCACCCTGACCACTGGCGACGCGCCGCTGCCACCCGGTTTCCTGGCCTGGCGCGAGATGTGCGCCAAGCAGCCAGAATTCGACGTGGCTCGGCTGTTCGCCCGCGGCAACCCACATTTGTCGCCCGACGAATGTGCCGCCTACTGCGCCCCATTCCCCGACAAGGGCCACCGTGCCGCGTTGCGTGCCTTTCCGCCCATGGTACCGGAGCACTGTGACGCCGACGGCGCAGCCACATCCCGGGCGGCGCGCGACTTTTGGCGCCACGACTGGCATCGCCCCACGCTGATGGCCGTTGGCGCGCAAGACCCGGTGCTGGGCCCACCGGTGATGCGCGCCTTGTACGACGTGCTGTGTCCGCCGGGCTCCGGCAACCCCAAACCCCTGATCATTGAGCAAGGCGGTCATTTCGTGCAGGAGCACGGCGAACCCATCGCTCAGGCGGCGGTGCGGTTTTTCAAGTGACATACTCCGGGCACCGCACCACCACCACCACCAACGCCAGCCACTGCGCCCACCCACCGACGCCACTGCGGCGCCGACACATGAGCCACATCTACATCTTTTCCCCCTCCAGCGCGGTGCGTGACAAAGCGGCTTTCAAGCGCGGCTTGGCCCGCCTCCGGGCCCTGGGCCATGAGGTCGAGGTCGACCCCGCCGCCCTGGCCAGCCACCAACGCTTTGCAGGGGACGACGCCACCCGGCTGGACGCCATCCGACGCGCCGCTGCCAGCGGGGCAGATGTGGCGCTGATCACCCGCGGCGGTTACGGACTGACCCGTCTGCTGCCTGCCTTGCCCTACGAAGCGGTGGCCAAGGCGATCGCCAAAGGCACCCGGTTCGTGGGCCTCAGCGACTTCACCGCCTTCCAAAACGCGGTGTTGGCAAAGACGGGGGCGGTCACCTGGGCTGGCCCGGCTTTGGGGGAGGACTTTGGCGCTGAGGCCGGTCCAGACGACATCATGGAAGCCTGTTTTGACGACCTGCTTTGCGGCCAGGGCGAAGGAGCGGGTTGGCGGCTGCCCAAAGTGCCAGCGGGTGCCGACCGCACGCCGTTGCAGGTCAATGCGCGCCTGTTGTGGGGCGGTAACCTGTCGGTGCTGGTGGGACTGCTCGGAACGCCGTACTTTCCGCAGGTGACCGGCGGGGTGCTGTTTCTGGAAGATGTGCACGAACACCCCTACCGCATCGAACGCATGCTGACCCAATTGCTGCACGCGGGCGTATTGGCCAAGCAAAAAGCCATCGTGCTGGGGCAGTTCACGAATTACAAGTTGGTGCCGCACGACAAAGGCTTCAAGCTCGACACCGTGGTGGATTGGCTCCGTGCGCAGGTCAAGGCGCCGGTGTTGAGCGGCTTGCCGTTCGGACACGTTCCCACCAAGGTGCTGTTGCCGGTGGGCGCGCCAGTGACCCTGGCGGTGGAGGGACGGGACGCTTTGCTGTTCTGGGGCCACCTGCGCTGAGGTTCAGTCCATGCGGTACGGGCCACACAATGGTGGCGAGTGAAATAAGGATTTAACGATTTGAATTCAATGAGTTAGAAGCACATTTGAAAGTCAATTCAAGTTCATTCATAAGACAGTCGAACCACAATGCACACCTACCCATCGCACTACATCAACGGCCAGTGGGTCAAAGCCACCTCGACCAACACCCTGCCGGTGCACGACGCCAGTACCGAAGACGTCATGGCTACCGTGCCCGAGGGCACTGCCGCCGAAGCCGAGGCCGCTGTGCTCGCCGCTCGGTCGGCGCAACAGGCCTGGGCCGATCTGCCGGTGGAAACCCGGGCTGGTTTCATCGACAAGATCGTGGAGGGTTTGAAAGCCCGCACCGACGAACTGGCCATGGCGATCGCCCGCGAAGTGGGCATGCCGCTCAAGATGGCCAAAATGATTCAGGTGGGCGGGCCAGTGTTCAACTGGGGCAACTTTGCCAAGGTCGCCCGCGGGTTTCAGTGGGAAGAAAAGGTGGGCAATTCGCTGGTGCTGCGAGAACCCATCGGCGTGGTGGGTTGCATCACGCCATGGAACTTTCCGCTGAACCAAATCACCCTCAAGGTCGCCCCGGCCTTGGCCGCCGGTTGCACCGTGGTGTTGAAGCCGAGCGAGATCGCGCCCGTCAACGCGATGATCCTGACTGAGATCATCCACGCCGCCGGCCTGCCGCCGGGGGTGTTCAACCTGGTCAACGGGCTGGGCCCGGTGGTGGGTGAGGTGCTGGCCACCCACCCCGAGGTGGACATGGTGAGCTTCACTGGCTCGACCCGCGCGGGCAAACGCGTGGGCGAGCTGGCCAGCCAAACCGTCAAACGGGTCGCGTTGGAGCTGGGTGGCAAGTCCGCCAGCGTGATCCTGCCCGACGCCGATCTCGAAGCCGCCGTAAAAGGCACGCTCAGCGCCTGTTTGCTCAACAGCGGCCAAGCCTGCATTGCCCACACCCGCATGCTGGTGCCCGAGGACCGGCTGGACGACGTGAAGGCGCTGGTGAAAACCGCGGTGGCCAGGTTCACCGTGGGGCCCAGCCTGGACGAGGGCAGCAAATTAGGCCCACTGGTCAGCGCCGCCCAACGCGACCGGGTGCTGGCCTTCATCCGCCAGGGCATAGCCGAAGGGGGCGAACTGGTGGCTGGGGGCGCGGACGCGCCGGTGCCCGCCAAGGGCTATTTCGTGCAACCCACGGTGCTCAAGGTTGAGCCCCACCACACCTTGGCCAAAGAGGAGATCTTTGGACCGGTGCTGGTCATTCTGACGTACCGCAGCGAAGATGAAGCCATTCGGCTTGCGAACGACAGCATCTACGGCCTTGGTGGCGGCGTCTGGAGCGCGGACGAAGCGCACGCCATCGCCGTGGCTCGGCGCATCAAAACGGGTCAGGTCGACATCAATGGCGGGCCATTCAACGCCCGCGCGCCATTTGGCGGCTACAAGCAGTCGGGCAACGGGCGGGAAAACGGCAAATACGGGTTCGAAGAATTCTTGGAATTCAAGTCGTTGCAGCTCAAGCCAGCGGCGCCCTGACGGCGACGCTAGGCGTTGCGTGCCATGCATTCATGAAGGGTTGGAGCATGAAGAAGCGGTGCAAGCGCCCCCGGGACGTGTGGATTCTGCTGGCGCTGGGGCTCATGCTCTGTGTGTCGGCCCAGGCGGCGCGCTTGTCCGATGAACGCGTGCTCACCGGCGACGGACCGGGGGCGTTTTTGCTGGCGCACCCCGAGCAGACCCCGCCAGGGCGCCGCCCCCTGGTGCTTTTGTTCCATGGGCACGGCGGCAGTGCGGCGCAGGCGCTGGGCGACAGGGCAGGTGCCTCTCCGCTGTCGGTGTGGCGGCAGATCGCTGACCGCGAGGGTTTGCTGGTGGCCGCGCTGGACGGCAGCAAGGCGGGCGACGGCAAGGCGGGTTGGAACGATTGCCGGCGCGACGCTCCGGGTAACCCGCCCACGGACGACGTGGCTTTTGTGGCCGCAGTGGTGCAAACGCTGGTGGGAACTGGGCATGTGGACCCCCAGCGGGTGTACGCCATGGGCATGTCCAATGGGGCGATGATGACATTCCGCCTGGCACAGGAGCTCAACCCGCCGCTGGCGGGTTTTGTCGCGGTGTCGGGGCTGATGGCGTTGGACAGCCGCTGCGCCCGTCCGCCGTCGCGGCCCATTCCCGCCATGGTGATCACCGGCACCGAGGACCCGTTGGTGCCCTACCAAGGCGGCCAGGTCAGCGCTGCAGGGGCACGCCGCGGCGGTGTCCTGGGGGCCGAAGCCACGGTGGCGGCATGGCGTCGCTTCAATCAAAACAGCGCGCCGGGCCGCCGCTCGGTGCTTGGGGTGGCGCAGCAGCGTGATGGCTCCTGGGTCGAGCGGCTGGATTTCGGCGCTCCCGGCGACCCGGCGCGGGTGGCGCTGCTGACGGTGCATGGCGGTGGCCACATCGAACCCAGCATTTCGCAGCAGTACCGCCATTTCTACCAGAGGCTGGTGGGCCGCCAGAACCACGACATCGAATCGGCTGAGGTGGCGTGGGCGTTTTTCAATGGCACCGCCAGTGCCCTCGGCCCCGGGCAAGCGCCACCGGGTAGGCCGAATCAGTAGCGATCAGGAACGAACATTTCCTGCGGCACCGGGTGCCGCACATAGTCGTCGTGGTGTACCCGCTGCGGCAGGGTGATGGGGGCGTGTGGTACCTCGTGGTAGGGCAACTGGCTGAGCAGGTGCGCGATGCAGTTCAGGCGGGCCTTCTTTTTGTCCACCGCGTGTACCACCCACCACGGTGCTTCGGGGATGTGGGTGCGCTCCAGCATAATTTCCTTGGCCCGTGTGTAGTCCTCCCAGCGGCTACGGCTTTCCAGGTCCATGGGGCTGAACTTCCACTGCTTGAGCGGGTCGTGAATACGGCCCAGAAAACGCAATTCCTGTTCTTCGTCGGTGATGGAAAACCAATACTTGATGAGCCGGATGCCAGACCGGACCAGCATCTTTTCAAACTCGGGCACCGAGCGGAAGAACTCGTCGTATTCGGCGTCGGTGCAAAAGCCCATGACGCGCTCCACCCCGGCGCGGTTGTACCAGCTGCGGTCGAACAACAGAATCTCGCCCGCTGCGGGCAGGTGGGACACATACCGCTGGAAGTACCACTGCGTTCGCTCGCGGTCGTTGGGGGCGGGCAGGGCGGCCACCCGGCAGACGCGGGGGTTGAGCCTCTGGGTGATGCGTTTGATCACACCACCTTTGCCAGCCGAGTCGCGGCCTTCAAAAATCACCACCACTTTTTCTTTGGTGGCGGCCACCCAGTCTTGCAACTTCACCAATTCCACTTGCAGGCGAAACAGCTCCTGAAAGTAGGTGCGCCGCGCCAGCCGCTCAGCGGGCGTGGGTTCGGTGTCGTTGGCTTGCAGGTCGTGGTCGTCCATCTCCAGTTCCAGCTCTTCGTCGTAGCTGTCGATCAGGTCGTTGCGCAAGCGCTGGATGAGGTGGTCGGTGTCGATGGATTTGTCCATGGCTCAAGGGCGAATTTGGTTGGCTATGGTGTCTGCGCTGTGTGACAGCCGGGTGACAGCGGCGTGACACCCGCGTCGTCACACGGGGGCGGATCACCGGCCCACTAAACTCAGTACGACCGCTGTACCGCCCGTTGACGGCCATGGTGACGCTGTGCACGCCGCGCGGTCTGTGCGTCAACGCGCACGCTGCGCCGCTTTTTCGCCTTTTCAACCGACATGTTCACCCGCACCCGCTTTGTGGAGACGACCGCATGACCCTGTTTCGCCGTGGCTTGTGGCTGATGTCGGCTTTGCTGATCGCGCTGACCGCGTTGCTGGCGGTCTATGTTTGGCGGGCCTTTCCGGTCCGCGACGGCCACGCCCAATTGCCCGGTCTGTCGCAGGCCGTGGTGGTGGAGCGAGACCCGGCGGACGTGACCCACATCCGCGCCCACTCCGCCCTGGACGCCTGGCGCTCGCTTGGCTACGTGCACGCACAGGAGCGTGGCTGGCAGCTGGCATTCAACCGCCGCCTGATGCACGGCACCCTGTCCGAAGTGCTGGGCCCGGCCACGTTGGACACCGACAAGCTGTTGCGCACCTTGGGCATCGCCCGCGCAGCCGCCCGCCAATTGGCCCAGCTACCGCCCGATGTGCAGGCCGCGCTGCAGGCGTACAGCGACGGCATCAATGCCTTTCACCGGCACAGCCCGCAGGCCCTGCCGCCAGAGTTTCACCTGCTGCGCGACCGCCCGGGCGCAGGCGATGGAACCGCTTGGTCGCCGGCCGACAGCGTGGGGTGGTCGCTGATGCTGGCGCTGGACCTGGGCGGCAACTGGGGCAACGAGTTCGCCCGGCTCTCGGCCGCCGAGGTGCTGGACCACCAGCGCCTGTGGCAGTTGTTCCCACCGTACCCTGGCGAAGCGCCTGCGGCCAAGGCCGACCTGCCCGCTCTGTACCGTGCCCTGGGCGTGTACAAAGCACCGCCCCCACAGCCAATTGCTACTGAATCAGGAGCATCTCAGCCAGTCGGGACGGGGGTGAAAGGCCATTTCGATGCCATTTTTGGTCGCCGCATGGCCGATTGGGCTAAAAATTGGGCGGACAGCGCGGGCTTTAACGAGGGCAAGGGCAGCAACAATTGGGTGGTGGCCGGGACCCACACCGCCAGCGGGCGGCCGCTGCTGGCCAACGACCCGCACCTGGGCCTGAGCGCCCCTGCGATTTGGTACTTCGCCCGGCTGCAGGCGCCCGCCACAGACGCCACGCCAGCGCTGAACGTGGTCGGCGCCACCCTGCCGGGGTTGCCGTTTGTGGTCTTGGGTCGCACAGAGAAGGTGGCTTGGGGCTTCACCAACACCGCGCCCGACGTGCAAGACCTTTACCTGGAGCAGATCAACCCGGCCAACCTTGGGCAGTACCGGGTACCAGGGGCTGGTGCTGAGCCGGTTTGGCAGAACTTTGCCACCCGAACCGAAACCATCCGCGTCAAAGGCCAGCCCGATGTGTCGCTGGTGGTGCGCGGGACCCGGCACGGCCCGGTGCTGAGCGACGTTCAGCCCAGTCACGGCGCTCTGATCGACACACGGCGCTTTGTGCTGGCGCTGCGCTGGGCCGCGCTGGACGATGACAACCGCACCGTGGTCGCTGGCATGCGCACCAACCACGCCCAATCGGTGACCGACCTGCTCGCAGCTAACGCCGATTACCACTCGCCCATGCAGAACCTGGTGGCGGCCGACACCTCGGGCGCGGTGCTCTACAAAGCCATCGGAAAAGTCCCGCTGCGCCGGACGGACAGCGACATCCGCGGCGTGGCGCCATCCCCCGGCTGGGACACCCGCCACGACTGGGCGGGCTGGTTGCCCTACGCCGACACCCCCCAGGTCTTGCCGCAAGCGATGGGGCAGGGCGCACAGGCCTGTGGTGCTAACGATCCTCCTTGGACGCCCGCCGCGCCTGACCCGTCGGCGGTGCAGGGCGCGGGCTGGCTGGCCACGGCGAACCAGCGCATCACGCCGCCAGGCTACCCGCATTTTTTGGGGCAGGACTGGACCGTGCCCTACCGGCAACAGCGCATTGCCACGCTGCTCGACGCCAGCAACCGGCACGACCTCGCCAGCATGGCGCGCATCCAGAACGACACCGTCTCGCTGGCCACCCAGGCGCTGTTGCCTGTGCTGCGGTCCGCCAGTTCCAGCCACCGCCTCGCCCCGGCCGCCCAACAGGACTTGAAAAACTTTGATGCCGACATGCGGGCCGACAGCGCCGCCGCGCTCATCTTCGCCGTCTGGGCCGACGAGCTGACCCGCGGATTGCTGGCGCCGCGTCTGGGCGATGAGCGCTTCAAGGCCTTGTATGGCAAACGCCACTTCCGGGCCGCTGTGGAGGGCATCCTCGCCCGCGACGACGCCTATTGGTGTGCCCCCTTGAGCTGCAGCGGCCAGGCGGGTGTAGCCTTGAGCCGCGCGCTGGACCGGCTGTCCGCCCTGCACGGCGACCAAGTCGCCCAGTGGCGCTGGGGCGACGCCCACCCCGCGCACAGCAGCCACCGGCCGTTCGGCAACGTGCCCGCGCTGGCGCCCTGGTTCGACCTGCAGGTGCCCAGCGGGGGCGACATCTTCAGCGTCAACGTCGGCCAGTACTGGGCTAACGACCCGAGCGAACCGTTCGCCAGCCGCCACGCCGCTTCCCTTCGGGCGCTGTACGACCTGGACAACCTGGAGAACTCTCGCTTCAGTTACCAAAGCGGCCAGAGCGGCCTGGTGTTCTCCCCGCGCTACCGCGACATGCAGACCGAGTGGGCCACAGGCGCCTATCGGCCGCTGCAACTGCAACCCGCCACCATCCGCCACCGGCTGGTGTTGCAACCTTGAACCGATGCGTCGGCCGATCCGCGTTGAAAAAGTGGGTCAGGGGCTGCCTGGTGCGGCTCAACCGGGCGTTCAGGGGCCAAATCTGGCTTCAGCCCACGTACGAATTGGGTCAACAGCTATTATTTTAGTAGCGTTGCGCGTCTGCGAGTGGTGCACGCGCCGCCTACAATCACGGCCATGACGTTCCCTGACCGACGGCCATTCTCCGGTGACCCGGCCGCCCAACCCCTGTTGCGCTTGTTGCTGGCGCAAGACGGCTCGGCCACCCGGCTGTGCGAGGCGCTCGCCCGCGGTCCGATCGGCGTTCACCTGCACAGTCAGCAACGCACCCAAGACGTGCCAGCCAGCGTGTTGGCCCAACTTGGCGGCCATGCCTGGCTGGAACGCGCCACCACGCTGCACGCGCATGGCGAGGTGCTGATGGACAACCTGTCCTACACACGGCTGGACGCGGTGCCCGATTGGTTTCTGGCGGGCTTGGACGCAGGCACCACCCCCATCGGCCACTTGCTGGACCGCCTGCCCATCCAGCGTGAAGACCTGCCTCTGACCGACGACATCGCTGCGCGCCTTTGGCCCCACGTCGGCCTGCCCGACACCCGCGCCGCAAAGCTCTACCGCATCAGAACCGCCAGTGGCCCGCTGATGCTGGTGATGGAAACTTTTCGCGCTGGCTGGACGAGTGCCGTCCATGGCTGAGCCGTTCGCCGTGACCGGCCAGCCGGTGTACACGTCTGTTGCTGCGCCGGGCCGTTCCGAGCAAGGCACATCGGCCTCAGGGGGCAGCGAACCACGTGCCGTGGGCGTGGGGCCCACATTGGTTGAGCGAAGTGCAAAGGCCGTCTGGCACCCCTGCAGCCAGATGAAGCTGCACGAGACCCAGCCCCTGCTCGCGGTCGCGCGCGGGGAGGGCGTTTGGTTGGTCGACACGGAGGGCCGGCGCTATCTGGACGGGCTGAGCTCCTGGTGGGTCAACCTGTTTGGCCATGGCCACCCGCACATCAAAGCGGCGATCACCGCCCAGCTGGACCGCATCGAACACGTGATGCTCGCCGGCTGCACCCACGCGCCAGTGGTGGAGCTCTCTGAGCGCCTGGGCGCGTTGACCGGCCTGGGCCATGCGTTTTACGGCTCCGACGGCGCCTCGGCCACCGAGATCGCACTCAAGATGAGCGCGCATTACTGGCGCAACCACGGCCGGCCGGAGAAGTGCCGCTTCATCGGACTGGCCAACGGCTACCACGGCGAAACCGCCGGTGCCTTGTCGGTGACCGACATCGCGCTGTTCCGGGACGCCTACGGCCCCCTGGTGCGGTTGAGCGCCACCGTGCCCACGCCCGACCCGCGCGACGCCGCGCCCGGTGTGTCGGCCGTCGACCACGCCCGCGCTTGCGCCGCCGCGCTCGAACGTTGGCTGCAAGCCCACCACCACGAGACCGCTGCGCTCATTTTGGAACCCTTAGTGCAGTGCGCCGCTGGCATGGTGGTCTACGACGCCGAATACCTGCGCCTGGCCCGTGCGCTCTGCACCCGCTACGAGGTGCACTTGGTGGCCGACGAGATCGCCGTGGGTTTTGGCCGCACCGGCACGCTGTTCGCTTACCAGCAGGCCGGCATCGTGCCGGACTTTGTGTGCCTGTCCAAAGGCCTGACTGGCGGCTACTTGCCACTGTCCGCCGTGCTCACCACGGACGCGGTCTACGCTGCGTTCTACGCAGACAGCACCGCCCGCGGTTTTCTGCATTCCCATTCCTACACCGGCAACCCGCTGGCCTGCAGCGCGGCGCTGGCCACCCTTGATTTGCTGCAAGACGGCAGCGCACTGGCCCACAACCAGCGCATCGCCGCCGCGCTGACCGCGCTCAGCGCACCGTTGGTCCAACACGCCAAGGTGAAGCAGACCCGGCAGATCGGCATGATCTGGGCCTTTGATGTCGCCACCCAAGACCCCCATTTTTCCCGCAACTACCACGCCGCTGCGCTGCGCCACGGCCTGCTGTTGCGGCCTATTGGCAACACGCTGTATTTCATGCCCCCCTACGTGATGAACCCAGACGAATGCGCCTGGCTGGCCAACGGCGCACTGGCCGCCCTGAACGAGGTGGTGTGAGATGGCGCTCGGCTATTTCGTCACCGGCACCAACACCGAGGTCGGTAAAACCCTGGTGAGTTGCGCGCTGCTCCACGCCCTGCGGGCCCACCACGCCAGGGTGGTGGGCATGAAACCGGTCGCCGCTGGCGCCACCCTCACCGCCCATGGCTGGGTCAATGAAGACACCCAAGCCCTGCGGGCCGCCAGCAACCTGGCCGTCCCGCCTGAACTGGACAACCCCTACTGCCTGCCCGACCCGATGTCGCCGCACCTCGCCGCCAAACGTGCCGGGCAAACCATCGAGGTCAGCGTGCTCTCGCAGCGTTATCAGCGGCTCGCCACCTTGGCCGACGCGGTGGTGGTGGAGGGCGCAGGCGGCTTCGTCGTGCCGCTGTCGGACACCGAGACCAGCGCCGACCTGGCGCAGCGGCTGGCCTTGCCGGTGATTTTGGTGGTCGGCCTGCGGCTGGGCTGCCTGAACCATGCGGTGCTGACACAAGAGGCCATTGCCGCACGGGGACTCAGGCTGGCCGGCTGGGTCGCCAACCGGGTGGACTCGGCCATGCTCGCGGTCGAAGACAACATCGACAGCCTGCGCGAGCGCCTCCACGCGCCCTTGCTGGCCGACATTCCGTACTTGTCAGAGCCCAACCCGGCGCAGATCGCCATTTGTCTGCCAAGCGGCGCCCCGGCATGAACGGCGACCCGCTGCAAGCGTTTGAAGAAGCACTGAGCGCGCTCGACGCTGCCGGGCTGCGCCGCCAGCGCCGCGTCGTTGAGGCCATGGATGGGCCGCGGCTCCAAATCGGGGGGCGCTGGCTGCTGTCTTTTTGCAGCAACGATTACCTGGGCTTGTCCCAACACCCTGCGTTGGTCGCCTCGGCCCAGCAGGCCGCAGCGCGCTACGGGGTGGGGGCAGGGGCCTCTCCGCTGGTGAGCGGACACAGCGTCGAGCACGAACGGTTGGAGGCAGAACTGGCCAGCTTCGTCGGCCGGGAGAGGGCGCTCTACTTTTACGCCGGGTACCCGGCCAACGTGGGCATCGTGCCCGCGCTGGTGGGGCGGGGCGACGCGGTCTTTTCGGACGCACTGAATCATGCCTGTTTGATTGACGGCGCACGTCTGTCCCGCGCTGAGATCCACCCCTATCCGCACGGGGACCTGGCGGCGCTCGAACACGCGCTGGCGGGGTCCAACGCCGCGCGCCGGCTGGTCATCAGCGACGCGGTGTTCAGCATGGACGGCGACATTGCCCCGGTGCCTGATTTGCTGGCTTTGTGCGACCGGTACAACGCGCTCTTGCTCATCGACGATGCCCATGGGTTCGGTGTGCTCGGACCGGAAGGGCGGGGCACTGCCGCGCACTATGGCCTGAGTTCTCCGCGCCTGATTTACATGGCCACGCTCGGCAAGGCGGCCGGCGTGGCCGGTGCTTTTGTGGCTGGCGACGCGGCGGTCGTCGAATGGCTGTTGCAGCGCGCACGCAGCTATGTGTTCGCCACGGGTGCGCCGCCACTGGTGGCCGCCACCTTGCGCACGGGGCTTCGCTTGGTGGCGCAGGAAGGCTGGCGCCGGGACCAACTGGCCCGTTCCGTCCACCGCTTGCGCGAGGGGTTGACGGGTTTGCCCTGGACGCTGCTGCCCTCTGAAACGGCCATTCAGCCCCTGATCGTGGGTGGCAACAGGGATGCGCTCGGCCTCATGCACCGCCTGGAACAAGCTGGCCTGTGGGTGCCGGCCATCCGACCGCCCACCGTGCCTGCCAACACCGCCCGATTGCGGATTTCCTTGTCGGCGGCGCACTCGGACAACGATGTGGACCAACTGGTCAAGGCCTTGCGGGCCGCTGCGGCGGGTGAACCCTCCGACCCATACCCAGGAACTCCGGCGTAGGACACGTCCGACGAGGCGTCCCGCCTGGGTCTGGCAAGTCAGACAGGGTGGGGCGCCCATAATGGCGTTACCAGCGTGAGACCAACAACCAACCGACGAGGGTGGCGTGGCAGCTCTTGAAACGGTGTTCCCATGTTCCGGTTGTGCGCTGCGCAGGCACCACTGGCCTTCCTTGTGGCAACGGTACAAGCCAGTGCTTTGGCCCCACCGCCAGGCCATGAAGTTCCGGGCTCCTTGCCGCTGATGGGCATTGTCCTTGGGGTGGCGTTGTTTGTGGTGTGTGGTGCCGCATGGGGTCTGGCGCGCGCTCGTGGCGGGGCGTCGCCACAGCCGCAACACCATGCCCAGCAGACCGCCCCACATCAAGCCGAGCACGACCGCCTGGAGCGTCTGGTGGCCCAGCGCACCGCCAGCTTGGGTGAGCTGGCGACCCATCTCCAAACGGTGCGCGAAGACGAGCGCGCACACCTGGCCCGCGAACTGCACGACGAATTGGGCGCTCTGCTGACTGCCGCCAAGTTGGATCTCGCGCGGTTGAAAGGCCGCTGGCCTGACCCGCCGCCAGAGGTGGCTGAGCGTTTCCAGCATTTGGCCGACACGCTGGACCGCGGCATTTCACTCAAGCGGCGTATCGTCGAGGATCTGTGGCCCTCGGCATTGACCCATTTGGGCCTCAAGGCGGCGGTGGACATTCTGGCGAAAGACGTCGCCGTGCAAGCGGGTTTGGCACTGGTCGTCCAGATCGACGAGGTTCCTCAGGCGGTTCACCCCGCCTGGGACGCTACTCGTCAGCTCACCGTGTACCGGCTGGTCCAGGAGGCCATGACCAACGTCGTCAAACACGCCAAAGCATCGCGCGTGACGTTGAGCGTGTTGGTCGGCAACGGGGTCGTTATGGTGTCGGTCGTCGACGATGGCGTGGGTTTTGACGTGAGCGGGGCACGCCCCACCAGTCATGGCCTGTCGGGCATGCACCACCGCGTGTTGGCGGCGGGGGGGCAGCTGAAGATCGAAACCGCTGTGGGCGGCGGGACCAGGGTGCACGCGGAATTCCCGCTGGGCAATCGCGCGGTGACAGGCGCTGTGTGACCGGCGCCGGCTGTCGCGTCGGATGACGTGCGCATGGCGAGGGGATGTCACTTCCACAGTCTGTTGCGGATGAATGGTCTGTCAGTCCGTGCGGCGCCCAACAACGAACAACTGAACAATCGAGTTGAGCTGTTCGCTCAAGAACATTGATCTGTGGGGGCGCGTGCGACTCACTGTTTAACGAGGAGAGCCCTTTGATGACGCGCCATGTTCCAGCGCCCGCTGTCTGTCGTTACGACTTAACATAATATACATCGTATAAAACTAAGTGCGTTGAGCGACAGGCCGTCAAACACCGTAAGCTGCGCCCGAGCCGAACCGGGTTTCACCCCATCTGGCCCAGATCAACGTTTTTTGAGCCGCTTTGCAAACAGCGCGATCATGAAGTCACGGCCCGAGCGCTGCGCGAAGTCTGCGGCGCTGAGGTTGAGTTGGTTGCGCAGTTGGATGTCAGCGCCTTCGTCCAGCAACAGTTGAACCGCGGCGTCGGTGCCATACATGGCGGCCATCATGAGCGGCGTTGTGCCATTGGGAGACGCTGCATCGATGTACGCGTGGTGTTCCAGCAGCAGTCGGACCATCGCGGTGTGCCCGCCGCTGGCGGCGTAATGCAGTGGGGTCCAGCCGGTTTTGTTCACGTCGGCTCCGCGCGCAATCAACTGTTTGGCCACATCGGTTTGTCCCGTCAACGCCGCCAGCATCAACGGGGTTTCGTCCGACGGGTTGCGCGGGTCGGCCTGGACACCTGGCCAAGCCAGCAAGACCGCAGTGACCCGCGGCGCGGGCGCCTTGATGGCCAGCAACAATCCTGGCTGGCCCCGCTCGTCGCTGGTGTTGCCGTCAAACCCGCGTTTGAGCAGCTGTTTGACGGTGCGATGGTCGTCCAATTGAATGGCGCGAAAAAAATCACTGAACGAGCCTGCATGGACTCCGCTGAGCACACAAAAAACAAGAAGATAGATCAGTCTCTTAAAGTATTTTCTCAGCATGAGGTCGGGACTTTCACCTCGGAAAACAGGCTCTCAAAGTTTCGACTGGTGAGTTCCGCCACAGCCTCAACCGGCAGGCCGCGCAGCTCGGCCAGTTGACGAGCCACCCACGGAACGTACGACGGATTGTTGGTCTTGCCGCGGTGCGGCGCTGGTGCCAAATAGGGACTGTCGGTCTCGATCAACAACCGATCCAACGGCACAAACTTGGCGACATCGCGCAGATCGTGGGCATTCTTGAAGGTCAAGATGCCAGAAAAGGAGATGTAAAAACCCAGGTCCAATGCGGCACGCGCCACCGCTTCGGTTTCGGTGAAGCAATGGAACACCCCCCCGGCCGCGTTCGGTCCTCCGTCCTCCCCCTGCTCTTTCAACATGGCCAAGGTGTCGTCGGATGCGTGCCGGGTGTGGATGACCAATGGCTTTTGCACGGCTTGTGCTGCTGCGATGTGACGCTGAAAGCGATCACGTTGCCAAGCCATGTCTGCCAAGCTTCGGCCGTTGAGGCGGTAGTAGTCGAGGCCCGTTTCACCGATGGCCACCACGCGCGCCAGACTTGCGCGCGCCACCAAATCGCCCACGGTGGGCTCGGTCACGCCTTCGTTGTCGGGATGAACCCCCACGGTGGCCCAAAAGTTCGAATGGTCCAACGCCAATCGGTGGACGTCGTCAAATTCTTCCAAGGTGGTGCAGATGCACAGCGCTCGGTCGACTTGGGCCTCTTCCATGGCTTGTCGAATGGCGGTGAGGTTCCCGGCGAGTTCTGGGAAATTGAGGTGGCAGTGCGAGTCAACAAACATCTGTCGGTGTGTGGGTCGAGGGAAGCTCGGGCTGGACTGGCCATCCGTCACGCGGAGCGACCGCCCCGCCCTTCAGATGGTTTGGGTCGCGCGCTCTGAGCCCAAATGGGCGCCGAGGATCTGTTCGATCTTGGCCTTGAGGTAGCGCGATTTTTCGTCATCGGGAAAACGCACCCCCACACCCTGGGACCGGTTGCCCGCTGCTCGGGGCGGCGTGATCCAAGCCACCTTGCCAGCCACCGGGTAGCGTTGCGGGTCGTCTGGCAGCGCCAACAAGACGTAAACGTCGTCCCCCAGTTGGTAGTCGCGGGTCGTCGGAATGAAGATGCCGCCCTGTGCGAACAAAGGAATGTAAGCCGCGTACAGCGCTGCTTTCTCCTTGATCGAGAGCTGAATCACGCTGGGCCGGGGCGTCGAGGCCGGTGTGTCTGGCCCCAAGGACAGGCCGGACGGTGAATTCGAGAGCAGGTCACCCGGGTTCATACGGCGGAGTGTAAGGCGGTGCGGGCTTGGCTGACCAGCGACTCCATCATCAACCCCGGGTTGAACGGGTGGTCTACAGTGCGGGCGGTTGCCATCAAGCCGCGCTGCCAGTCTGCCAGGCGGCGCCAGCTGGGCGGTTTGGGCAGTGCGGCGGCATCGAAGAAGCGCGGTACGGCGCCCGCCCGCACGGCGGCGAGGTCGTGCGCCAGTTTTTGCAACGCATCCACCAGCGCCGCAGCACCCCAGTCAGCGACCGCAGCCACATCGCCATGGGACATGGCTTTGGGGAAGAGTCGCCACTGCGTCAGGGTCATGCCGCTGTGGGCCAAGGCGAGGGCCTGTTCAGGGCGGCCCCCCGCTGCTTTCAACCAAACGTCGGCATCGCTCGCCCCGACCCCCTTGGATGCCATCCAAGCCTGGGCTTCGGTCGCTTCTGGCCACGCCATGGGATGGCTCAGGCATCGGCTGCGAATGGTGGGTAGGAGGCGATGGACAGCCTCAGTCGCAAGCACAAATCGAAGTGCACCGGGCGGCTCCTCCAGCGTCTTGAGCAATGCGTTGGCTGTGACGTGGTTCATGCGCTCTGCGGGAAACACCAGGACCACCTTGCCCAGCCCTCTTGCGGCTGTGCGCTGTGCGAATTCGACCGTGTCGCGCATGCCTTCTACTCGGATTTCACGGCTGGGTTTGCGCTTTTTGTCGTCCAGTTCCTGCTGTGCCTTTTCACCCAACGGCCAATCCAGCGCTTGCATGACCGCTTCGGGCATCAGGACCTTGAGGTCGGGGTGGGTGTGGGCGCGAACCAAGTGACAGCTGGTGCAGTCGCCACAGGCTTGGCGGCCTGCACCCCCTTTCGCGCCTGCTGTACTCACCGGCTGCTCGCACAACCAAAGCGCCGCCAGTGCCTCTGCCAACGCATACTGGCCCAAGCCCGAAGGACCGTGCAGCAACAACGCCTGTCCACGCTGGGCGCCCAAACGGTCCAGTTGGCGTTGAATCCAGGGCGCGTCGGCCCCGACTGGTTCAGTCATGTGACCGCCCGGTGTTGCCGCAGGGCGTTCAGCACTTCGCCCCAGACCGCGTCAGGGGGCTGGTGGGCGTTGATCCTTGCGAAGCGACTGGGGTCCTCTTGGGCGCGAGCAGCGTAGCCTTGTGCGACACGTTCGAAGAAGGCTTGGGGTTGGGCCTCGAATCGGTCGGGCTGGCGGGCGCTGGCCAAACGTTCAGCCGCCACTCCTGGGGGCAGGTCAAACCACAGCGTCAAATCAGGCTTTCTGAAAGAAGCAGCCTCTGGCCCTTGATTCTTTTGAATCAGCTGCTCCAAAAGCAATAGCGTCTCCAGGTTGAAACCACGCCCTGCCCCTTGGTATGCAAAGGTGGCGTCGGTGAAGCGGTCGCACAGCACGGCCTCGCCGCGCGCCAGTGCCGGCCCAATGACCTGCCCCAGGTGGTCTCGGCGCGCCGCGAAGATCAACAGCGCCTCGGTGAGCGGGTCCATGGCGTCGTTCAGCACCAGGGTGCGCAACTTCTCCGCCAAGGGGGTTCCCCCTGGCTCGCGGGTCAACGTGACGCGGCGTCCCGACGCTTTCAACGTCTCGGAGATGGCTGCGAGGTGGCTGGATTTGCCTGCCCCATCGATGCCTTCGAGGGTGATGAACAGCCCGCTCATGCGTCAACGCCCCAGTTGGTATTTGGCCACCGCGCGGTTGTGCTCGGTCAGGTTGTTGCTGAACTGGCTGCTCCCATCGCCTCGGGCGACAAAATACAACGCCGAGGACTCGGCAGGCTGGGCGGCGGCCATCAGAGCGGCTTTGCTGGGCATGGCAATCGGGGTGGGTGGTAGCCCAGCACGGGTGTAGGTGTTGTACGGGGTATCGGTCAGTAGGTCTTTTTTCCGCAGGTTGCCGTCGAACGCATCGCCCAAACCGTAAATCACGGTCGGGTCGGTTTGCAGCAACATGCCAGTGCGCAAACGGTTGGTGAACACGCTGGCGATCAGGGGTCGCTCCCCTGCTTGCCCGGTTTCTTTCTCGACGATGCTGGCCAACACCAGCAGTTCTTGCGGTGACTTCAATGGCGTGTCAGGTCTTCTGGCGGACCACGCCGCAGCCAAGTGTTTGTCCATGGCGCGCGCCGCGCGCTGCAGCACCGCCACGTCGGAGCTGCCTTTGGCGTAGGTGTAGGTGTCGGGAAAAAACCGACCTTCGGCGTGCTGTCCCGGCAGCCCCAACTGTGCCATCAAGGCGTCTGGCGGGAGGTTTGCCGTGTCGGGCTTGAGCTGGTCCGCCGCAGCCAGGGCTGCGCGCACCTGCCGGATGTTCCACCCCTCAATCAGCGTCACAAACCTCAGAGCTTCCTCGCCGCGCACCAGCTTTTGAACCAGGCTGATTGGCGTGGTACCCGGCAGGAGCTCGTAGCTGCCGGCTTTGATGCGGCGGCTGTCTCCGGACCAACGGAACCACCAATACAAAAGATCGGGATTCACCTGAGCGCCGCTGTCGGCCACCTGACGTGCCACGCCTCGGGCGGTGACGCCTGGCTCGATCGACAGGTCCACCAAACGGCCCGTGACGATGGGGGTGTGCAGCCAAACCGCGACTGCCCCCGCCAGTACACACAGCGTGAGCACCCCGGTCAGCACCAGCGCCAAGCACCACTTTCTCACGACCGTTTTCCCTGTGTGTTTTTGCAGCGCCGATGATAATTCAGCGATGAACAGCCCTAACGACACCACACTGGCCGACCACCTGAATGGCGTTGCCCGCTTGAGCGACTGGGGCGTGATCCGAGCCCAGGGCGAGGACGCCGCCAAGTTTTTACATGGTCAACTGACTCAAGATGTGGTGCTGTTGGGCTTGAACGAAGCCCGACTGGCGGCGTTCTGCTCCGCCAAAGGCCGGATGCTGGCCAGTTTCAGCGTCTTCAAACGAGCGAACGACGACATTGTTCTGATTTGCGCCCAAGACATCTTGACCGCTACGCTGAAGCGCCTTTCCATGTTTGTGCTGCGGGCCAAGGTCAAGCTGACGGACGCGAGCAACGACTGGCAGATTGACGGCCTGTTGGGAGACGCGGTGTCGGCCAACCTTGGGCCAGCGGCAGCAGGCGCCAAAGTGGACTTGGGCGACGCCACTGGCCTTCTGCTGCCGCCGGCTGGCACCGTGGCTCGGGCCTTGTACCTGGCCCCT
Organism: Comamonadaceae bacterium; assembly: GCA_027490925.1. Taxonomy (GTDB): domain Bacteria; phylum Pseudomonadota; class Gammaproteobacteria; order Burkholderiales; family Burkholderiaceae_C; genus PCRC01. The sequence goes on from JAIXXF010000003.1 coordinate 99,286, forward strand.
GCGGGAGCGCCGCCTTTGGGCGCAGTGTCGACTGAAGCACTGTGGCGGTGGGGGACAGTGCGCAGCGGCGTCGTGCCCATCACCGCACCGGTTGTGGACGCCTATGTGCCGCAAATGCTGAACTACGAGTCCGTCGGCGGGGTGAATTTTCAAAAAGGCTGCTACCCCGGACAAGAGGTGGTGGCCCGCAGCCAGTTCCGCGGAACGCTCAAGCGCCGGGGCTACATCGCCCACGCGGACGCCGCGCTGACCGCTGGGCTGGAGGTCTTTCACGACAGCGACCCGACCCAGCCGTGCGGCAGCGTAGCCTACGCTGCGCCATCGCCCACGGGCGGCTGCGACGCGGTGGTGTCTCTGCAAACCGCTGCCGTGGTGGGTGGCCAACTCAGTGCCGGCACCGCCGGTGGACCAGTGCTGACCCTGCTGCCACTGCCCTACGCATTGCGGGACGACATCTGAGCGCGGGTCTGGAGCCACCATGTGTTTGATCGCACTGGCCCTCGGGGTGCATCCGCGCTGGCCGTTGGTGATCGCGTCCAACCGCGACGAATACCTGACACGGCCCACCGACCCGCTGGCCACTTGGTCCACCCCGTCAGGCCAGACTGTGTTTGGCGGACGTGACCTCCAGGACGGGGGCACGTGGTTCGGCCTGACGCCACAGGGCCGTGTGGCTTTGCTCACCAATGAACGGCGAGGCAGTGCCCGCTCGGGTCCCAAAAGCCGTGGGGAGCTCGTGACGCGGTGGCTGGAAAGCGACCTGGACGCGGTCGCCTTTGCGGCCACGCTGAGGCCGGGCGACTACGCGGGCTTCAACCTGCTTGTGGGAGACCAGGTCAGAGGGGCCTGGCACTGCCTGGCGCCCGGCGAAGTGAAAGACGCGGTCGATGGTGTGGCGGTATCCCCTGTGTCGCCCGGCGTTCATGGCTTGTCCAACGCTCGTCTGAACACACCGTGGCCCAAAACCGCGGCGTTGACCCAGTCAATGGTTACGGCGCTGGACCGCAGTCAACACGCCGAAGAGCTCCAGCAAGCGCTGTTTCAGGCATTGAACAACCGGACGCGCTACCCCGTCGATCAATTACCGCAGACCGGCGTGCCGATCGACATGGAATGGGGTTTGTCAAGTGTTTGGGTGGACCTGCCTGAGCGCAACTACGGCACGCGGTCCAGCGCGGTGCTGGTGGCGGAGGCTGCGGCGGGCGCACAAGCGGTCACAGTGTGGGAACACACCCACCGCACCAGCCCGCCGCGGGTCGCCAAGCTACAAACCCAGTGGGCCGCTGCGGCGGAAGGTCAACGGCTCAGTGCCAGTGCCATCGCCACATGCGGAATGCCCGCTTCGTCGAACGTGGCGCCTTCGGCAACAAATCCCTGACGGCGGTAGAACGTCTCGGCGCTGCACTGCGCGTGCAGCTGCAAGGTGTGGTCACCCCGCGATTTCGCTTCGGTCACCAACGCTTGCAGCACCTGGTGCCCAAAGCCGCCACCGCGCAGCATCCGATTCACCGCCATTCGTCCGACCTTGGACACGCCGCCTGAGGAGGCCAACAACCGGCCGGTTGCGATCGGCACGCCAAGCCGGTTGCAGCAGACCAGGTGCAGGGCCGTCGCGTCGTGCTCGTCCCACTCCAGATCCTCCGGTACACCTTGTTCTTGTACGAAAACCGCGACCCGCAGTGGTGCGGCGAGTGCCTGCAAATCCGTCCACGGTCCAAGGGTCAAGGTGGTGACAGGCTCACCGCGCTCAAAGCCCAACATCGTTTGTCGCAACACATCGGGCACCGGCTGCGACGTTTGCGTTGCTGGGTTGGCGTACACGTAGACCAGCTCCCCCGTGACCAACAGCGTCTCGCCGCGAAAGATCGCGCCTTGGAAAGTCAGTGAAGAACTGCCGATGCGGGCGCACCGCATGCCGATGTCCAGTTGGTCGTCGTACCGGGCCGATGCGTGGTATTCCAACCCCGCTTTCTTCACATACAGGTCGCCGCCCAGCTGGCGCATGGTCGATTCATAGGGCAGCGCCAACGCCCGCCAGTAATCGCCCACCGCAGTGTCGAAGTACATCAAGTAGTGGCTGTTGAACACGATCTTTTGCATGTCCACCTCGGCCCAACGCACCCTGAGCCGGTGGAAGAATCGAAAGTCATGGCGGTTCACGGTGGGCCTCCAGGGGCCATGCCGAAGGCCCGTTGCAGCGCCGCGGCCGCATCCCCATGTGCTTGGTTGGCTTCGGTCACAGCACGGCCCATTTTGATGAATTCGTGCACCACCCCGCGGTAAATCTCCAGATCGACAGGCACGCCTGCTGCACGCAGCTTGTCGCCGTACAGCAGGCCCTCGTCCACCAGTGGGTCGAGCTCGGCCAGGCCGATCCATGCAGGGGCCACACCATCGAGATCGGGCGCATTTAGCGGCGCGAAGCGCCAGTCGCTGCGTTGTTCGACCGGGATGTATTGGTTGAAGAAGTAGTCAATGTGCGGTTGCTCCAGCACCAGCCCCTTGGCGAAGCGCTGGTGCGACGGCGTGTCTTGGTGCGCGCAGGTGCCAGGGTAGAACAGCAGCTGCAGCGCCAAGGACAGGCCCTTGTCCCGTGCCAGTATGGCGCACACCGCCGCCAGCGTGCCGCCTGCGCTGTCTCCTCCCACGGCCACTGGGCCAGGTGCCAGGCCCCAATCGTTGGCGTGTTGGGCGGCGTGACACACCGCGGTCCAAGCATCGTCGACCGCCGTGGGAAAGCGGTGCTCTGGTGCCAATCGGTAGCCGACCGACAGCACCGCACAGTGCGCGCGCTGCGCCAGAGTTCGACACAGTGTGTCGTGGGTGGCCACGCTGCCGACCGTGAAGCCGCCGCCGTGGAAGTACACCAACAGTGGCAGGCGTTCATGCGTGGGCGCCACCAAGCGCACTGGAATCGGCGCACCATCGTTGCCGTTGAGGTGGAAGTCCTCCGATCTCGCCACGGCGGGCGCAGGCAGGTCCAACACACCGGCGCCCGCTTCGTAGGCCGAGCGCGCTTGCGCCGGTAGCAGGCTGTGTAACGGGGGGTGACCAGCCCGTGCCATGCGCTCCAACACACTGCGCATGGCGGGCGTAAGAGGGTGGGGATTCATGGCCAGTTTACCTTCATAGAGGGATGGGACCCGCGGGGCGGCCGCGAATCTTGACCGTTACTCAAGCACCGGCAGCGGGGGCAAGTCGGCCGCCGAGATGTTTTGGGCCTCGGCCGCGGGCACACCCATGGCCCGGAGCACGAATTCGGCCGCGTCGGTGCCTGCGTCACGCCAGGTTTTATGCCCTTCTTGCACCATGCGCATGGCCGAGAGCACGGTCCCCCCCACCATGGCCAGCACCGACGGAAGTTGTTCGCTGCGGAAGGTGTAGCGTTCGGCTTCCAGGCCCAGGACGACGTCGTTCAGGGGCAGGCCGATCAACAAGGCCTCAAACGACGGCGTGGACAGCGCGTAGCGCATCATGAATTTGCCCCAATAAGGCTCCTCATGCGAGCGGCGAATGAACGCTCGCATGGACATTGCCAAGCGGCGTTCCGGCGCGGTCACGCCGCTCAGCGCCAGGCCGAGCCTTACACCCATTTCGGCGATGACGTGGGCTGACACATCGGTGAACAGGGTGCGCAGGTCACCGATGTTGTTGTAGATGGTCCCCCGCGCCACCCCGGCGATGGCAGCGAGCTCGCTCACGTTGAGCTCAGGGTCGCCGTGCTCCGAGAACACCTGCATGGCCGCCCTGTAGATACGGGCCTTGCGGGGGTTCAGCGCCACCGTCTCGGCAGCGGTGGGAACCACGGCGGTGGTGTTCATGGACTTGCCGGATCTCAAGGACTTGCGAACATCTGGCGTACCGGCTCCAGCCACTCAAACTGCATGACGGCAAGAGGCAGGAACGACACGATCAACAATCCCAAAGTCATTACGACCACAGGCAGTATCCAGCGCTCATAGCGGTGGTAGAAGCCCAGTTGGCGCACCTCTGCGTCTGCAGCATCCATTTCGGCTTCGCCCACAACCTGGCGGGTGAGCAACTGGTTCAAGGCCACTGGCGGCGACAGGTAGCCCAGTTCGAACGCCACCAAGACCACCATCCAGAAGTGAACCGGGTCAATTCCGTTGTTGTAGGCGATGGGTGCGAGGGTGCTGGACACCAAGATCACGGCCCCAAACGGGTCCATCACCATGCCGACGAACACCAATACAAAAAGGAGGAAGGCCATCGCCAGCCAGGCGCTGGGGAATTCCAGCGGCACCAGGCTCATGACCTCGGACCGTTCAATGACGCCGCCGACCGCCAGCGACAAGGCCATCAACGTGATCAGTGCCCCGGTATGCCCGATCGTTTCGTTCGAGGCCGCGCGGACCGCAGGTTCCAGGCGCAGGCTGGTGGTGGGTGGGTGGGCGCCGCTCGCCGCCGAGGGGGAAACAGGTTGCACCAAGCTGGGGTCAGGGGTGGTTCGCTTGCGGTTGATCCACTTCTCCAAAATCAGCAGCAGCAGCATCATGACCGGCATGATGGTGGGGGCGCTGATTTCGTTCAGGCTGGTATCCAAGGCCACGTCGTAGAACAACACCAAGGCCACCGCCAGGGCCGCATAGGGCAACACGTGGACGCTTTCTCGCAGCATCGCGCGGATGGCGACCATCGGCACCTCGACCTGCTCGCGTTCGGTTCGGCGCAATTGGGAGAGCAGAAAGAACAGCGAGGACGTCAGGAAGAAAACAAACAGGCCCCAGTGGTAGAGCTGGGCGGTGGTGACCTGCTTATTCAGCATGGCGATCAGCACCACCAGCAGGCACGGCCGCAGCACAACGCCCAGGGAACCAGACATCGCAGTGGCGGCCAGCGCGAACTGCCGTGTGCCACCGGCGTGCAACACCTCGCGGTAGATGATGGCACCGGCGGCGATCACAAAAATGCCTGATGCGCCTGTGTAAGCGGTGGGCAGGGCGGCCGCCAAAAGGATGATGTAGGTCAGCAATTCTGGCGACAGACGCCATGGCCTCAGCAGGTTCAGGAAGCGGTCCACGATGTCGGTTTGCTTCAGCAACATGCCGGCAAAAATGAACAATGCCAAGTTCAAGAAGATCGCTGGCAACTCCATCAACTGGTTGATGTAGATGGCTTGCCCCGACGGGTGGCCGTTGGCCAAGAAGTAAACGCCTGAGGAAATGCCCATGTAAGCAAACAACGGCACCGACAGCAATGCGAGCCCCCAACTGCCAACGCCTTCAGCGGGTTGCGGTCGAATCAGGCGATAGGCCGAAATCGCCAACAGGCTGGCGAACAACAGGCACCACAACAGGTGCAGCAAGGGATTCTCGACCTCCAAGCCGGTGGCGCTTGTGATTTGGTAGTACCGCACGCAAGAAAACAGCAGTAGCGCCGAGGCCGCAGCGGTTGTCAAGTTGGTGACCAAGTGGTCACGCGCCGAGCGCGCCGGGCGGATGCTGATGTGGTGGTTACCCAGTGTGGTGGTGATGGCGGCGATGGCGAACATCACTAACAAAATCAGCGGGCGGTTGTCGGTCCCGATCTCAAAGAGCGCGAAGAACCCGGTTTCGATTGCACGGAAAAACCGCACGCCGGGTGTGATGTCGTTGGACACCCGCTCGTAGAAGGCGTGCTTCATGCGGCACTCTTCGCGAGCGGCTTCCAGTGCCGCGCGTTGGTCCCCTGCGGACTGGGGCTTGTCACCGAACAGCGCGTCGATCGAATCGGCAGCGGGCGCAGCAGGCGCGGGGCTGGCCTTCAACAACGCGTCGATGTCGGGGTCTCGGTCACACGAGGGGCGCACCGGGTCGGCCCGCAGCATGAAATACTGGATCTGCTCGCTGGGCTTGCCGAACATGGCCTCCCCCAGATGCAGCATGCGCCCATGCAGCATTTCGCCTGTGCTGATGACCAGCGTCAGCACCAGCAGACAAAACACCGGCAGGCTAGACAGCCATTCAAGCGGCGTGCGGTTCAAAAAACCGCGGGTCCCGGTCTCGCCCAAGCTCATTGCCACTCTTCCTCAGACTTGGTTGCGCATTCGGAGTCCGCCGCATTGACGCTGCAGCGCACGCGCTTGAGCACCTTCAGCCCGGTTTTGTTGTACAGGCCTTGTTTGGCAATGTCCAAACGCGACTCGCGCAGCATCAGGGTGTATTTGTTGCCATCCTGAGGGCCCAGATCCATCCAAGTGTCTGCCGGAATGCTTTGCTCGGCCGCATCGATGATTTTCTTGGCGCGGTCAAAACCGCTGGCCCAATACTCGCGCGACTTTTGGCCGAAGCCGGCCGGGAACTTGGCCTGGTTGATCACCATCTGGTAACTCAAAATCAAGATGGGAAAGCGCACCACAGCGCCTTTTTTCCCCACGCCTTTGTACAGTTCCAAGGGTTTGTAAGCCAATGCGGGGGCAGCCACGAAGTCCACCGAGCCATTGTTGAACTTGGTCGAGAAGTTGCTGATGTCTGCTGAGATCGGCTGCGCACCGATTTTTTGGATCATCACCGCCTGGGCCTTGTCGTAGTCAAACGCGGCGATCTTCTTGCCCGCCAGTGCCTCAACCGAGTTGATCTTGCGGTCGTTCACCACTGGGTAAGCGGCGCCCATCGGCAAAATCCCCGCGACCTCGTACTTGCCTTCCACCATCAGTTTGGCGGCTTCGGGTTTGGCAAAGGTCTGAATGACGCGGCGCACCACTTCGTAGCTGCCGTCCATGTCGATCTTGCCGTTGCGCAAGATCGTGGTCGACCCCAGCGTGTCGATGGAAGCCGTCACGGCGTTGAACTGGCGGGTGCGGAAACCCATTGCCATCACACCGTCGCACTGCCCAGTGCGGAAATCTTCCGTCGCTACGCGCTCGTCGGTGTAGGCCTTGAGTTCGATCTGCGCGCCGTGCTTTTGCATTTCCAGGGCGTAGTCTTTGGCTTGGTTGAACACGTCACCGCTGCTGCCCAGCAGGTCGTACACACAGATTTTTTGGTTGGCGTGCGCACTGGCTCCAAACGCCAGGGCCACACCCACAAGGGCAACGGTTCGGAAAGATTGGAAAGCGTTCATGAGAACTCCTCGAGAAAATGCCGCCCGGCCGGCGGCAAACATGGAAAAAAGAAGTGGCGCTGAAGCGTGGTTTTCTTGAAGCGCTGTTTATTTCAGGAAATCGCTGGTGTCGATGTTGTCCTTGGCGACTTTCTTCTCGTCCCAGAAGGTGCCCAACGCGCCGACCGGTGTTCGCGAGCCGGTGCCCATGGTCCAGTCGCGGTCAGACAGTTGCTGGACGGCCGCGATCGCCGCTTCGTCGATGTAACGGTAGTTTTTGTTGGGGGTGAAGTTGGGGGCCGAGGCAAAGCGCTTCACAACCTCGCGGATGCGCGTCTTGTCGTCGGTGAAGCCCGCGCTGATGGACGCCAGCACGTGGGGCAAGCGCACGCCCTGCTGCTCGCCCAGCGTCAATGCGCGGTTGAAAGTACCTGCGACGTCCTTGCCCACGGAAGCGCCAGGCACCACGCTCCACACGGTGGCGCGCACAGCCTGGGGGGTGCCCCACCACTTGGCATCGTTCAGGCAGGTCATGGCGAATTCAGCCTTGAGGGGGATGTCGGTGGGCACGTTGACCGCTTTTTCTGCCGCCACGTCGTTGACCATGGCTTGGAGCCCGGAAATCGTTCCCAGCAGGTAGATCAACTGGTCAAACTCGGCGCCCTTTCGGCGGAACGTGGGGCAGGTCTCCCCGTATTGGAAGCGGTACTTTTTCTCCAGCGCCTGCCGCATGTGGGTGTAGGCCGCCAGCTGGCGCCGCGCCGACCGTTCCAAAAGGCGTTTGTGGTTGACCCGAGCGTCTTGCGCATCGGCGGTTCGGCGGTCGCGTTGGGCCCGGAGGTAACGCAATTCTTCGGCGTTGGCGTCGTTGTCGGCACACAGGCTGGCCGAGGTGGCCATGATCGACTCCATACCGGATGGGTCGCCGTAGAACGAACGGAAGGAGCCAATCAACGGCCCCATGGCCACCGCGTGGGTGCAGCCCTGATTCAGGTCGGGCACCGCCAGAACCGGCGGGACCACATTGCGCTCGATCACACCCAGTGTGAAGTTGGCGCCGGTGCGCTGAATGGATTGGCAGCCACCCAACAAGCCGAGACCCAGTACGGAAGCCGCCAGCAGCAGCCGGTGGCGGGACGGGCGTGGGGTTACAGGGGTGCCGGTAGCGGGCATGAAAGCCGGGGTTGAACAGGCCATGGTGCGCATTCACGTAGGGTCAAAAACACCCCTGGACTATGGGCACCGCCGCAGTGGCTTGGCACGTGGTCTAGGGCACGTTGGCACAACTGCACACCCTTCAGGCATTCATTGAACGCTGGTGTTGCTCGCGGTCCTGGACGTCACCATCGGTCGCTGATACATACCAGTGCTTTAAATTGAACAATTGTGTTCAATAATGTTAGCGCCCGTGAGGGGCCGATGCCATTCTCGAATACCCTTACAAAAACTGTCAGCAAAACGCCACGCGGCTGGCTGGCGGTACGCCCGTCAAGCGCTGGCCACATGTTCGGGTCAGCGTCCTTGCGCGCCCAGCCCTTCGTGTCACGCCAGCGATGCCCGTTGGCGCTTGCAAGGACGATGCGTGAGAGCGTGGTGCCGGGCTCACTTGAACTGGACCGACACCGGCTGCGCGCCGGGCAAGCCCTGGTAGGTGGCCACCACTTTCAAACCCGGCTTGGGTGGCAGCAGCGGGGAAAACGAGCCCAGGCTGACGACGTCGCCTGGTTGCAAACGCAGCCCCTCTTGTCCGATGGCTTGTGCCAACCAGACCACCGCGTTCAGCGGGTGGTCCATGATGTCGCCGCCCTTGCCGATCCCCAGGGTGTTGCCTTGATGGTCGGAGAGCACCACCGTCATGTCGCGCAACGCCTCATGCAGCGCATGGCGGTCACCCCGAGCAGCGGGCACCTGGATGGGCTGACCGGCCACCCCGAGCCGCGCCCCCACGTTCAGCGCGCCGATGGCCGCGCCGTTCAGCTTGCTGGGCGTTTCAACCACCAGGTCGGGCAGTTCAATGAACGGGATGATTTGGTCGATGTGTTGCAGCACCTCCAGAGGCGTCTTGGCGTCTTGAATCGCAGCGCTTTTGACGCGCACCAGCAGGTCGGCCTCGAACAAGGGGCGCGCCCCGAACCGGGCGTCCACCACCGCGCCGTTGTCCAGCACCATGCTGTCGAACAGCTTTCCCCATACCGGCTGGTCGTGGTTGAAGCGCTTTTGCACGGCGGGGTTCGTCAACCCGGCTTTGTAGCCAATGACCTTGTTAAAGCGCTGCAACTGAAGGGCGTTGAGTTTGGCTCGGGTGCAGGCGGCGTCTGCCTCGGACTGCACTTCCGGGTTCGCGGCGGGCAGCGTTTCGGTCCAGCGGGCCATCAACGCGGACACCTCGGCATCACTCAGGCAGGCCGCCGCCAGGCCCCATGGCGCGGCGCCCAATGCCCATGCGGCAAGTGTTTTGCTGAGGATCATGTCGGCTCTCCTGACGTTACAGTGCTGATTTTTCACTGTACCCACAACCGAGCGGTTTCACCATGGCTCTCATCCATTACCTCACTCAGATCCAGTTCGACCACGGCGCCGTGAAGCTGCTCAAGCAGGAGTGCGACCGGGTGGGCATCGCACGCCCCTTGGTCGTGACCGATGCCGGTGTGAAGGCCGCTGGCATTTTGCAAAAGGCGCTCGACGTCCTGCCCGGCGTTGCGGTCGCGGTGTTTGACCAAACCCCTTCGAACCCCACCGAGGCGGCGGTGAGGGCCGCTGTGACCATGTACCGCGCCCAGCAATGCGACGGCTTGATCGCGGTTGGCGGGGGCTCGGCCATCGATTGCGCCAAAGGCGTCGCCATCGCCGCGACCCACGAAGGGCCGCTGACCCACTACGCGACCATCCTGGGGGGATCACCCCGCATCACCGAGGCGGTGGCGCCGTTGATCGCAGTGCCCACCACCAGTGGCACCGGCAGCGAGGTGGCGCGAGGCGCCATTTTGATCGTGGACGACCACCGAAAGCTCGGTTTCCACAGCTGGCATCTGGTGCCCAAAGCGGCGATATGCGACCCTGAGCTCACGCTGGGCCTGCCCGCGTCTTTGACAGCCGCCACCGGCATGGACGCGGTGGCCCACTGCATGGAAACCTTCATGGCGCCCGCGTTCAACCCGCCAGCCGATGGCATTGCGCTCGACGGGCTGGCGCGGGCATGGGCACACATCGAGCGCGCCACCCGCGACGGCAATGACCGCGAGGCCCGTTTCAATCTCATGAGTGCCTCCATGCAGGGTGCGATGGCCTTCCAAAAGGGGCTGGGTGCGGTGCATTCGCTCAGCCACAGCCTCGGTGGTGTGAACCCCAGGCTGCACCACGGGACCTTGAACGCGATGTTTCTGCCCGCAGTCGTGCGTTTCAACGCGCACGCGCCGTCGGTGCAGCAAGAACGGCGGCTCGACCGCATGGCGCAGGCCATGGGCCTCGCATCGGGCAGTGACATCCCTGAGGCGATCCGCGACATGAACGCTCGATTGGGCTTGCCAACCGGGCTGTCTGCCATGGGGGTGTCCCGGGATTGGTTCGGCCAAATCGTGGTGGGCGCGATGGCCGACCACTGCCACAAAACCAACCCCCGCGTCGCCAGCGCAGACGAGTACGAGGCCCTGCTGGCCGAGTCGCTTTGAGGTGTCGAGCTGAGGTGTCAAGCAGCGCCGTGACTGGACCGGAGAGCTGCCCGCTGTTCCGCACCGACCCGCTCTCTGCCCTCCTGGACCATCCCCGCCCCAATCGGCGCCCGCCATGACCCGTACTGCCGACGACCACTACGACATCTTGCAGTTGCGGCCAGACGCCACTGCCGCCGCGGTGCGGGCGGCTTACCGCGCCTTGGCGCAGCGCAACCACCCGGACAAGCACCCCTCCGACCCACAGCGCGCCGCCGAGCGGATGCAGCGGCTCAATGCGGCCTACGAGGTGTTGTCAGACCCGGTGCGGCGCGCAGCTTACGACGCCCAACGCGCCCCAGCGGCGGACGTGCTGCAGCCCCCTGCCGACTTTCAGGAGCTGGTGGAAGAGGCGGAACGGTGGTGGCAAGCCAGTGCGCCCGCTCCGCTCACGCCGTCGACGCCCCCGCCGCCCACCCCACAGCCGGTGGTCGTGCTCGACCCGCCGAGGGACGACCGCTGGCGCCCGATTGCTCTCGTGTCGTTGGCGCTGATGGTGGTTGTGGCGTCGGTCGGCTGGTGGGTCTGGCGAGCCGCGACCCACCAACCAGCCCCGTTGGCCCCTTTGAAGGCCCACACGGCACAGGCCACGCTCTCGGGTCCTCCCCTGGCGCCCGATGCCGCCAAGCGCTTGTACGAACAAACCGCCCGGGCCCTGGAGGCGCAACACCCGGCGCTCAATCCGCGCTCCCCCCAGTACCGCAAAGACCTGGTGGCGCAGGCGAAAGCGCGCGCACAAACCTACGTGCAACAGGGCCAGCCAGCGCATTTGGCGCTGCAACTGGCGGTGCAAGACCTGGTGCGGCTGGCCGAGGCTCAGCGCAAATCGCCTCAGCTGCTGCCGGGGGTCAGTGAGGCGCAGCGGATCGCCATCGGTGTCGCTTGTGGAGAAGCACCAACGGGCGAGGCCTTGGCCGCTTACCAAGCCTGCGCGCGGCGGGTGTTGTCAGACGCTGCCCGTTGAGCGGGGTGGTGGCCATGTGCGGCGGCCCGACGCAGCCGCCCGCTCAATAATGCGGCGGGAGTTCATCGCGCAAATGGCGGGGTGCACTCTCGCCCCCGTTGGGGGACTGCTGGCGCAGGCGCTGGACTTCAAAGATGAGCGCGTCGATTTGGGTTTGCTGGCGGATGATGACTTGATTGAGTTGCTCGACCAGGTCTTCGGTGAAGCTGGCCTTGATTTCCAATTCGGTCAGGCGCTGGTCGACCGGGTCGTTCTCGGGGGCGTGGTGCATGGCGCCATTACACCGCAGCCTTGGCCCCACGCGGGCGCCGTGCCGGGCAGATACCGCGTGGGCACACCGACTGTCCAGCAGCTTCTTTGTTGTGTGTCCGAGGGCCGGTGGCCGCGGCTTCAGTGGGTTTTGCGCGCGATGAGCAAAAAGCCGGCGATCGGCTGGTCGTCTTCTACCCGGATGGTGGTGTTTTCCACCCGCACATCGGTCAGCCCGGCGGCTGTGCACAGCGCCGTCAGGTGGCTGGCTTGGTGGGCGTAGCGGTGACTTGGCCGGAGCACCAGATTCGGCTCGCCCGGTCGGGCCGACTCGCAAGACACGATGAAGTGCCCGCCGACCTTCAGGTTGCGCGCCACCTCGGGCACGACCTCGGTCAGGTCACCGGCGTAGATGAAAACGTCGCAGGCAGCGACCACCGAGTACCGCTGCGCCGGTGACTTTTTCAAGAACGCCAGCAGGTCGCTTTGGTGCAGTTCGTTGTAGCGCTGCAGTTTCGCGGCGCGTTCCAACATGCGTGGTGAGAGGTCCACACCCACCCAGTGGCCCGCTCCCCGCTTCAGCCGCCGGGCCAGCAAACCGGTGCCGCAACCGAGGTCCAGCAGGTCCACGGCGTGGTCGGGGTGGCGCTCAGTCATGAGCGCGGCCACCCTTTCGGGCACACGGTACTGCAGGCCCTCGACCAGATGCTGGTCGAACACCGGCGCGTAGGAGTCGAACAGCGCACGGGTCATGGCCGCGGGTTGGCGGGGCGGCACAGCGCCACTCGCCACCCGGTCCCAAAACGCGTAGATCGGGTCTTGCGGGTGTTGCGCGACCAGCACCCTGGCGTCTGACTGTGCGAACTCGCGGTCGCCCAGTTCCAGCGCCACCTTCAACCGGCCGAGCCGCGCCTCGGCGTCCAGGGGGTCGCGGGTGACCAACCAGTCGTAGGTTTGCATTGCTTCGGGGTGCGCGCCGAGTTGGGTCAGGTCGCGCGCCATCATGCGCCGCACATCGGCGTTTTGCGGGTCCAGGGTGGCAGCGCGTTCCAGCCACTGCAGGGCCATACGGGGATTGAGCGCCTGGCGGGCCACCTCGGCCATGCGGTACAAAAGGTCGGGGTCTTGTGGTGCGAGCGACACCGCTTTTTCTGCCGCTTCCAAGGCGGCAGCGGTCTGCTGGTGTCGGTTGAGCAGCGTGGCCAGTTCGGCCCGGGGGAAGGCCCATTGCGGGCTCAGGGCCGCAGCACGGCGGGTGTGGTGGATCGCGTCATCCACCCGACCAGCCCACTCGGCCAGGTGGGCGCCCAGCAGGTGAATGCGGGGGTCGTTGGGGGCCTGACGGGCGACGTCGTCCAGTGCCGGGCCGGCGTCGGCCAAACGCCCCGCCACGATGAGTTGTTCGATTGCCTGTAAGCGCGGGAGGATGGGGTCGGTGGTGGTCATGTCGGCACTGCGTGTGTCGGAGGGATTGTCAACCATGGCGCGGCGTCGCGCGGCTTTGCGGCGTGTGTGAGGCCAAGACCGGCGAACTCACGGCACTCGGGGCCACTCTCGCGCACACGCCGGGACACCGCGCCCAACTCTGCGCTTCAAAGTGGCTGGATGCGCCCCAGGTCGGGCCGATGTAGCCACTCGGCCAGTTCATCCGCGAGGCGCTGGCTGGCCGATACGGCGGTGCCCCAAGCGCGGATTCGGGCGGCGAGGTCGGTGCCGTAGCGGGTGAAGTCGGTGCGGTCAGGCAACTTGCCGTTCGGCAGCGTCGCGACCCACGCCGGGTCTGGCGCGAGAACCAGCGTGTTGGACAGGAAAGGGGTGGCCCGGTGCCGCCACGGAAGCCCCTTGTCCAGCCAACCAGGCACCACCGCCTGCTGAAAATGCGGGTAGAGCACCAAACCACCGGCGGTGTGGGCCGGGTAGTCCAGGTGCAGGTGGTAGTCGGTGATGCCGCCGTCCCAGTAAGCCCCGGGTGGCGCGCCAGGAATGTGGTGCACCGCCTGCAGCACAAACGGAATCGCGCAACTGGCTTGTAAGGCGGGGCGGAAGTTGGTGTCGTTCAACGCCACCTGCCGGGTGCGGTAATCGCGGGTGGCAAATGGCAACGCCGCGCCCTGGCTGGAGAACACCACCCGTTCCAGCCAAGCGCCCATGGCTTTGCGGTGCAGGCCATTGGTGAGAAAGGCGCCCAGGTAACCCAGCGGGGTGCGCAGACCGTGTTCCCGCGCGAGCAAGTGCCGCCCACGAGAGGTCACGATGTGGAGGCGGTAGCGCGGGTGGTTCACCACCTCGGCCACGCGGCCGCCATAAAAGTGGGCCAGGCTTTCACCAAAACGCTCGCTCACATGCGCGGCTGTGGGGCGCTTCTGGCCTGGAAGCAGGTCGTATTGCTGGTGGATGTAGTCGCGCTCGAGCCGACCCAAAGCCGCCACAGGGTTGTTCAGGCAGGCGGTCGCCATGCGCCAGGCACCGATCGACGCGCCCACCAAATCCACTGGCTGCTGGCTTTGGGGAAGCCACTCGCCAAACAGAAAGCGGTCCAGCGGGCCCAGGACAAGGCCTTTCGGTCCCCCAGCGGCCCCAGGCACCACCCGCACGTCGCCCGGGTTCAGACCGTGGCGGGCCAGGTGCGCCCGCGCGGCCGGGCCAGCAAAAAAACGCAAGGCGGGGGTGCGCATGTCTTGGTTTGGGGTCGAATTGGCCTGCAGCCCACGTCTTATCTTGTTACGCTGCTATGTTTACAGTAGCGTCACTTGCGCAGGCCTTGCAGCTTGGCAAATGCCGACGCCATGGCGCTGGCCTCCGGCACCGCAGACTCAGAACGGCGTGGCGCCTGCTGTTGGCGGTTGGCGCCATCGAAGCGGTTGTGTGTCCGTGCCTCGCTGGGTCCGTCGCGGCGGGCAGGTGCGTCGGCCAACTTCATCGTCAGGCCGATGCGCTTGCGGGGGATGTCCACCTCGGTCACCCGAACTTTCACGATGTCGCCGGTTTTGACCACCTCGCGCGCGTCGTTGACGAATTTGTGGCTAAGTTGGCTGACATGGACCAAACCATCTTGGTGAACACCCAGGTCCACAAAAGCGCCGAAAGCGGCGACGTTGCTGACCGTGCCTTCCAAGACCATGCCCTCGCGCAGGTCGGCGATGTCTTCCACACCGTCGTTGAAGCGCGCCACCTTGAAGTCAGGACGCGGGTCGCGGCCAGGCTTTTCCAGCTCGGTCAAAATGTCTCTGACGGTGATCACGCCGAACGTGTCGTTGGCGAACAGCTCGGGGCGCAGGGTTTTGAGCAGCTCTGCGCGACCCATCAGCTCTGCGACTGGCTGACCGGTCTTGGCAAGGATCTGCTCGACCACTGGGTAGGTCTCAGGGTGCACGCCGGTCATGTCCAGCGGGTTGTCGCCACCGCGGATGCGCAGGAAACCCGCGCTCAGCTCAAAGGTCTTGGCGCCGAGGCCACTCACGTCCATGAGCTGCTGGCGGGTGCGAAACGCGCCATTGGCTTCGCGCCAGCGCACCACCGCCTTGGCCACGCTGCCACTGAGGCCAGACACGCGGCTCAACAGTGGCACGCTGGCAGTGTTCAAGTCCACGCCCACTGCGTTCACGCAGTCTTCCACCACCGCTTCCAGTGTGCGGGCCAGTTCGCTCTGGTTCACGTCGTGCTGGTATTGGCCGACGCCGATGGATTTGGGGTCGATCTTCACCAGCTCGGCCAGCGGGTCCTGCAGGCGCCGGGCGATGCTGGCCGCGCCGCGCAGGCTCACGTCCACGTCGGGCATTTCCTGGCTGGCGAACTCGCTGGCGGAATACACCGAGGCACCCGCCTCGCTCACCACCACCCGTTGCATGGCGCAGTGGGCGAATTCTGGGCGCTTCATCAGCTCGGCGGCGAGTTTGTCGGTCTCGCGGCTGGCGGTGCCGTTGCCGATGGCGATCAGGTTCACGCCGTGCTTCTCGCACAGCTTGCCCAGGGTGTGCAGCGCGCCGTCCCAGTCGCGCCGCGGTTCGTGGGGGAACACGGTGGCGGTGTCCACCAGCTTGCCGGTGGCGTCGACAACCGCCACCTTCACGCCGGTGCGGATACCAGGGTCCAGACCCATCACCACCTTGGGGCCGGCGGGTGCGGCCAGCAGCAGGTCGCGCAGGTTGTCGGCAAACACCTTGATCGCTACTTTCTCAGCGTCTTCTCGCAGCCGAGCAAAAAGGTCGCGCTCGGTGGACAGGCTGAGCTTCACCCGCCAGGTCCAGGCCACGCATTTGCGCAGCAGGTCGTCGGCGGCGCGGCCCTGGTGGCGCCATCCCAGGTGCTGGCCGATGCGGGCCTCGGCCAAGCTCACCACCGGGCCGGGTTTGGCGCCAGCGGCGCTGGGCGGTGCTTCGGGTTCGGGCAGCACCAGTTTGGCGTCCAGAATTTCCAGTGCACGGCCCCGAAAAACCGCCAGTGCGCGATGCGAAGGGACCCGACACACAGGTTCGTCATAGTCAAAGTAATCCCGGAACTTGGCGGTGTCGGGGTCGTTCTCGTTTTTGCCGCTGGCCAAGCTGCTTTTGAACAGGCCCTCGGTCCACAGCCATTCGCGCAAAGCCTGTACCAGCGCAGCGTCTTCGGCCCACCGCTCGCTGAGCAGGTCGCGCACCCCGTCGAGCACCGCCTGGGGTGTGCTGAAGTCAGCGCCCTCCACAGTGCCAGCGGGCGTGGTGAAGGCGGCGGCTTCGGCCAGGGGGGCCAGCGTGGGGTCGCCCCAGAGTTTGTCCGCCAAGGGTTCGAGGCCCGCCTCTCGCGCGATCATGCCTTTGGTGCGGCGCTTGGGTTTGTACGGCAGGTAGAGGTCTTCCAGCTCCTGCTTGGTGGGGGCGGCTTCAATGGCGGCGCGCAACTCAGGCGTCAGTTTGCCCTGCTCGTCGATGCTTTTGAGCACGGTGGCGCGGCGCTCCTCGAGCTCGCGCAGGTAATGCAGCCGGTGGTCCAGTTCGCGGAGCTGGACATCGTCCAGCCCGCCGGTGGCTTCTTTGCGGTAGCGGGCCACGAACGGCACCGTGGCGCCGCCGTCAAGCAACGCCACGGTGGCGTTCACCTGGTTCACCGAAATGCGCAACTCCTGTGCGATCTGTGCGGCGATTCGGTCCATCATGGGCATGTCGGGAACCGGCCAATGCCGGTGGTTGGTCAGGAAAGGCCGGCAGTGTGCCACACCGACCGGCACCGATCGACCGATGTTTGCGATGAATGCGCGCTTGTTTGGCCGTTGACCCGTGCCCTGTTTCATGAAGGGCCAACACCCTCTTCATCCGGGCGGCCCACCTCCCCTGCTGCGCGTTCAATAGGAGATGCGGTAGCGGTAGCCTTTGTAGTTCAACACCGCCGATTTCGGGTTGATTTGCTCCAGCACCAGGTTGGGCAAGGGCTTGTCCCTTTCCTGGTACATCTGGCCGTTGATCATCAATAGCCTGAACTTTGGATTGGTCGAATACGAGGAGCCACCAATCACCAAGGCGGGGATCTCGCTGCGCACGCTGGCAGGCAGGTCGTTGAAGCTGTAGACCGGCTCGGCCGGGGTGGGTAGCACCGTGTTGGGGGTGGGCGTTGCGGGGCGGGTTTCGGCCTGGGCGGTTGCGCGGGGTTCCAGTTTGGCGTCGGTGCGCGGGTTGGGGGGCGCCTCGGCGCGTGCTGCAGCGGCCTCTCGGGCCGCTGCGCGCCGCGCGGCATTGGCTTGCTCCACCACGCTGGTTGTGGGGCTGGCCGGGCCGTCGGGTGCGTTGTGGGTCGCTGCACCCGCCTGGGGCGGCGTGGGCGCTTCGGCGGCCGGCACGGCCGTGATGGCGGTGATCGCCGGTGGCGGCAAGGGAGCGACGCCAGGCGCAGGCGGCACGGGTGCAGTGCGCGGCGGCAAGGCTTGTGCACTGGGCCGGGCGGAGATCTGCAGCGCTGGCCCAAACTGGTACCAGGCGAAGCCAGCCAACATCAACACCAACGCGCCGCCACCCAAAAACCACCAAAAACGCGGGTCGTCGTCGTTTTGCGCGCTCGGGGGCAGCACCGGTTGGCTGTGTAAGCCGGGAACCGTGCCGCGTTCGCGTTCGCGCTCGCTGTTGGCGCGTTTCAGGGCGTCGAGTATGTAAGACATGGTGTCACTGCCCAGCCGACAAACGCGGCTCGTCGATGCCGATGGCTCGATTGAGTTGCATGAAGGTCTCGGCCCCAGCGACCCCGTCGGCCTTGAGGCCGTTGGCCAGCTGGAACGCCGACACCTGAGACTTGAGCAGCGCGTCGTATCGTTTCTGCTCGCCTGGTTGTGGGCTGCCTTGGATCAGGGCCAGTCGGGACGCCAGCCACACCACCGCGGCGCCGCTGGCGCCGACCCGCAGTTTGCCGCTGTATTCGGGCGGCGCGCGCCAGAACGTGGCGAAGTCGCCGCGCCACGTTTGCAACAACGCAGGCAGCGGCAGGGTCTGGGTCAGGCCAGCGCTGGTCAGGGTGGCTTCCTTGTCGGTCAAGCGCGTCAGGAGCGCGAAGCTGCGCTGGTTGTTCCGGTCGTACAGCGTCAGGACACCAGGGCGGTCGAGCAGTTGGATCACCGTCAGGGTGGTTTTTTGCTCGAAACATTCGACCTGTTGTTGTTGGGCTTGCACACACGGGTTGCCAGCACCGAGCTGGAGCTTCCACCGAACGGCAAGCTCGCGCCAGGCCTCTGCCTCGTTGCGGGTGAATCCCCGCCCCTCGTCCACCTTGGCAGCGGGTTGACCCATGGCCTGGGCCGATGACGCTGCGGGCTGCGCACCGCTGGTCGCCGCAGCGCTTGACGCCGCTGGCGTCCCCGCCATGGCAGGAGCCTTTGAAGACGGGCGCAGCAACCACGCCAAAGACCCGACCAGTACCGCCCCCACGAGCAACCCCGAACCGAGCAGCGCCACAGGCTTTAGGGCCGACGTCCACGCCAGCCAGCGGGGAAGCGGTGTTGCCGCGGCGGCTGCCAGAACAGGGAGCTCTACCGCCTCGGCGGGCTTGGGCATGCCCGCTTTGGCGGCACGCGGCTCATCGAACACTTCCAGCGCGGCCTTGTCGACCACCGCGCTGTGAACCGATCCCTGGCCATTGGCATAGGCACCCAGAAGGGCACGGTCACACAGCAGATTGATGCGCCGTGGCACCCCGCGTGAGCGGCGGTGGATTTGCCGAATGGCCTTGCGATCGAACGGCACCTCGCCCGCCCGTCCGGCCACGGCCATGCGGTGCGCGATGTAGTGGGCGGTTTCTGCTTCAGACAACGCGGGCAGGTGAAATCGCGCCACCACCCGCTGAGCGACCTGCTCCATTTCGGGCCGGGCCAACAGGGTGCGCAGCTCGGGCTGGCCAATCAGCACAATTTGCAGCAGCTTTCGCTCATTGGTTTCCAGGTTGGTCAGCAAGCGAAGCTGTTCAATGAGTTCAGCCGAGAGGTTTTGCGCCTCGTCAACGATCAGCACGTTGTTTTGACCGGCCGCGTGTTGCGCCAGCAAAAAGTCGTTGAGCGGGTCGAGGTAATCCTTGACAGTCCTCACACCACTGTGTGGCGGCGTGCACTCGATCCGAAACTCCTCGCAGACAGACTGCAACAATTCCAGTACCGTCAGTTTGGGGTTGAAGATGTAAGCGACGTTGCAGTTGTCGGGGATTTGTTCCAGAAAACACCGGCACACGGTGGTCTTGCCCGCGCCAATCTCCCCGGTCAGCAACACAAAACCGCCGCCGCCGTTCAGACCGTACAGCAGATGGGCGAGCGCATCCCGGTGGCGTTCGCTCATGAAGAGGTAACGCGGGTCCGGTGCAATGGAAAACGGGGATTCTTTAAGGCCGAAGAATTGCGTGTACATGGGTGAAACGGGGCAGGCAAGCCACGCTGGCCGCGGCGCCCGGGCATTCTCACACAAAGCCCCAGTCGCTAGCCGGTGCGTCGCCCCCACCAGACGGCCATCCACAAACCGATGCCCAGGCTGGCTGTAAAAAGCGCGGCCTTTGCCAGAGCCTCGCCGCCCTGACCCAGCAAAACCAGGGCCGGTCCTGGGTACAGGCCCACCAGCCCCCAGCCAATGCCGAACAACACGCTGCCCAACACCAGTTGCCGTGTCACAGGCCCGCGTGCAGGCAGGTCAATCGTGGCCCCTCCCAAGGTGCGCGGGCGACGCCGGACCCAGGCAAACACTGGTGCGGCGACGCCGATCGCGCCGCCCATGACAAAGGCCAGCGACGGGTTCCATGCGCCGTAAACATCCAGAAATGCCAGCACATTGGCCGGGTTGGCCATGCCCGACAACAGCAGGCCGCCGCCAAACAGCAGGCCAATGGCAAAAGCACTCAACCCAGCCATGTCAAGAACCTCCCCAGTGGCGGGCAACGTACACCGTCAAACCCGCCGTCAGCATGAAGATCACAATCGCCACGCCCGAGCGTTGGGACAGGTTGGACAATCCACACATACCATGGCCGCTGGTGCAACCATTGGCCAAACCCGCACCCAGCCCGGTGAGCAGACCCGCCACACCAACCAGCATCCAGCCGCCGGGCAGCGCCAAAGCCGGGAGCCAGCCCGACACGGCGGCCAGCACACCAGCCACCAGCAGGCCGCCAACAAAGCCGGCGCGCCAGCCGCCGGGGCCGGCGTCCCCGGTCAGCAGGCCCTTGACGGCGCCACTGACACCCGCCACCCGGCCTTGCAGCAGCAGCAAAGCTGCGCTGGCCAGGCCGATCAGGGCGCCGCCGGCCAGGGCCTTCCATACGGCTTGGGGATCGAACACCATCGCGCTCAGAACTTGCGACCCCAGGACACGCCGATGGCGTTTTCCTTCAGGCTGATGTTGGCCTCACCCCCACCGAAACCGCCCGGTGGGTTGCCCGGCGGAATCGAGTTGTTGCCACGCACCGTTCTGGTCGGTGCGTGCAGGTAGGAGAAGGTCACTTCGTTCTGTTTGTCGACCGCATACGTGCCACCGAGGGTGATGTTGGTTTGCACGGTGCCCGGCGCCAGAATGTTGAAGAAGGTCTGGTCGTTGCGAATCGGTTGCTGGGTGCGGCTGATGCCACCCCGCAGCGTCAGTTTGGGGTCGACCACATACTCGGCTCCCAACTTGACCACGGTGATGTCACGCCAGCCGAAGCTCGGGCCGTTGGTGGCGCCCAGCGGCACGCCCTGAAACAGTGCCGCGTTGGTGTTGCCAATCGCTGGCGATTTGCTGTGCAGGATGCGCTGCACGTCGACCGCCAGGGTCAGGTCGCGGGTCGCCTTGATGGCGGCACCGACGCCGTAGGTGGGTGGCACATCAAAGCGACCCTGGTCAGGAAACAGGCCTTTTTATTTGTCGAACTTGCTGAACTTGGTTTTGGTCTGGTAGGTCGCCCCCACAGACAGGTCATCGCTCAGTTTGCCGAAGTAGCCCAGCCGCACCCCGTAACCGGTGGAACCGTCGTTGCCGTTATCTCTGACATTGGCGGGGCTGGACGACAGCTGACTGAAGAATGACAGGCCCGTGGCTTTGAAGCGCTGGTAGCCCAGGTTCAGCGCCAAGCCGAGGGTATGGTCCGGCGCAACCTTGTAGGCCACGGTGGGCGACACGAACAGCTGCTCGAGGTTGATGCCGGCCCGACCCGTCGCGCCGAACCGCGCGTAGGGGTTGCCCTCTTTGTAGTCGGTGTTCTGTCCCCCGTTGCCAAACACCGCCACACCCACCGTCAGCGTGGGGTCGATCTGCTGGCTGTAGCCAAAATTGGGAATCAAAAAGACCGATTTTCCGTCGCCATTGAAGGTTTGGTTCGGACCAAAGGCGTTCCCAACGATCTCACTGCGGCGGACCGGTTTGAACACGTTGGCGCCCAGGTCCAGGCGCGAGCCGACCGCACTCAAGGTGGCGGGGTTGGTGGCGCCCGAGAGCGAATCCTGGGGCAGCGCGATGCCAATGCCCGCGATGCCTTCGGACCTTGTGCCGTAGCCGTGGGCAAAGTAGCCGTTCGTGGCGTAGGCCGGGAGGCAGGCCAACAGGCTGGCGACGGCGATCAGGCTGCGCCGGGGCTGGCGCCATAAGGGAGCGAATCGGGTGGTGTTTGCCATGGTGTTTCCTTGCGGCGGCGTGGCCGTTGTGGGTTGGTCGGTCGGTTTCACACCCAGCAGACTGGGCTGAGGCGGAGTATTTCGGCCACCGCACAGCACACCAACGATGCAATCTGCATGACTTCATGACCACCTCATCTTTGGTGGTACACAGCGCCCGTCAAGACCCGTTGTCTCGGCCCAATTGCTACGTAAGTAATAGCAGCCGGGCCTTTTTCAGCGTGGCCTCACAGCGAATCGCCTCGAGGCTCGGGCGAATGTGGCCCAACGGCCAACGGCCACGCCAAAGGGTGACCTGCCCGCATCGGCGGGAGGCGGGGTGTTGTAAATCCGCAGCAGTGCGCGGCTGGCGCCGCCTGTAAGAAGGGCATTGAACGGCCGACGAACCGACAGCCCTGGAAACTGAAGAGGAACCCCCCATGTCAATTTGTCCCGCCACCACCGTTCTCGCCCTGGCGCTGCTGGCTGCCAGTGGCACCAGCCTGGCCCAGTCCGCCGCCTGCAGCGTGCAAAGCGCCGCCACGGTCACGCCGGTGCTGGAGCTGTACACCTCAGAGGGCTGCAGCTCTTGCCCCCCGGCCGACAAGTGGCTGTCCACCTTCAAGGACAAAGCACCGTACGCCAGCGGTGGCGCGGTGATCCAGGCCTTCCATGTCGGTTACTGGGATCACATCGGCTGGGTCGACCGATTTGCGGCCCCGGCCAACACCAGTCGACAGCGACAGATCGCCGCCTGGAACGGCCAGCGCAGCATCTACACCCCTCAGGCGGTATTGAACGGGGCGGACTGGCGCGGCTGGTGGAACAACCAGCCGCCCACCAGCACCGCCACAGCGCCCGCCCACATCACGCTGAAGCGACTCGCGCCCGACCATTTCGAGGCGGTGGTGCTGCCCCGCCATGGCGCCCCAGCGACCTGGTCGGCCTACTGGACCATCACCGAGCACGGGCACACCTCCAAAGTCAAGGCGGGCGAGAATGCGGGTGCGGCGCTGGCACACGACTTCGTGGTGCGCCAATACACCCCGGCAGGGGACTACCGCACCGACATTGACCACCCACAAACGCTGACTTTGCGCAGCATCGCCGCCACGCCCGGCCACCCCCGGCAGGTGAACCTGGTGGTGTTCGATCCCAAGAACGGGCGCACCCTGCAGGCGGTCAGCGCCAACTGTTGAAGGTGCAACGTCGCCCGCCTACACCGCCACCCACCGCCGACCCATGCGGGAGCGCCGTACGGGCGGGCATGGCACACTGGTCGGGTGAGTCACGTCCCTGTCAACGCCACCCTGCCCCGAGGCGCAGTGCTGGGGCTGTCGGTCGCCGCTTTCGCCAGCGGTATCTCTTTACGCATCACAGACGCCCTGTTGCCGCGTCTGGCCAGTGACTTTGGTTTGTCGCTGGGGGACGCGGCCTGGGTCATCACCACCTTTTCCGTCGCCTATGGGTTCTCGCAAATGCTGTTTGGTCCGCTGGGCGACCGACACGGCAAATACCGGGTGATCGCATGGGCGTGTCTGGCCTGTGTGCTCAGCACCATCGCCTGTGCGCTGGCCCCCAGCTTTGTTGCGTTGCTGGTGGCGCGGGGTTTGGCGGGAGCGACGGCAGCGGCGGTGATACCGCTGGCGATGGCCTGGATCGGCGACGTCATTCCTTACGACCGCCGACAGCCGGTCCTGGCGCGGTTTTTGATCGGGCAAATCCTGGGTGTGTCTGTCGGGGTGCTGGCGGGCGGTTACGCGGCAGACCACCTGCATTGGCGGACCCCGTTCATCGCCATCGCGGTGTTGTTTTTGCTGGTGGGCGGGGCGCTGCTGTGCATGGACCGCCGCCTGCCGGCATCGGCCCGGCAGGTGCAGCCGGTTCATGGCGCAGCGTTTCGCCGCATGGCGCACGAATTTGCCGAGGTGACCCGACGCCCATGGGCCCGGGTGGTGTTGATCACGGTGTTCGCCGAAGGCGCGTTCTTGTATGGGGCGTTCGCCTACCTGGTGGCCCACCTGCACCAAGTCCACGAGATCACGGTCGCAGCGGCGGGCGAGGTGGTGATGCTGTTTGGCTTTGGCGGTTTGCTGTTCGCGCTCGCCGCCAAACAACTGGTGCCCCGGCTGGGTGAGGCCGGCCTGGCGCGCTGGGGCGGCCTGTTGGTGGGTGCGGCCTTCCTCACCTTGGCGTTGGCCCATCCTTGGTGGTGGGCCATTCCAGCCGCGTTCACCGCGGGCTTGGGCTTCTACATGTTGCACAACACCTTGCAAATCAATGCCACCCAGATGGCGCCGGAGCGGCGCGGTGCGGCGGTGTCGGCTTTTGCGTCCAGCTTTTTTTTGGGCCAATCGTTCGGCGTGGCGGTCGACGGCCAGCTCATCGCTGGGGTGGGCACCACCGGGGTGGTGGTGCTGGGCGCCGTGGGGGTGGTGGCGGTGGGCGCGCTGTTCGGTCACCTGCGGCAGCGCCGGGGTTGATTCCCCATGGCCTCGCCTGGCCCATTGGCGCGGCGCTCGCCACCCCCCTCCCCCGCCAGGCGCGGAAGGATGCTGGATGTCAGCCGACCAAGACCCGCCTGCCGTGCACGCGTGTCAGCGCGCCCAGCCCACGGGCCGGGTCAGCTCGAAGTTGGTGTCTGAACGGGTGCGGCCATACCAATCGGCACCCATGCGAGAAACGGCGTCCAGCTGGTGTGGGTCCACTTGGCCATTGGGCCCCACGATGGCTTCATCGATGTGTGCTGCGACCACCTCGCCCAGAATCACATGGCACGATGGTGTGTCGGCCGGGTAAGGGGTGATGCTGGCCAGCCGACATTCGAAACTCACGGGCACCCCGGCCACACGGGGCGGCTTGACCTTTTGGCATGGCAGGCTGGCCACCTGGGCGGCATCGAACTCGCTGGTGGCGCGGTCGTAGCCAAACGACGTCTGGTTCATCGCACTCACCAGGGCAAACGGCACCAGATTCACCACAAATTCACCGGTGGCGGCAATGTTGGTGGCGGTGTCTTTCATGCTGCCGTCGCTGTTGAGCAGCGGGCAGACCATGAGTGTGGGGGGGGTGTGGGTCACCACCTGAAAGAAGCTGAACGGGGCCAGGTTGGCAATGCCTCCGGCAGACAGGCTGGACACCCAGGCGACCGGTCGGGGGGTGACGGTGGAGGCCAGCCAGTGGTAGGCCTTGCGGGCACTGAGGCCGTTGAAATCCACGTACATGCGGTGTCCTTATGCCTTGCCGCGCAGGGCTTGTCGGAGCGACTCCCCCAGTGCTGGCTTGTCAGCGAATGGGTCGGTCGGGTTGCGGGCGAGCACCACGTCCTCCAGCCGGGTCTGCACCGACGCCAGCGCCTGGGGGTGGCTGTAGAGGTAAAACTGTCCGGTCTCGAGACCGTGGAACACCAGACGCGCCACTTCAGCGGCGGTGACCTTGCCACCGGTGACGGCCTTGTCGATCATGGCCTGGCCAATGCGCTGGCTGCGGGTTGGCGCGGCGGCGGCCGGGTCACCCGGCCGGTTCCGTTGGCTTTGGCTGATGCCAGTGGGCACAAAAAATGGGCACAACACCGAGGCGCTGACCTGGTCGGAGACCAATGCGAGGTCTTGGTACAGGGTTTCAGTCAGGCTCACCACGGCGTGTTTGCTGACGTTGTAAATGCCCATGTTGGGCGGTGCCAGCAAGCCCGCCATGCTGGCGGTGTTGACGATGTGGCCGCGGTAGGCCGGGTCTTGGTCGGCGGCGGCCAGCATCATGGGCGTGAACAAGCGCACGCCGTGCACCACCCCCATGAGGTTCACACCGAGCACCCACTCCCAGTCTTTGACCGAGTTCTCCCAGACCAAGCCGCCCGCGCCCACACCGGCGTTGTTGAACACGAAGTGCGGGGCACCAAAACGGCGTTGCACCTCGGTGGCCAACGCCTCCATGTGGTGGGCGTTGCCCACGTCCACCTGGCGCGCCAGCACCGTGGCGCCCGCGGCGGTGAGCTCGGTCTCGGCCGCTTGCAGCGCGTCGGCTTGCACGTCCACCAGCACCAGCGTCATCCCACGTTGAGCGCCCAGGCGCGCGACCTCCAGGCCGAAGCCAGAACCGGCCCCGGTCAGGACAGCGGTTTTGCCTTGGAAGTCGGTGGTCACGCGTCGGCCCTCTTGAGCACGAACCCGACGCGGGGAAAGTGCACATGCACCGTTCCCGCCCTTTCGTCGGTGCGGCGCAGGGTGTAGTGGGTGCGGGTGGCGGCCACCAACTCGCCAGGGGTGGGCTCCAAGCCAAAGCTCTCGGCGGTCACGGTCACGGCCGAGCCCAGTGGGAGGCCGTGTTCGTCCTGGAACGACTCGCCCACCACCGGCCATGGCTCGCTCGCTGCGGCCACGGCGATCGCGTCGCCGGAAGTGAGTGGCGTGGGGTGCCCGTGGCCGATGGCGGCGATGCGGTCCATCCACGCCAACACCTGTGGCGTGGCGTCCAAGATGGGCGCCACCGCAGGGATGGCGCGGCTGAACCACAGCGGGTGGTAGACCGCGAAGTCGGCCAGACATGGCGCAGCGCCAAGCAGGTACGGCTGCTCGCCCAGCATGTGGGCAACGCGCCGCAGGTAGCTTTTGTAGGCGGCAGTGGCATCGTTGGCGTGCATGCGGGGGGCACCGCCACGCATCGCGCCACGGTCGGCGCCAAACGCTTTGGCGTCGTCGGGGCCCATGCCTTGCGCCTGAAAGAACGACGCAGCCCCTTTGGGGCTGAAGTTGCAAGCCATGGAGGTGTTGAACAGCGTGCTGTCGGCCCACTGCGCGACGACACGGGCCACGCCTTTGAGCGCCTCGGGGTACAGCGCAGGCGTGGGTTGGCGCTGCTCCAGCACGTCACCGATGAGCGCGGTGTCGCAATAGATGTCCGCACCGATCTGCAGGAAGGGCGTGCGGCGATAGCCACCGGTCAAGGCCAGCACGTCGGGTTTGGGCATGACACTGGGGATGTGCACCGAGCGCCACGCCAGCCCCTTGAAGCCCAGCATCAGTCGGGCTTTTTCTGCGAAGGGCGAGACCGGGTAGTGGTGCAAGATGATGTCGCTGGCAGGGTCAGACACGGGGTTTCCTTTCGGCAAAGATCAGGCTCAAGGTGTCGCGCACGTCGCGCACCTCGGCGCCTTGGAGGGCGTTTTTCTCTTGCAGCAGACGGTGCAGCTGGGGCAAATGGTAGTGGGGTACGGCCGGGTACAGGTGGTGTTCCAGGTGGTAGTTCACGTGGTGGGGGAACAGCACCGCGCGCGCAAGCCAGTTGCCCAACGTGCCGCTGGTGTTGTTGCTGCGTGCAGCGGTCAGGGGC
This sequence comes from Comamonadaceae bacterium, assembly GCA_027490925.1. Lineage (GTDB taxonomy): Bacteria > Pseudomonadota > Gammaproteobacteria > Burkholderiales > Burkholderiaceae_C > PCRC01. Next base: position 126,632 of record JAIXXF010000003.1, read on the forward strand.
GACGTGAGGTCGGTGGTGGCGCCGTGTTCGCAAATCGCGCGCAGCCGCAAGACGGGCTGGATCACGGTCAGCATCGGCAGCAACCACAGCACAAAGTACATCGCGAGGCCGGTCCCGCCGCCGAGCGCCAGGGCCAGCAGGGGCGCGACCACATGGAAGGCCACCACCATCCAGCGGTCTTGCCGAGCGGCGGCGCGCAGCTCGGGCGAGGTGTCGTTCAGTGGGCGAACTTCGCCGGGGGCGTCGTCGTTGATCGCGGGCGAACCAAAAAAGTAGGCGTAGGTTTTCCAGGCGTTCAGACCGCAAATGTCTTGCGCCAGCTTCTTCCACAGGTAGGCCTTGCCGCGTGGGTATCCGCCGTGGATGGCGGTGTCTGGGTCTTGCTTGCCAAACAGGTGGTTGTGGTGCAACCGGTGTGTGACCCGGTAGGTGCACATCGACACCCCACTGGCCATGCCGATCAGGCGCCCCACCGCGTCGTTCACTGTGCGGTTGGGGAACAGCCGGTAGTGCGCCGCTTCGTGCGCGAGGATGAACAGGCCGTGCTGGGCAATGCCGATCACCACGACGGACACCGCCAGCCAAGGGCTGGGCCACCCGGCCACGCCCGCCGCGATGGCGGCACCAATGACTACGGCGGTTTGCCCGATCGCCCACAGCGACCGGGCATTGGAGAGCTGGGTCAGGGGGGCCAGCTCCTGGGCGGTCAGCAAGCGCCTGGCTTCGGTGTTGCGTGAGCCCGCGGCCGGGGCTTCGGTCGGCAGGGGCCGCAGGTCGTTGTGGAACGCCTCGCCGGTGCGCGTGGACAACCCGCTTTGGGCGACCTCAGACGGTCGGCGGGTCAGGTCGGCGGCATCGCTGACGCTGGCGTCGAAGGTACTGGCAATGCTGGTGCCGGCAACTGGGGCCGACGTGTGTGGGGCCTTGGCCGTGCGGGTGTTCATGGCGTCTCCTTCACTGGGGGCTGTGTGGGTTCAAGCGCGCGAAGGCATTGTCGCCAGAACGCGCCAGGGCGTCTCGCCCATGCGTGACAAGCGGGGGGCCGTTGGAGCCACTGACAAACCCGACCGCCCGGCAGCCACCAGAGCGCATCCAACCGGGCCGATGACACCGACCACAAAGGGTCGTACCAAAGCAACCCAGCAGCGGCCTTCGCAACGACCTGGCCGGGGCGGCAACCTGCTATTAAAAAAATAGCTGTTTAGGCTTGTATCACCTGGGCTGGAGGCATTTTCGACACCAAATCCACCACCCAGGCTGTCCATGAAGACCAAAATGACCGAAAAAGCCAAGAAATCAACCGCCTGTGGCGATTCCGCCCTGTAGGGTACCGGTGGCTGGCGTGGTTTGGGGGTCGCTGTTTGGCCGGGTCACGTACTTGAACGTGCCCGTCGCGTGGGCGCAGACCTGGCCCCCGCCGTCCAGCAAGGTGGCTTCGACAAACGCGAGGCTCGCGGTGCGGTGCTTGAGCACGCCATGGGCCACCAGCGAACCGTGTGCGGGTCGCATGAAGCTGGTTTTCATTTCGATGGTGACGATGCCCGACTCTGGCGACACGCTGCGCGCCGCCACCGCCATGGCCACGTCCAGCAGGGTCATGCTGGCGCCGCCATGGGTGACTCCGAACGAGTTCATGTGCTCGGGCTTTGGTGTGAAGCCGATGGTGGAATGCCCACCCTCGAAGCGCTCCAAGGTGAAGCCGAGGTGGTGGACAAACGGGATCTCAACGCCGAAGTTCATGGTCGGTCAGTGGCGGCCAGCGCCGTGAAACATGTCGCAGCAGGAGTCCGAAGGCTAAATACCGTCGGTTGAAGGGCTGGGTGCCACGCTCCGGTGCGCGACCGCAGGGCCACATCACCCACCGGTGATGACGCTGACGCCACCGTCCACCGCCAGCCACTGGCCGGTGATGTGTTTACCGGCGGCCGACGCGTACAGCACCGCCAGGCCCTTGAGGTCTTCGTCGTCGCCCAGCCGCCGCAACGGCGCACCGGCGGCCAGCTTGCCTTCACCCAAACGTTCCAGAGTACCCGCGGTCATCTTGCTGGGGAAAAAGCCGGGGCAGATCGCGTTCACCGTGATGCCGTAAGGCCCCCATTCGCAGGCCAGTGCCCGGGTGAAGTTGATGACCGCACCCTTGGACGTGTTGTAAGCGATGGTCTTCATATCGCTCGGGTTACCGCCCAACCCGGCGATGGACGCGACGTTCAAAATCCGCCCGCTGTTGCGTGGGATCATGCTGTGCTTGGCGATGTGCTGGCTCAGTATGAAATACCCACGCACGTTGAGGTTCATCACCTTGTCCCAGGCGTCCACGGGGTGGTCTTCGGCGGGTGCGCCCCAGGCGGCACCGGCGTTGTTCACCAAAATGTCCACGTTACCCATGCGCTGCAGGGTCTCGTCGGCCAGGCGTCGGATGTCGTCTTCCTTGGCGCAGTCTGCCGCCGTCCAGCGGGTGTCGATGCCGGCGGCTTGCAACTCGGCAGTGGCTTCTTCCAGATCGCTGGCCTTGCGGGAGCTGAGCATGATGCGGGCCCCCGCCTCGCCCAAGGCCTTGGCGATTTGCAAGCCCAACCCGCGGGAACCACCTGTTACCAGCGCGGTTTTACCGGTCAGGTCAAACAGTTGTTGAACGGTGCGTGCGGGGGTGTCTGGCATGGGGTCTCCGGTTCGGTGTGGTCAGTGAGCGTCTCGGGTGCAGCGGCTTGCCGGCCCTGCAGTCGGCGCATTGTGCCGATGCCGACGCACAGCGGTTGTCCCAGACGGGATACCCGGTGAGCCGGGCAACGGCTGGGCTCAACCTTTGTTGGGCAGGCGCGAACGCACCCAAATCAGCACGAGCCCGGTGGCGACCGACACGCCGCCTGCCGACAGCAGCCATGCCCCCAACACCCCGTCGTTGCGGCGCGTAGACAGGCCGATCAACACGCCCAACAGACCGCCATAAATCAGCGTCCAGATCAGGTTATGGAGCCAGGCATATGGTTTGGCTGGCGGTTTGGCCGGGGATGGGCTGGTGGGTTGTGGGGTGGGTTTGGTCATCAGAAGGCGGCCTCGTCCAGGTCGGCGCAGGTCATGTCGCGGCGAGACACCACCGTCAACCAGGCGCCAATCTTGGGCAGTTCATAGAGGAAAAAGTAGCGGGTGGCGGCGAATTTGCCTTGAAGCGGCGGTGTGTGGGCCATTGCCGACCCCTGTGCCGCCAGTGCCACATCCAGCCAGACCCAGGCGAGCACAGTGTGGCCAAAAGCCTGCATGTAGGGCACCGCGTTGGGCAATGCCTCTGCTGGATTGCCCGTGGCCCACGCGGCTTTGGTGGCAGCGCCCACCTGCTGAAGCGCCTGGGCCAGCGCGTTGGCGTGCTCGGCCAGCGCAGGGTGCTGGATGGCCCGCTCGACCGTGGCGTTGATGCGCGCGGCCAGCAGCTGCAAACCTCGACCGCCCTCCATCGCCACCTTGCGGCCCAGCAGGTCCATCGCCTGGATGCCATGGGTGCCCTCGTGGATCATGTTCAGGCGGTTGTCGCGCCAGTACTGCTCGACCGGGAAGTCGCGGGTGTAGCCGTAGCCGCCGTGGACTTGGATGGCCAGGCTGTTGGCTTCCAGACACCACTCGCTCGGCCAACTCTTGGCGATCGGGGTGAGCACCTCGAGCAGCAGCCGGGCGTCGTCGGCGGCTTTGGGCTCCCCGGTGTGTTGTTCGTCCACCAAGCGGGCGCAGTACAGTTCCAGGGCCAGCGCGCCCTCGCAGTACGCCTTTTGGGCCAGCAGCATGCGCTTCACGTCGGCGTGTTCGATGATGCGGATCTGTGGCGAGTTGGCGTCTTTGCCCGAGGGGCCGGTCGCCCTGCCCTGCGGCCGGTTCTTGGCGTAATCCAGGCTGGCCTGGTATCCCGCCATGCCCAGCATGGTTGCGGCCATGCCCACGCCAATGCGGGCCTCGTTCATCATGTGGAACATGCAGCGCAGGCCCTCGCCAGGACGGCCCACCAGGTAGCCCACTGCACCGGGCTGCCCGTTCACTGGGAACTTGCCTTCGCCAAAATTGAGCAAGGTGTTGGTGGTGCCGCGCCAGCCGAGCTTGTGGTTCAGGCCCGCCAGTGCGACGTCGTTGCGCACGCCCGTGAGTTGGCCTTGGGCGTCCACCAGTTTTTTCGGCACGATGAACAGCGATATGCCCTTCACCCCAGAGGGCAGCTTGCCGTCGGCGCCGGGGATCTTGGCCAGCACCAGGTGCACGATGTTCTCGTTCAGCTCGTGTTCGCCTGCCGAGATCCACATCTTGTTGCCTTTGAGGCGGTAACGCGGGCCGAGCGGGTCGGACTCGAACCCATCGCCATCTGGCACGGCGCGGGTCGCCACGTCGCTCAGGCTGGAGCCGGCCTGCGGTTCGCTCAGACACATGGTGCCGGACCAGCGGCCTGAAAATTCGTTCAGCGCGAACACGGCTTTCTGACGCTCGGTGCCATGCGCCATCAGCAAATTGGCGTTGCCGGTGGTGAGCATCCCGGCGCCGATGCTGACTGAGGCCATCGCAAAAAAGGCGTTGGCAGCGGCTTCCACGGTGTAGGGGAGCTGCATACCGCCGATGGCGTAGTCCTGCGCGGCGCTGAGCATGCCGCTGTCGGCGTAGGCCCGTTGGGCGTCTTGGGTGGCCTGCGGCATCGTGACCTTGTCACCGTCGAAGTGCGGCTCCTGGGTGTCCACCAGGCGGTTGAACGGCGCGAATTTCTCGCGCGCGATGCGTTCGCAGGTGTCGAGCACCGCGTCAAAGGTCTCGCGGTTGTGGTCGGCAAAGCGCGCCCGCTGGTTCAGGGAACCTGCGGCCAGCCAGTCGTAGAGCAGGAAATCAATGGTGGCGCGAACGCTCATGGCGGTGTCCTCGGCGGGCGTGTGGGTGGGCAGCTGGGGGCCACCCACAGGCCGCCCCCAGCGAGGCCGGGTGTCAGAGCACTTCGAAAATGCCAGCCGCACCCATGCCGCCGCCGATACACATGGTCACGGCCACGAGCTTGGCGCCGCGGCGCTTGCCTTCGATGAGGGCGTGGCCGGTCAGGCGCTGGCCGCTGACGCCATAGGGGTGGCCCACTGCGATGGCGCCGCCGTTGACGTTCAGGCGGTCGGCCGGGATGCCCAATTTGTCGCGGCAGTACAGCACCTGCACCGCGAAGGCTTCGTTCAGCTCCCACAGGTCAATGTCGTTCACCGTGAGGCCCAAACGTTTGAGCACCTTCGGCACGGCGAACACGGGGCCAATGCCCATTTCGTCGGGCTCGCAGCCGGCCACGGCAAAGCCGAGGAAACGGCCCAGTGGCTTCAAGCCTTTCTGCTGGGCGTACGTCTCGTCCACCAGCACACAGGCACCGGCGCCGTCGGAGAACTGGCTGGCGTTGCCTGCCGCCACCACGCCACCGGGCACGGCGGGCTTGATGCCAGCAATGCCTTCCTTCGTGGTGCCTTCGCGAATGCCTTCGTCCTTGCTCACCGTCACCTGCTTGGTGCGCAGGCCCATGACCGGGTCGGCCACGCCGGCTGTGACGGTGATGGGGGCGATTTCGGCGTCAAACAAGCCGGCCGCTTGTGCGGCGGAGGCCTTTTGCTGGCTGCCCGCGCCGTACTCGTCCATCGCATCGCGGGCAATGCCGTAGCGCTTGGCCACCTGCTCTGCGGTTTGGAGCATGTTCCAGTAGATCTCGGGCTTTTTCTTGGCCAGGTCCAAGTCGCGCAGCATGTGGGTGTTCATTTCCTGCTGAACGCAGGAGATGCTCTCCACACCCCCGGCCACGTACACCTCGCCTTCGCCCGCGATGATGCGTTGCGCGGCCAGGGCAATAGTCTGCAGACCCGACGAACAGAAACGGTTGACGGTCAGGCCGGACACGTTCACCGGGCAGCCCGCCATCAGCGCGATCTGGCGCGCGATGTTGGCGCCGGTCGCGCCTTCGGGGTTGGCGCAGCCCATGATGACGTCTTCCACCGCCGCGGCATCGATGCCGGCGCGCTGGATCGCGTGTTGCACCGCGTGGCCGCCCAGGGTGGCGCCATGGGTCATGTTGAAAGCACCCTTCCAGCTCTTGGCGAGCGGCGTGCGGGCGGTGGAGACGATGACGGCGTTGGTCATGATGGGGGTCCTTGTTCGTCCGGGGTGGTCAGTTGAAAGTTTTGCCTTCGGCGGCCAGCTTGGCCAGCAGCGGCGCAGGCTGCCAGAACTTGGCGTCGTCCAGCGGGTTTTGTGCGAAACGCTTCATGGCCTGCACCACGTTGAACAAACCCACCTGGTCGGCGTACAGCATGGGGCCACCGCGCCACAGCGGGAAGCCGTAACCGGTCAGGTACACCATGTCGATGTCGCTGGCCTTGGACGCAATGCCCTCTTCCAGGATGTGCGCGGCCTCGTTCACCAGCGAATACACCAGACGGCCGACGATTTCTTCGTCGGAAATCTTGCGCGGTGTGTGGCCGAGCGATTGGCGGTGCTCGTCCAGCATCTTCAGGACCACGTCCGACGGGATGGCGTCGCGTTTGCCAGGGACGTAGTCGTACCAGCCCGCGCCGGTTTTCTGGCCGTAGCGGCCCAACTCGCACAGCTTGTCTGCCGAGGCGCTGTACTTCATGTCGGGCTTTTCCTGGTAGCGGCGCTTGCGGATGGCCCAGCCGATGTCATTGCCAGCCAGATCGCCCATGCGGAACGGGCCCATGGCGAAGCCGAACTTCTCCACCGCCTTGTCCACCTGCTGCGGTGTGCAGCCTTCGTCCAGCAGGAAACCCGCCTGGCGGCTGTACTGCTCGATCATGCGGTTGCCGATGAAGCCGTCGCAAACACCGGACACCACCGCCGTCTTCTTGATCTTCTTGGCCACCGCCATGATGGTGGCCAACACGTCTTTGGCCGTGGCCTTTCCGCGCACGACCTCCAGCAACTTCATCACATTTGCAGGACTGAAAAAGTGAGTCCCGACAACATCTTGCGGGCGTTTTGTGAAGTTAGAAATAACATCAACATCGAGCGTGGAGGTGTTGCTCGCCAGAATCGCGCCGGGCTTGCAGACACGGTCCAGTTCCTTGAACACCTTTTCCTTGACACCCATTTCCTCGAACACCGCCTCGATCACCAGGTCGACGTCTTTCAGGTCGTCGTAGCTCAACGTGGTGCTCAGCAGCGCCATGCGCTGCTCGTATTTGTCTTGCTTGAGCTTGCCCTTTTTGACCTGGGCTTCGTAGTTTTTCTTGATCGTGGCCACGCCGCGGTCCAGGGCCTCCTGCTTCATTTCCAGCATCTTGACTGGGATGCCGGCGTTCAGGAAGTTCATGGAAATCCCGCCGCCCATGGTGCCGGCGCCGATCACGCCGACCGACTTGATCTCGCGCTTGGGCGTGTCTTCGGGCACGTCCGGGATCTTGCTGGCGGCGCGTTCGCCAAAGAAGGCGTGGCGCAGGGCGCGCGATTCGGGGCCCATCATCAAACCGATGAAGCGCTCGCGCTCAAAGGTCAGGCCGTCTTCAAACTTGTTCTTGGTCGCGGCTTCTACGCAGTCCAGGCACTGCAGCGGCGCCGGGAAGTTCTTGGCCATGCCCTTGACCATGTTGCGGGCGAATTGGAAGTACGCGTCGCCGTTCGGGTGTTGGCAAGGCAAGTCGCGCACCAGCGGCAGCGGGCGTGCGGCGGCGATGCTGTGGGTGTACTCGAGTACCCCGGCCATGAAATCGCCCTCGATGATTATGGCAAACAGCTTTTGGCCCGGCAGTGCCGCCAGCATGTCGCTTTTGACCGACTCGCCGGTGACGATCATGTTCAACGCGGTTTCAACGCCCAGCACGCGCGGCAGGCGCTGCGTACCGCCCCCGCCTGGCAACAGGCCGAGTTTGACTTCAGGCAGGGCCACCAATGCGCCGGGTGCGGCCACGCGGTAGTGGCAACCCAAAGCCAGTTCCAGCCCGCCGCCCATCACCACGGTGTGGATGGCCGCGACCACGGGCTTTGGCGACGCTTCCAACATGCGCACCACGCTGTGCAGCGAGGGCTCGGCATTCATCTTGGGTGAATTGAACTCGCGGATGTCTGCGCCGCCAGAAAACGCCTTGCCCGCGCCGGTGATGACGATGGCCTGCACCGAGGCGTCGGTCCAGGCGGCTTCCAGGCCTTGGGCCACGCCTTGCCGGGTGGCAAAGCCCAGGCCGTTGACCGGCGGGTTGTTGAGCGTGATCACCGCCACGTTGCCGTGGACTTTGTATTCAGCCGTCATGCGCGAGCTCCTCTTGGGGGATGGGCAGAAGAATCTGGGGATCCAGAAACGACAAATGCGAAAAAAGAACGGGCGTTCTTTTTTCGCATTTTAGGGACTTGGTGGGCACCCGCAACGCGGGCTTGTCCCGGTTGGGACAAAGCCGCGTGGCGCCATCAGGCGGTGGGCAATGTGTAGTTGGCCAGCTGCTCGCGCAGCTTGGTCTTGAGCATCTTGCCGGTGGCGCCGAGCGGGATGGCGTCCACGAACACCACGTCGTCGGGGATTTGCCACTTGGCGGTTTTGCCTTCGTAGAACTGGATCAGCTCATCACGGGTGACCTCGGCACCGGGCTTTTTCACGACCACCACAACGGGGCGCTCATCCCACTTGGGGTGCTTGACGCCAATGCAGGCGGCCATGGCGATGGCCGGGTGGGCCACGGCGATGTTCTCGATGTCGATGGAACTGATCCACTCGCCGCCGGACTTGATCACGTCCTTGCTGCGGTCGGTGATTTGCATGTAACCGTCGGCGTCGATGGTGGCCACGTCGCCGGTGGGGAACCAGCCCTCGCCGTTGGCGTCGCTCACCAGTGGGTGGCCGCCTTCCGTTTTGAAATAGTCCTTGACGATCCACGGGCCCTTGACCAGCAGGTCGCCGTAGGTTTTGCCGTCCCAGGGCAATTCCTGGCCGTTCTCTCCAACGATCTTCATGTCCACCCCGAAGATGGCCCGGCCTTGCTTCAGGCGGATCTTCATCTGGTCTTCGGCGCTCATGCCAAGGTGCTTGTTTTTCAGCGTGCAGAGCGTGCCCAGTGGGCTCATCTCGGTCATGCCCCAGGCGTGCAGCACGTCCACGCCGTAATCGTCGCGGAAGGCATTGATCATGGCCGGCGGGCAGGCCGAGCCACCGATCACCGTGCGGGTCAGGGTGCTGAACTTCAGGTTGTTGGGCTTGAGGTGGCCCAGCAGCATCTGCCACACGGTGGGCACACCGGCGGCGAAGGTGACCTTTTCGCTTTCCATCAGATCGTAGACCGACTTGCCGTCCATGCCCGCGCCGGGGAACACCAGCTTGCACCCCACCATGGCGGCCGAATACGGCAGACCCCAGGCGTTGACGTGGAACATGGGAACGACGGGCAGCACCGAGTCGCGCGCGCTCAGGCACATGACGTCCGGCAAGGCCGCGGCGTACGCGTGCAGGATGGACGAACGGTGGCTGTAGAGCGCGGCCTTGGGGTTGCCGGTGGTGCCGCTGGTGTAACACATGCTGGAGGCCGCGTTTTCATCCAGTTTGGGCCAGACGTAGCTGTCTTTTTGCGGGGCAATCCAAGCCTCGTAGCTGACCAAGCCGGGGATGCCGGTGTCGGCGGGCAGCTTGTCGGCGTCGCACAGGGCAACGTACTGCTTGATGGTGGGGCACTTGGCGTGTATGGCCTGCACGATGGGCAGGAAGGTCATGTCGAAACACAGCACCTGGTCTTCGGCGTGGTTGGCAATCCACACCACCTGGTCGGGGTGCAGGCGCGGGTTCAGGGTGTGCAGTACCCGGCCCGAGCCGCTCACACCGTAGTACAGCTCCAAGTGGCGGTACCCGTTCCAAGCCAATGTGGCGACGCGGTCGCTCTCGGCCAGTTTCATCTGGTCCAGCGCGTTGGCGACTTTGCGGGCGCGGGCGGCCACGTCGCGCCAGGTGGAGCGGTGGATGTCGCCTTCCACGCGGCGCGAGACGATCTCGGCGTCGCCATGATGGCGGGCGGCGAATTCGATCAAGGCCGAAATCAACAACGGTTGGTCTTGCATCAAGCCCAGCATGGGAGAGTGTCCTTTCTTGCGCCGTGGGCGCTTTTTTTGTGGTGACGGGCGGCTGACCGCCGCCGTAAGCAGCCCGAAAGCTTATCAGCAAACGCGGTTGAACCCGACCCGCTGGGGCATCCCATGACCCTGTGCGGCCGCGGGTGGCTGCACTGCGGGAAAATCGTGCGGAATGAGCACCCTGCCAACCCCATCGGCCGACGCGGCCCTGCCCCACCAAAACCCAGACCATCCCGACGGCGGCTTGGCTTGGCGCAACGGTTTTGCCGCGCTGGGCCCCGCGTTCTACACCCGTTTGCGGCCCCGCCCCCTGCCCTCGCCGTACTGGGTGGGTCGCAGTGCCGCCATGGCCAGGGAACTGGGGTTGTCTGACGCGTGGATGGCGTCCGACGAAGCGCTTCATCGGCTCACGGGCAACACGCTGTTCGAGGGTGGAGATGCGCTGGCCAGCGTCTACAGCGGCCACCAGTTCGGCCATTGGGCGGGCCAGTTGGGCGACGGCCGCGCCATTTGGCTGGGCGAGACCCGTGGCGGCCAGGAGATCCAGCTCAAGGGGGCGGGGCCGACCCCCTATTCCCGTATGGGCGACGGTCGCGCGGTGCTCCGGTCCAGCATCCGCGAGTTTTTGTGCAGCGAAGCGATGCACGGTCTGGGCATTCCGACCACCCGGGCGCTGGCGGTGACGGGCTCCGACGCACCGGTGCGCCGCGAAGAGGTGGAAACCGCCGCCGTGGTGACGCGGGTGGCGCCAAGCTTCATTCGGTTCGGCCATTTCGAGCACTTTTCCCACAACCGCCTGCACGCGGAACTGAAAACCCTGGCCGACCATGTGATCGACCGACATTACCCCGCGTGCCGTGACAGCGCCTCGTACTCGGCCAACCCCTACACCAACCTGCTGGCCGCCGTGAGCGAGCGAACCGCGCGCCTGCTGGCCCAGTGGCAGGCGGTGGGCTTTTGCCATGGGGTGATGAACACCGACAACATGAGCATCCTGGGCCTGACCATCGACTACGGCCCTTTTCAGTTCCTGGACGCCTTCGACCCCGACCACATTTGCAACCACAGCGACACCGGTGGCCGCTACGCCTACAACCAGCAACCCAACATCGCGCACTGGAACCTGTTTTGTTTGGGCCAGGCATTGATGCCGTTGATTGGCGACCAAGACCAGGCCCTGGCGGCGTTGGAGGTGTACAAGTCCACTTTTCTCGAAGCGTTTCACGGCCAAATGCGCGCCAAGCTGGGCCTGGCCGCCGGTGAACACCGACCCAGTGGCCCATCCCTCGACGCCGAGCGGGCGTTGATCGACGCCACCTTGCAGCTGCTGGCACGCCACCGGGTGGACCACAGCCTGTTTTGGCGCGGCTTGAGCCAGCACGTGGCCGGCGGGCCAGCCGACCCAGTGCGGGACTTGTTCATCGACCGGGCCGCGTTCGACATGTGGCTGCTATCTTATTCAGAGCACTTGAGCCAGATAAACCGTGGGCTAGCAGCCGATTTGATGCTGAAAACCAACCCGAAGTACGTTTTTCGCAATCATTTGGGCGAATTGGCCATCCGTCGAGCCAAATTGAAAGATTTCTCCGGTGTGGACGACTTGCTCACCGTGCTGAGTCGCCCGTTCGACGAGCACCCCGGTTTCGAATCGTTCGCCGCCCTGCCCCCCGAATGGGCCGCATGCATTGAAATCAGTTGCTCTTCTTGACCCTTTCTGGAGATCCCCATGACGCTGAAAATCCAAAAAACCGATGCCGAGTGGCAAGCGCTGTTGCAAACCAAAGGCGCAGAACCGCTGGCCTACCAAGTCACCCGACACGAGGGCACCGAACGCGCCTTCACCGGCAAACACGCCGACGAGCACCGCGACGGCACTTACCACTGCATTTGCTGCGACAAGCCGCTGTTCGATGCCAGCACCAAATACGACTCGGGCACCGGCTGGCCCAGCTTCTTCGCGCCGCTGACCCCCGACGCGGTGGCCACCAAAGTGGACCGCTCTTTTTTTTCGACCCGCACCGAAGTCCACTGCCCCGACTGCGGAGCCCACATGGGCCATGTGTTTGAAGATGGCCCTCGCCCGACCGGATTGCGCTACTGCATGAACTCGGCTTCGCTGGATTTCAAGCCGCGATAATCCGCCGCATGAAAATCGTTCTCGACTTCCTGCCGATCCTGCTTTTTTTCGGCGCTTACAAGACCTACGACATCTACGTCGCCACCGCGGTGCTGATGGGCGCCACGGCGCTTCAAATGGGCGCCATCTACCTGATCGACCGGCAACTGCAGACCGTGCACAAGGTCACGCTGGCGCTGGTGTGGGTGTTCGGCGCTCTCACCCTCCTGCTGCACGACGAGCGTTTCATCAAATGGAAACCCACTGCGCTGTATGCGGCCATGGCCATCGCGCTGGCGGTGGCGCTTTGGGTGCTGCGCAAAAATTTTCTGAAACTGTTGCTCGGCAGCCAGCTCAACCTGCCCGACGCGGTGTGGCACCGCTTGACGGTGGCGTGGGTCATTTATTGCGCATTCATGTCTGTCACCAACGGCTACGTCGCGGCCTACTTCAGCACCGAGGCATGGGTGAACTTCAAGCTGTGGGGTTACGCTTTCCCACTGGTGTTCATCGTGGGGCAAGGGGTGTACATCGCCCGACACCTCGGGCACGACGCCCCCAAGGCCTGAACCATGCCGCTGCCCCGCGCCACCGACCTGGAAGCCCGCCTGCGTGAGCGGCTGTCCCCCACCCAGCTTGAAGTACTCGACGAAAGTGCTGCCCACGCAGGCCATGCTGGCGCTGGCGACACCGACTGGGGAACCCATTTCCGGGTGCGCATCGGATCGCCGCTGTTCGCTGGCCGCTCGCGCGTGCTTCGGCACCGCCTTGTGTATGATGCCTTGCAAGAGTTTTTGGACGCCGGTGTTCACGCGCTGGCCATTGAGACGCTCGCCGACCCCACCTGAGGGTCCAGCCCTTCTGGCCCGCCACCCCCACCCCGCCAATCGATCACACCCCGCAGGACGCCGGCCTCGCGCCCTGTTCATACGAAGCTCAAAGGACTACCCATGAAAAAGCAATGGTTGATGACGCTGGCTGCGTCGGGCGTTTTGGCCGTGTCGGCACAAACCGTCTTCGCGCAGAACATCGCCGTGGTCAACGGCAAGCCCGTCACCAAGGCCCGTCTTGACGCGCTGTCGGCGCAAGTGGCCAAGAGCGGCCGCCCGGTCACGCCAGAAATCCAAGCGCAAATCAAAGACGAGCTCATCGCCAGAGAGATCTTCATGCAGGAGGCCGAAAAGCGCGGCCTCAACACCTCTGACGACTACAAGTCGCAACTGGAGCTGGCCCGTCAAACCTTGCTGATCCGCGAACTGTTCGCCGATTACCAAAAGAAGAACCCCGTCACCGACGCAGAAATCAAGGCCGAATACGACAAATTCGTCGCGGCCAACAGCGGCAAGGAATACCGCGCGGCCCACATCCTGGTCGAAAAGGAAGACGAGGCCAAGGCCATCATCGCGCGCCTGAAGAAAGGCGAAAAGTTTGAGGCCATCGCCAAAAAGGCATCTAAAGACCCCGGCTCCGGCGCCAAGGGCGGCGACCTGGATTGGGCCAACCCCGCCAGCTACGTGCCCGAGTTCTCACAGGCCCTGATCAAACTCAACAAGGGCCAGTTGACCGACACCCCTGTGAAGAGCCAGTTTGGCTACCACATCATCCGCCTGGACGACGTGCGCGAAGCCAAGTTGCCCGCCTTGGCCGAGGTGAAGGCCCAGGTGGGCCAGCAATTGCAGCAACAGAAGCTCGCCAAGTTTCAGGACGAGATTCGCGCCAAAGCTAAGGTGGAGTAAGACTCGATGGAAGCCCTGGAAAGGCTTCCATCTGCCCGCAAATAAGCCCCCACCTGGGGCTTTTTTTATGGGTGCTTCAAAGCACAGAACGCCCCAGCAGCACCGACACCAGCGCCAAGCTGCCCATCAGCACCGGCTGGTGCAGCAGGTAGTAACTCAAGCTCCAGCGGCCCAAACCGGCCAGTACATGCGCTTGGCGGGCCACCGGGCCGCTGAGCCAATGGGGCTGGTGTCGCAGCATCCACTGCCCCGCGGCCACGCCCCACCACACCACACCCAACCACGGCAGCACCGGAATATAGTCTTCGGTGATGGGTTTGCGGGTGACCAGGCCCAACCAGTTCATGCTGCGGGCGTTGAATGCCTCGGCCCAGTCATTGCCCTGCAGCCACAGCGGAGCCAGCCACGGCAGGGCCATCGCCACCGCGCCCATCAACCACAACCACCGCCCACACCCCGCGCTCAAACGCGCCACGATCAGCATCGCCGAAACGCCGTGCAGAACGCCGAAATAAATGAAGCTGCCGGGAAACACCAGGTATGACCCCGCTGACACCAGCACCGCAGCGCCCGCCACCTGTGCCCACCGGCGCCAAAACCGGGGCCAGCTCAAGCCCTGGGCGTGGGCCACCGCCTGGCTGAGACCGGCGCAAGCCAGAAACAGGCTGACGATGGCCGTGCGCTGCCACGTCCACAATGGGTCGCGGTAAAAGTCCTGGCCGATGAAGCGGAAGTGGTTCAAGTCAAAACAGAAGTGAAACACCGTCATCCACACCATGGCCGCGCCACGCAAGGCGTCGATCCTGTCAAATCGTTGCGGCATAGGGGCTTCGCTCATGGCGCGATTCTGACATTCGGGTGGCGGGCCAGTGGCGGTTCAATGTCTGGGCATCGGGTTGAGCGCTGGTCTGGTCCTTTCAAACAGTATTGGCTCGGTTGTTTGGGCGGCTTCTCAGGGGCGCGACATGGGTAACACGAGGCGTCGCGCTACTGACCCGTTGATTCAGAAAAAAGGCCACTAGGCTTGTGTTCCTAGCGGCCCTAACATGAGGTGGTGGTGGGTGCGGACCGGAATCAATCGCACTCTGTTCAGGCCACGCTGACACCAGCCGTGCCCTTGCGGAAAGTTGCGCAAAGCTACTGGCTCATGCCCTGTTCTCATCGCCGGCCACAAATCTCCGCATCTTTCCGATCCAGCTGAACCTTGAGCGGAAGAGCTCATTCGGACCCACAGGAGACGTCCGCCCCTCTGACTTCGCTGCCGCATATCGGTCGCTCGGACTCGCAAATGCACCTGCAGAAAGCTGCGCAGGCCTGGACGAGAAGGATACGCCCGTCGGCCTCTCCGATACCCTCGGCACGGCTTCACTTGCTCAAGCTGCTCGTAACCCATTGGCCTCGGGTTGGCTGATGTGTTCGTGCGCAGACAGCACCTCATCCTCAGACACGTCGATCGTTACCCCCAATGCCAGCACGTCGCTGGCTGTCATGCCGAACATGCGCTTGAAGGTGCTGCTCAAGTGCGCCGAACTCGAAAACCCGGCGGCGTGGGCGGACTCGGTCAAGGTCCCACCGGCGGCGACCCTACGCATCATGGCGGCCATGCGCCGCCACAAGCGATAGCGGCGGAAGGGCAGGCCAAGCTCCGCGTCGAAGCGCGCCCTGAAGCGCGACGGTGACAGGCAGGCCAGCTCGGCAGCATCTTGCAAACGGCCGAAAGCATCGGGCTGGCGTTCGATTTCGCGCACGACACGTGCGATGCGTGCATCCTGTGGAATGTGCGGCAGCAGCCCAAAGGCAGCGAAAGCCTCATCGAGGCCGATCTGCTGACCCGCGAGCCTTAGCTTCTCGAGGCCGTTCAGCAGATCGGCCCTTGACAGCGGGTGCCGACGGTCAGTGAGCGGATCCAGGTAGAGGAAGGCCATCGGCCCGTTGCTCTTCAGATGATGCAGCGTCTCCGACGGGATGACGCTGACGAACTCCGGGCGCCACGGCGACCAGCCCCCTGACTTTGCCCAGGTTCGCAACTCGAAGGGCTGCCGCAAAGAGACCGCGATCGTCGTCGCCACGTTCAGGTGCGGCGACAGGTCCAGCCCCGGTCCCACGTACAGCGCGCGCGCCGGACCGACCCAGATGCGCGGAAGGACAGGCGAATCTTGAAAGCTCGAAGCGACTTGTTCCGACACGATGACAGTGTCAAGTTCGATGAGGCTGGGCTCCATGCAAGACTTTCCTATCCTAATTGCTATCGCCGGATTCACCGTCATGGGCATCGGCGCGATCGCCAAGCCCGCCTTCGTGACGGCACAGTTCGGCATTCTCAGACTTACGCGGGCAGGCCGCAATGAGGTGCGAGCTGTCTACGGTGGTTTCGGCGTCTTCATGGCGCTCGCGCTGCTAGCGGCCCTTCGACAACCCGAACTGCGCGAAGGCATCCTGTACACCGTGTGCTTGGCGCTCTGTGGCATGGCCGCCGGTCGCCTCGCATCGGCCCTGATTGATCGCGCCATTGACCGGGCGCCGCTGGGCTACTTCGGACTGGAGATCGTCGTTGCCGTGATGCTGCTGGCGGTGGCATGATCACGCGCATTGATTCTAAAGGTCGCTTCGGCGGCTCCATGGTTGGGTCGGCCGCTTGGGGGCGCGTTAACGGCGGGCGCCTTACGCTCGCAGAGCAGTGCCGCTATGTCATGCAGACTGTGGTCGCCGAATTGCATCTGCAGTGGCATGACCGAGGCGCCATGTCGGACGATTCGAGGCAACGCTGGAGTCGCCTGGCGCCTGATCGCATCGAACTCCCCGGCACACCTACGGTCGCCCGTGCACTGGAGTTGGTGCAACAATCCGTGCCGATCTGGCTATGCCAGCACAGCCTGCGAACATGATCGCGGGCAGCTTTGCTCGCTCAGAGAGACGCCTTGAAGCCCGACGCCGAGACGCTGGCCGTTTCGTGCCTGTTACACGATGTCGCGTTGCTACCTTCCGATCGGTCGCCAGCTGGCCGCAATGCGCCTGCTTTGCAGTAGATGGGGGCCAACGGTCTCGCCTGTTTCTGCAGGCGCAGGGGTGGGCAGAGAGCCGGGTTCTTGTCGTGGAGGACGCGATCTGTCTCCACATGAACCCGCACGTCCCGCTAGGCGTCGGTATCGAGGCGCACTTGCTCCAACAGGCGGCGGCCCTTGATGTTATCGGGGCGCGAATGGCCACGATCGACCCCGTATCTAGGCTGGCCGTACTTGCCCGATACCCACGCATGGGCTTCACACAACAAATGTCAGAGGCCATGCGACAGCAGGCCGAGCGCGCTCCACGAACACGCACGCGACTGCTCTGGCGGATGGGCTTCGAGCGTGCGATCCGCCGACCCGCCTGGCGGGAATGACCGTGCCCCTTTAGCCCCACCCCGCCCCTTTCAACCAGCGCACAACCCGGTAGCGATTCAATCAACCCAGAGGAAAGCCATGAAATACGTCTCCATCGTCGCCCTGCTCATGACGGGAATCATTCACCTGTTGCCTATCCCTGGCGTTATGGGGGGGAGCACCCTGGCACGGCTCTACGGGATCGAGGTGAATGACCCGAGCACGGCCATCCTGCTGCAGCACCGGGCGCTTCTGTTCGGCGTGCTGGGTGTGCTGATGCTCAGCGCCATCGCGCTGCCTTGGCTTCGCGTCACGGCGCTGAGCGTCGGGCTCTTCAGCGCAGCCAGCTTCATCGTCGTTGCGATTGCGGTCGGTGGGTACAACTCCGCCGTTGGCAGGGTGGTGTTTGCCGACATGGTGGCCTCGGTGCTGCTTGCGGCCGCGCTCGTGGTGGAACTGTGGCTGATTAGCAGGATGACGACGTAGGGTGTAGCGACACATCCCTGCGGCTCTCGGGCGGGGCCGACTTCAGTCAACTTCCGACAACACGCGGAGCGATCTGGTGATAGCGAAGATGTGTCGAGTCCAGTGACCGAATAGCAGCCATCCATTACGGTCCGCTCTTGGCCAATTTTGGTCATACCCAATCAGTTGACGGACTCAGAGTCGCTGCAATTTCGCAGCTTCAACTGAGGAGTCGTCATAACTGGAAGCAACTACATGACCCAGACCCAACTGGCCGAACGCTGGCAAGTCGCCGAGAGCACGCTCGAGCTCTGGCGCAGTGCAGGCGTCGGTCCGAACTATATGAAGATCTTGGATCGCATGCGCTATTGCCTGTCCGATATCACGGAATAAGAGAGGAATCCCTTCGCGGGAGTACCTCTCAGCGCGCAGCAGTACTTTGCAGTCGGTAGCCATTCGAAGCGACCCTCAGAACACTCGCAGAGCCCTACTGGCTGCTGCAAATACCTCAGAGTTGCCGCGGAACGTTACTAACGATTGCAAAGAGCTGGGGGCTACTGAAAGAACCTCGGGAACCCGCATAAATCCTAGGCTTTTCACCTGTAGCCTTTCATGTGTTCCCCCGTTTGTTCCCCCGTGCCCAGGGCGTTACCACCCAACCCCGGAATCTTGCACAGCCCGAAAACTGTGCCCTACTAACCCGAATTATTTCAGAGCCCGGTCGCCAAACAACGCCACGGCCAGATCAGCAAAAAGGCCGTAGCGCCGTTCCTCCAACCGCACCAGTTCACCCAGCAGCAGCGAAAAGGTGCGCCGCCTCATACCCTTGGGCCGTCGCCAGGAATCCCCCAGCCGCGCCTCGATCTTGGCTTGCTTGCGCCAGAGCCTGCCCAGTTCATCCTCGGATTGCGAAGCGTAGGCCACCCGCTGGCATGGCCGACAGGCGAACCGCCCCCAACGCAGATACAGCAGGGCAACGCGCCGCCCACAGCAGGGACAAGCAAACCAGCGCCGCGCGCCTCCCAGGTGGCAATCCGTCGCCAGCAGTTCCACACGCTGCACAACGTCGCGCCGTGCCCCGCTATCGGTCGTGGCATATCGCAGGGTCAGGCATTGCCCAGAATCGACCACAACGCCAATAGAGCCCGCTGGTTCCCCTGCCCTGTGCCATGTCCAGGTGAAGCCCGTAGAGCCCGCCAGCAGCCCGCGCCGTGCCAACTGGCGCACGTCTAACCGCTGCACCAGTTCAGCCTTGACCCTGTACGCAGGCCGACCAGCCCCCCAGCGCGAACCGCCCCGGCTCACGTCAGCCCCACAACGGAAAACGAAAACAACAGGCCAAGTCGGGGTTTATGCCCAAAACGCGCGCGCGCGTAATGGTCCCATTGGCCCACAAGGCAACACACCGGCCGCGCACCGTGGTTGCCGTTGCTTGCCAGCAGGTTGCCGCAGATCGTCAGAGCCCAAAGAGCCAGAACAGAGAATGGCTTTTCTATAAAGGTGTCCACCGCTGAAACCTTAAAAGAACCGGAAAACCTGCCCACAAGTCCACCGGAGAAACCACCGCCGGTACAAACGGGCCTTGATGGTTGCAGCCGTGGACTTGCAGGCGGTCGTATGGTTTCAGACGTGGACAAAGGATGGCGCTTTTTCATCAGTCGCCCTCCCCCCGTTGGGCACGGTCCAATCGCGCTTTTGCTTCACGGCTGGCACCGACAAGGGCGTGGCTTTGTTGTACGCCTTGGGGGTGAAACAGGCCAGCGCCTCGGGGTCGAACTTGGGCGACACGTCCAACGGAAACCACGTGAGGGCCAGCAGTTCGCAAGTACTGGGCATGTGCCCTTTGCGGGTGACGTACACAAAGCCCGCCTCAATCAGCTCCGCCTTGCAGCGCCAGAGCGTGGTTCGGGACCGCCAGCCCCGCTTGCTCACCACCGACCAGGCCACCGTCAGATTGCCATTGTTGTCGCCCCGGTACTGCCCCACTAGTTCCAGCAGCAGCTTGCAGCCGTGAGGGCTCAGGGCGGCGAAAGCAGGGGAATCGAACACGCTGCGCACGATCCCCACGAATGGCTCGGTGTACTTGCTGCCCCTGTAGCGGGAATTAGCCCCCGCCATCGCCCGCCCCGACCAGCGCAGCCAGATACAGTGCGGCCGCCTCCAACGTCGCCAATGGCTGCACCGTGCCCAGCCGCATCGCGTAGTACAGCGCCTGCCCGTCTATCAGCGGATCGCCCTTGATCAGCACATAACCCAGCAGCGCGAACTGCGCCGCCAGTGTGGCAAAGGCTTTGCGCTCACGGTCGGCCGTGGGTGTGTCCAGGTCGTTGACTGCGCTCATGGCTGGCCCTCCAACACGTAGAGCCCGACCCGGTGCGTTTCCCCCGCCTCGGTTTCCACCGTCTGCCAGTGTGTCGTGATCCGATAGCCCAGCTTGCGCAATTGCAGAATGCGCGCCGGGCAGTGGTACACGTCCAGATAACGGCTGGCCTCAAAGGAATTGATGGAATAGCGCGACAGCGCCTCAAACAGCCGCGCACGTTGCGAATGGCTAGCGGTGCCCTTAAACTCGGAACGGATCGTTTCCAGGGCCGCTTTCTTTTCGGGGGGAGTGGCCTTTTCTTTTGTCATGGCTTTCCCCTTACGCCGTGGCAAGGTCTGCGCGCTTCGCGTGCAAACGGCTCACCAGCTCCCGAATTTCGGCCTCGGACTTGCCCGCAATGCGCGCGGCATTGATCGCCCGCACCTCACTATCGGGCCACCCTACCGCACGCTCACCAATAGGAACCGGCTTGGTGAAAAGCCCCGCTCGGATCGCGTTGTAGATGCTTGCATGTGAACGGTGCCCCGTTTCAGCCTTGACGGCTGGCATTCTCAAGATTGACATTGCTACCCATCCTTAACCGGCTTTATCTGCCGTTGTTACGATGGAAACCAGTCTCTTCGTGAGAATTTTTCAGCACCAATAAATCACAGGCATTTTTCTTATCATTTGAAATGGGGACCCGAGGAAACCTCGGACACCATCGCCTCCCACTCTGGCAAAGCGTTCTTCCATTCATGAAACTTAAAGGCCTTTCTAAAGGCCGTCGCCCAAGCGGTATCACGTGCACCCGTGTAAATCTGGCGCAGCGCCTCGCCTGGATCAGGACCAAAACCACTGTCATCTTTCGCCTCAACAAACCGCCTCCAAGGCTCACGCTTGGCAAGTTGGTCGCAGGCCCATGAAATACCATGGGATGGATCGCCTTCAACAGTCAGACGCTCGACCTCCACAACCAAGACACCCATTTCGTAGCTCGTCCATTTCGTCTTTCTTCCCCTTTTTTTTGGTTCTGGATACAGCTCTCGCGCCAAAGCCAAGGCCAGTTGGTAGTACATCCCAACCCCTTCGTCGATACCATAATCCCGACAAAGAGTTTTCAGTCTCTGAGTGTCCTCTGAAACTTGAGCTGCAATGTATTGGCTCATTTTTTCAGGATCATGCCAAACGCCGGACAGCAAGCCCGGGACCTTCATACTGGCTGGAAATTTCACGCTGCCCTTTTTTCTCTTTTGGCATCTTCGCAATCACCATCAGCCTGAAAAATGCCACTGGATATAGATATTTCAGCACTCATCCTCAGTGACCAGCAGCCCTCTAGGTATGACTGCAAAACCATCAAATCAATGGCCGCATTTACTGTTTGACCCCACCCAAACTAGAAGCAAGGCCCACGCAGAAACCAAAGTAATAAAAGAATCCTGTATTCGGCCGCCCCACAATCTCAATTGAATCAAGGAACGAAATTCCAAACAGACCAAATACCCAAGCCACGAAGTTGGCAGCGACTGCAAAAGGGAACACCAGCCCATGCCAGATGCCACTAAAGAAGCCGTATGGGTCGCTTAAAGCCTCTGGCGTGTAGTGCGCAGCGCACCCACTGAATGACAGCAACACGAAAAGTAGCCCGATCCTGAAGCCAACGAATCTCATGCTTCCCCTTGTGTTGTTGGACCGCCCGCCGAAGCAGCGATGCCATCAAGAAAATCCGCCCATCGCTGCATCATGTCAGCACGTTGCTTGATGTACTGCGTTCGGTTGTAGGCCCGGCCGTTGGCATCGCGAACCGAGTGCGCCAGTTGCGCCTCGATCACCAGCGGGTCACATTCCAGCCGCTCCGCCAGCATCGTGCGCGCCGTCGCCCGGAACCCGTGCCACGTTTGAACGTCCGGGGTGTAGCCCAGCGTGATCAAGGCGGTACGCACGGAGTTTTCGGATATGGGCCGGTCGTGGCTGCGTTCCCCCGGAAACACCTTGGCACCGTGGCCGGTGTAACCGTGCAAGCCCCGCAGAATCTCCACCGCCTGCCGGGGCAAGGGCACCAGATGCGGGTCGCCGTGCTCCTTGCCGTCCTTGCTGCGCTTCATGCGCGCCGCCGGGATCGTCCATAGAGCCCCGTCCAGGTCAATCTCGGACCACTCCGCCCCGCGCAGTTCCCCCGGCCGCTGAAACAGCATGGGGGCCAGTTGCAGCGCCGCACGCACGATTGGCCCACCCCGGTAAGCCCGGATCGCCCGGATCAGTTCCCCCAGCTTTGCCGGGTCTATGATCGCGGCAAAGTGTTTGCCCCTGTAGGGCGACAGTGCGCCTTTCAGGTCCGCTGTTATGTCGCGTGGCACCCGGCCTGTAGCCACCCCGTAGCGCCACACCTGCCGCGCCAGCATCAAGCCCCGGTCGGCCGTTTCAATCGCGCCGCGTTGCTCCACCTTGCGCAAGGTCGCCAGCAGCTCCACCGGCTCAATATCGGCCAGCTTGCGGTCACCCAGCCAGGGCAACAGGTCGCGTTCAAACTGCCGCTTGGCCCGTTGGGCGTGCGCTTCGCTCCAATGGGGAGCCTGTTTGTCGAACCACTCCCACACCACCACCCGGAACGTGTCGCCCGCCGGGTTTGTGGCCTTGAGCTTTTCCACCTTGCGCGCCTGTACTGGGTCTGCCCCGCTGGCCTTTGTCAGCTTGGCTGCGTCGCGCGCCTTGCGTGCGGCCGACAGGGAAACCGCCGGGTAGCTGCCCAGAGCCATGCGCCCTTCCTTGCCGTCCTTACGGTATTTCCAGAACCACCGCCGGGAACCGTTGGGGCTCACCTCCAGGTAGAGCCCACCGGAGTCGGCCAGCCGCACGCGGGGCTTGTCAGGTGGACAGGTGGCGTTCTTGCATTCGGGGTCTGTCAGCATGAGTTTCCCTGTTCCCCCTCTGCTTGTTCCCCCATGTTGGGAAAAACGGGGTTTGTTCCCCCGCATGTTCCCCCGCCTCCGCTTGCCTGTCAATAGCGGCCTTTGTACGTCTTTGCCCTGTAGATCATTGATTTTCCAAAGAAAAAGGCCACTAGGTGTATGTTCCTAGCGGCCTTTGTCTGGGGGTATGGTGGTGCTGAGGCGACGCCACGCGGCCTATCACGGCTGCAATGGATTCCCTTGAGCACCAATCAAGGAAGATTGTAGGCTGATCCCGCCAAAAGCTGCAAATCCCATCTCGTGCAACGCGAGACTTGCGGACGCCGGTTCAATTCCCAAACACGGAATCGAACTCGACTCCCGAGGCGTAGCTACGTTCGTGTTGTTGCAGTCCAAGTTGTGGCGCATAATGTCATCAGTTTGATGATATTAACCGCCTAGCAATGGACAAACATAAAACCAATCACAGCCTTTCGGTCGTCCGTCTTGGATGAGGAGCCATCGGTGACTCAACCCCAGCGCGTCGAGAGCTTGAGCCACGCCCAGCGCGAGCGGTTGGCCTACATCGACTTCCGGCTCTACTTTTTCGGCGAAATCGGTCGGCCAGACCTGATCGACCGTTTCGGCGTGGCTCCGGCCGGGGCGACGCGCGACTTGGCGCTGTACCGGGAAGTTGCGCCGCAGAACATCACCTTTGACGGTAGCAACAAGGTCTACCGCATCGGGCAGGCGTTCTCCCCGCTGTTCGATCACGCATCGCAGCGCGTGCTGTCAGCGCTGGCTCTCGGCTTCGGCGATGGCGTGAACGGCGCAACGCAACCGCTGCTGCCGTGCGAATCTCCGACCGCCCTGAGCAACCCCAGGATGGATGTGTTGGCTCCGATCTGCCGGGCCATTTACGCCAAGCGGCCAGTCGCCATCCGCTACCACTCGATGAGCAGTGGTGAGTCCGAACGGGTCATCGTCCCGTTCGCCCTTGTCGACACCGGCCTACGCTGGCACGTCCGTGCCTTTGATCGCAAGAGCGGCGAGTTCCGCGATTTCGTCGTCACGCGCATCGAAGCCCCGACCCTGCTCGACGAGGAGCCGCAGACCAACGAACGGCCGGACAACGACATCCAGTGGACGCGCATCGTCGAGCTGGACTTCGTGCCGCATCCGCGCCTTGAGCGCCCCGAAATCATCAAGATGGACTACGGGATGCAGGATGGCGCGATCCGGATGCGCGTGCGCGCGGCGGTCGCGGGCTACATGCTGCTGCGCTGGAGCGTGGACTGCTCGCCCGATCACCGCCTCAAAGACGAACAGTACCGCCTATGGCTCAGCGATCCGCTGGCGCTGTACGGCGTCGAGAACGCCAAGCTGGCTCCGGGCTACCAAGCCCCGAGCAGCCCAAAGAAACGATAGGAAAGAAGAAAACCAATGGCCAAGACACTTGAAGCCCACGACAAGCTGATTCGGGAGATCTTCGAAGGCAGCTACCAGTTCGAGATTCCGGACTACCAGCGCCCCTACGCCTGGACAA
>JAIXXF010000046.1 GCA_027490925.1 Comamonadaceae bacterium
ACTTTGATCACTCCTTGATCCCCTCTGCTTAAAAAACAAGCAGAGAACTGTATTCAAGGGGTCAAAATTGAATGAAAAAACTTGTCTCTAGGGGGTTAGATTTACGTGGAAATCAACAGTCCGAGCGCAAGAAGGCGTATTTCGAGTGGTCGGCCACGGTGGTTCAGGGGCTGAGGGGCGTGCACCCAGGACTCGAAGCCTTGTTCGACAGCGTCCATGACCGGCAGTCCGAACTGGTCTGAGGCCACCTCAATGCCCGCTGACCGTTCGCGTGCTGGCCGATCTCCAGAAGCCAGCACGCCCGCTGAGGCCCATTGCGCCCGGTTCGCCGACCTCGACCGGGCCTCCCTGGACCCTGTGCACTTCTCGGGTCCCCCCGAGCGGTGCGATGCCCGCGGCAAACCCATTGCCGGCCAACGTTTTTTCGGGGACTGTGAGTTCCCAGGGCAGGGCGGATGGGGGTATGCGTGCCCGGCCTGTATCGCGGACTTGGGACTGCGGTTCGGATGGGGTCAGGGCCAGCTGTACCGGCGGACCGACGAGGCAGAGCCCCGGTGGCGGATGGTGGCCGGGTTCCCGCCAGCGGATACGTCGGGTTGAAGCCCCGGCGCCGGGCAGGGTGGCAGCGCTGGGTCACTGCCGTTCGCAGTTTCGTTGTTGACCAAGGTCCATCAGGGCCATGCAGATTTTTAGGAGGCAATGCCATGTGGCTGATCACCCCCATCGGATTTTTCAGCGTGGTGCAAAAGCCCGCAGACGTGGCGGCCGGGACCTTGACGGTGAGGGCGCGGGTCCGTGCCGACCTCGAGGCGCTTCGAGCGCATCACCTCCCAGGACTGGGTGAGGTGGTGGAAAGCCACACCAACGACTACCGGTTCCGGGCGGTCGCGCCCAAGAAAGAAGTGGCCAATGCCATGGCCGCCATGGTCAATGGTCTCGACTACAGCAACTTCAAGGACCGGGTGGCCCAGACCCAGGGCACCCACCGCTCGGACCTGTACCACGACGTGTGGGACGTCCTGTACCGGCTCCAGACCGAGCCCAAGAAATTCGAGCGTCGCCCGACCCCATCGGCCAGACGACCATGACCCCCCAACACCACGGTTCTGTGTTCCATCCGCGGAGGGACAAAGATGGCCAACCCTTTCTGATCCACAAGCCCAGTGAGGCGTCTCCGCTAGAGGCTTGGCACGACCCCAAGGCGGTGGCGTGTGTGCTGCCCGATGGCGCGATGCCGGCTGTGGTCAACGGGATTCCCATTCAATCTTGGACAAACCGTCCGGCATCGGACACCGACTGGCTGGCCCTGGCCGCTGCCCATGCGATCGAGGAGCCGCCCTTCGGGGTGCCTGCCGGTTACCGCGCAGCGGCGGGCGTCGTCGTCCGCGAGACATGCGGTCGGGTTTGGGTCGTGGCGCCCAGCAACGCGTTTGGCGGCTACGAGGTCACTTTCCCGAAAGGCACAGTCGAGGAGGGCATGACCACCCAGGCGACCGCACTGGTCGAGGCTTGGGAGGAGTCGGGGCTGCGCTTCAGGCTGTTGAAGCACCTGGTGGACGTGAAGCGCAGCCAAAGTTACACACGGTACTACCTGGCCGAGAGGATAGGTGGCAATCCAGCCGACATGGGCTGGGAGTCGCAGGCGGTGATGTTGGCGCCTGAACACCAGTTGCCCAAACTGCTCAACAGCCCCAACGACCGACCCATTCTGGAGGCGTTGGGCCATGCCTGAGCCTGCAGCGCTCACATGGAACGCTTGTCAACAACCGCTGGGCATGTTGTTCAAAGAATCGTGGAGCCTGGATGGCGATCCCATGGTCAGGCATGACGGGGTCGTCGAACCGATCTTTGAAGAAGCGATAAATGCGCGCGACATGAACACGCCCCTCGCCGAAAGGACGCCATGAGGTTCACCGACGAATGGGCGCCCGGGTGCTGGAGCGCCGCGGTGCTGCAGGTTTCAGAGCAGCACATTGTTTGGTCGGATTCCGAGGAAAGCGAAGGCACCCGCTACCCGGCGCAGTGGATGTTTGTGTTGTGGCGGCCGTTCGATGAAACCCGACCGTTCCGGCGTCCCGACGCTTGGGGCCTGACGATCGGACACCCCAGAGAAGAGGTGGCCAGAACGGTCGGCGAGTCCGGAACCGTCTACGTCCTCCAAGACAGCGAATGCCTTTGGTCTTCCTGGCTAACAATCCCGTTGGTGTGTGACCGTTTTGAGCCCTGGCTGACCACCTCCATCCAAGCCGCCATCCAGGCACAGCAGACGACCGAAAGGCATCGGTACGCGCGCTGGTACGGTAATGAACGCACCGAATTTGACCAATTTCTGCGGCGGGTCACTCTAAGTCCGCCACCGACCTCTTGAGAGAACCGAGGGTCTGAGCCGCCGAAGCCAATCCCGTCGAACCAAATCCGATCCACCGACCAAAAACCAAGCCCCACCATGAACGAGATCATTTGCCCCCACTGCAGCAAAGCCTTCAAAATCGACGAAGCAGGGTATGCCGACATCCTGAAGCAGGTGCGGGACAGCGACTTCGAGCACCAGCTGCACGAGCGTCTGGAGCTGGCAGAGCGCGACAAACACGCGGCAGTCCAGCTGGCCCGGGCACAGCTGACCGCCGACCTGCAAAAACAAGGGGCCGAGCGGGAGGCGGAGATTCAAAAGCTCCGATCGCAGCTGGAAGCGGGCGACGTGGCCCGCCAACTGGCCGTGGCTCAGGCCCTCAGCGACGTCGAGCGGCAAAAAGACGCCTTGACCAGTGAGCTGGAGAAAGCCCGAACCGAGGTGCAAACAACGCGCCAACTGGCCCAAGCGCAGCTGGCCGCCGAGCTTCAGAAAACCTCGTCGGTCAAAGACAGCGAAATCCATGACCTCAAGGCGCGGCTCACTGAATCAGAGCTGTCGCAAAAGCTCGCCATCGCGGCAGCGCTGTCTGCCGTTGAAAAGCAGCGCGACGAACTCCAGTCCACGCTGGCCCAGGCGCGCCTGGAAAAGCAGTTGGCCGAGCAGGCCATGAAGGACCGCTACGAGGACCAAATCAAGGACCGGGACGATGCGATCGAGCGGTTACGGGACATGAAGCTCCGGCTGTCCACCAAGATGGTGGGTGAAACGCTGGAGCAGCACTGCGAGACCGAGTTCAACCGCATCCGCGCCACGGCGTTTCCCAGGGCTTACTTCGAGAAAGACAACAATGCCAGCACCGGCAGCAAAGGCGACTACATCTTCCGCGACAGCGACGAGGCGGGCACTGAGATCGTGTCCATCATGTTCGAGATGAAAAACGAAAGCGACGCGACGGCCACCAAGAAGCGCAACGAGGACTTCTTGAAAGAATTGGACAAAGACCGCACAGAAAAGGGTTGCGAGTACGCGGTGCTGGTCTCCATGCTCGAGCCCGACAGCGAGCTCTACAACACCGGCATCGTCGACGTCTTCCACCGCTATCCCAAGATGTACGTGGTGCGGCCCCAGTTCTTCATCCCCATCATCACGTTGCTGCGCAATGCGGCCATGAACGCAGTCAAGTACAAAGCCGAGTTGGCACTGGTCAAAGCCCAGAACATCGACATCACCCACTTTGAGAGCGAACTGGAAGGCTTCAAGTCCGCGTTTGCCAAGAACTACGACCTGGCCTCACGCCGGTTCCAGACGGCCATCGACGAAATCGACAAGTCCATCGACCACCTGCAAAAGACCAAAGAAGCGCTCTTGGGCGCTGACAAAAACCTGCGTCTGGCCAACGACAAGGCCCAGGACGTGACCATCAAGAAGCTCACCAAGGGCAATCCGACCATGGCGGCGAAGTTTGCTGAGCTTAAGAACCCGGGCGTTTGAACCCGATGCATCTCTGGGAATAGGCTGGCCATCTGCGACCCCAAAACCCGGTGCTGCTTAAGAAGTGGAGGCGTCGCCACAGAGTTCGTGTTGACGAAATGAAAGCATGGCACTCAATCTTTCGCTCGCCTAGAGCGGCGGCGTTGAGTCGCATGGCGTCGGTCATGGTTTGGCAACACGCGTTATTTGCGCTCAATTGAACCGAGGCCACTGCCCTCGTTTAACAGCACCAACTCATAGCTGGTGCTGCGACCGCTGGCCTCGGATTTCTTCAACACACCACGCGCCACCAAGTCGGTGATGTCGCGCAAGGCGGTGTCCTGAGAGCATTTGGCGATCGCCCCCCACTTGCTGCTGGTCAGCTTGCCTTCAAAGCCATCCAGCAGTTTGTTGATCAGTTTGATCTGACGCTCGTTGAGCGGCACGCCGATGCTGTGCTGCCAGAACCTCGCCTTCGCCAATACAGCCGCCAGCGTCTCTTCAGCACCCTGCAGAGCGCGCAGCAGGCAGGCCGAGAACCAAACCAGCCAATCGGTAACGTCCAGATCGCCTTTTTGGGTGGCTTCCAGACGGTCGTAATAGTCTTTGCGTTCGCGTTGAATCTGGGCAGACAGGCTGTAGTAGCGCTGAGCCGATCTTTCTGCCCGTGCCAATACCATGTCACCCACAGCACGTGCCATGCGCCCATTGCCATCCTCAAAGGGGTGGATGGTGACAAACCACAAATGGGCCAGCCCCGCCTTCACCACGGGGTCATCGTGTTGACCCACATTGATCCAAAGCAGGAAATCTGCCATCTCGGCATCCAACTGAGCGGCCGGCGGCGCCTCGAAGTGAACCTTCTGGCGATGCACGGGACCTGAGACCACTTGCATGGGGCCGTCGGCATCGTCTCGCCAAGCGCCCACGCGGATTTTGCTGAGCCCGCTGTAGCCGGTTGGAAACAAGGCGGCATGCCAGCCAAACAAGCGCTTCGCCGTGAGCGCGTCGCCGTGGCCTTGGGTGGCATCCAGCACCATGTCGACCACGCCATCGACATGCCGGTCAGCAGGGGCCAAGGCGCCGATGTCAACGCCCAGGCGACGGGCAATCGAAGAGCGCACCGACTCCGGGTTGAGTGATTCGCCCTCGATCTCGCTTGTCTTGAGCACATCCTCGGTCAGCACACGCAAGGTGGCTTGGTCGCGCAGATCCATGCCGAGGTCGTGCATTCGGCCCAAAAGGTGTCCCTGCGCCAAGTGGACCTCGGCGAGCAAAGGCACGAGTCGATGATGGTCGTATTGCCAGTGCGGCCAATCGTTGCGCTGCCAGACATACTGTTTATCAACGCTATTCATGCGGTGATTGTGGTCTGTATTCGTCGCATGGTCAAATAAAAGTCGCGAATTTTGCGGTGAATAGGCGTGCTGTTCGCCGCAGTCAACGCAACACGCGAGCGCATGGTTTCTCGGCGCAGCGGCAGGGTCCCCATGGCTGAGCTGGGCCAGTCTGTTGATTTCCACGCAGTCTTGACCCCAGGGGGTTAGATTTACGTGGAAATCAACAGACCAGCTGCACCGGTCTGGCCGACGCGCCGAACAGCCGTGCCGCATCCTGGGCCACGTCGCGCCGCTCCCAAACCCAGTGGCCGGCCTCGGCCGAGCCACTGGATAGCACCATCATCATGGTCCGGTCGGTGTAAGCGCTGGGCATTTCGGTGCCCACCGGCCGCCGTTTGTCCCACACGTAGTTGATCGCAGCATCAGGCACATCGGGACCCCAGAGGCCCCGTGCCAGACGCAGCTGGGAGCGCAGGCCAAAGCCCTGTTCCTCAAATGGGATACCCAGGCTGACATAGACCCGTGCGGCATGGTCTTCACCCGACCGCTATGTCATGTCGGCGCGGGCCAGCGGGCCGCTGACGCGCCAGCGCCAGCACAGGATGGGGGTTGCCTTAAGGTCCACCGCCAAGGGCCGGGCCATCAGCGAAATGGCGCCTTTGGACAAAACCTCCAGCGCCGTGGCGCCATCCCAGTCGCGCGGGCGGAAGCGGTTGCGCGGGAGTTCGGGTTTGATCTGCACCTCACGCCAGGGTGCCAGGTCGTCGGAAAAGCGCCCCACTTAGACCGACTCACCGTGCGGCTGGGTCGGGGCCTCGGTCCTCCCTGGCGGGGCCAGCATCAGTCAAGCCAAGCCAGCGGCAGCCATCCAGCCCCGCCATTTTTTCAGGGGGCGGCGCGTTGGCAGCAAGTGGCGGGGCATGTGATGAATCCAGAGCAAGAGAAGGTGCGTAGCGAAAGGCGCAGGGTTGAGATTTTGAGTGGCCAAGCTAAGGCGACAGCCCCGCCAAACGCCGTCGTTTACGATCTGTCGCCAATAACCAGTCGGCTTGGGTGAAAACTGCCAGTGAACCGAACCTTGATTCTTTTCAGCTACGACTGGGACCGTCCGGCATTTGACGCCCTGGCGGGTGACTGGCCCCAGGTTAGCGCCGGGTTTGACCTCTTCAGTTTCCCCAGCAATGTGCGGCTGGTGTGGTTCGACATCGAGCGTTTTGTGACCCTGCTGGCCTGGCGTGCCAAATGGCAGAAGCTGACCGCGGTGGCCTCCAACCACGAGCAATTCGGCGCGCTGACCGCGGCTATGCTGGCCGAGCGCATGGGCTGGCCCGGCACGCCGGTCAATGCCGTACTAGCCTGCCAACACAAGCTGTACGCCCGGGAGGTGCTGGACCGGGTCTGTCCTGAAGCCAACATCCCCTTTGCCCGGCTGGATGCCGCTTACGGCGGCCCCGTGCCCCAGGATCTGCAGTACCCGCTGTTCGTCAAGCCAGTGAAAGCGGCGTTCTCGGTGTTGGCCAAAACGGTGAACAACACGCAGGAGTTGCACGAACACACCCGTTTCAGGCGCCGCGAGCTGTGGGTAATCCGGCACCTAGTGGAGCCCTTTGAACGCGTCATCCGCGACCGCCTGCCTGAGGCTGGCACGGCCCACAGCCTGATGCTGGAGGCCCCGGTGGACGCCCCCCAGTACTGCCTCGATGGCTATGTGCGCCTGGGGCAGACGGTGGTGCTGGGCACCGTGGGGGTTCGCACCTACCCGGGCACCCAGGCCTTCATGGGCTTTGATTACCCCAGCAACCTCGACGAGGGCGTCCAAGCGCAGGCCGCCGAGGTGGCCCGGAAATTCCTCGCGGCCATCGGCTTCACCCACGGTGGCTTCAACATGGAGTTTTTCGTGGAGCCCCGGACCCGGCAGGTCAAGGTCATCGAGTTCAACCCTCGCATGGCCTCTCAGTTCTCCGACCTCTATCGGCGTGTGGACGGTGTCGACCTCCACGCGATTGCGCTCGCTCTGTCGCACGGACAAGACCCAAAAACGCTACCACGGCTGGCCCCAACCGCCGCCTTGGCTTCCAGCTTCGTATACCGGCTGTTTGACGCAACTAAGCGGCCGCACCATCCCACCGTTGAGCAGAAGGCCTCGTTCCGCCAGGCCTACCCCGACGCGGTGTTTCTGGAGTTTTCGATGTCGGCGCGTGAAATCGCCCGCGACTTCAAGTGGCTTGGCAGCCACCGCTACGGCATTGTGCACCTGGGCGGGCAGGGTCCGACGGACCTGCGCCGTCGCTGTGAACTGGCCAGTGCCTTGTTGGGCTGGGCGGCGCCGCTGACGGGAACCTGTTTGTTCCCGCCGGATCAAGCAAAAGTCGCAGCCAGTGTGGCTGCCAACGATTTTTTTGAAATGGAAGAAGCCCTGTGACACGCCCGAACCCATTAAGTCCTGAAAAAGCCATTGCTGTGATCGCAATGGTGGTTGTGCTCTCTGGCTGCGGTGCCATCAATGCCCAGAACCCCAACTCGCCCTTGGCGCCTGTCAACGCAGTGGCGCTGGATAACGATTCGCGCGCACTGCTGCGGGGCGCCGATGTGGTCGCCTATTTCACCGAGAACGCCTACCGCCAGGGCAGCCCCGAATTCAAAAGCCGGTACCAGGGCGTGGACTTCCGGTTTGCCAGCGCAGCGAACAAAGCCCTGTTCGATCAGTCACCCGAGCGCTATTTGCCTCAGTACGGCGGCTACTGTGCCAACGGCATCGTCTACGGCATTCCTTGGGGTGGAGACGCCGACACCTGGGCGATGGTGGACGGCAAGCTCTATATTTTCGGAGGACAGGCCTCCAAGGACGCTTTCATGCTGAAGCAAAACGACAACATTGTTTTGGCCGACCGCTTCTGGCGCGAGGAAGTGCGGGGCGGCAACAGCTTTGTGCAGCGTGCCAAACGACTGGTGTTCAAGGTGCCACACTACAAAACGGGCGAAGAGTTGGCTGCTGAGGTGGCCAGTGCCCGCGCACGGTAGCCTTCTCAGCGGGTGAGCAGACGCCGGGTGTAGTGGCTGAGTCCGTCCACCACCGCGACCATCAGCAACATGGCGGCCAGGATGGTGACTGTTTTGTTCATCTGGAACAGACCGAGGTGAAACACCAGTAACTGGCCCAGCCCGCCAGCGCCCACCACCCCCAGCACCGCCGCAGCGCGGATGTTGTTCTCCCAGCGGTAGAGCGTGTAACTGAGCAATTGCGGTAGCACCTGTGGCAGGGTGGCGTACCAAAAAATCAAGCTGCTGCGAACCCCTTGCGTGCGCAGCGCAGCGCCCGGCCCTGGCGGTGTGTTTTCGATCGACTCCGCAAACAATCGGCCCAGCACGCCAGTGGTGTGAAAAGCCAGCGCCAGCGTGCCAGCGAATGGACCCAGCCCAGCCGAGATCAGCAGCAGCGCGGCCCACACCAGCTCGGGAATGGAACGCAGCGCATTCAGCAGCAAACGCGTTGCGGTACGGCCACGCGCCCGTCCGCCTGAGGGTGGCTTGCTGGCGAACAGCGCTAGAGCCAAGCCCATCACCGCAGCCAAGCCAGTGCCCAGCGCCGACATGGCCAGTGTCTCCACCGCGCCCAGTGCAACCTTGGCAACAAAGCCCGACGACAGGTCGGGCGGGTAAAACTCGGCCACAAACCGGCCCATGCTGTGCAATGCTTCGAGCGACAGGAACTGCGCCCACTGCAAATCCAGCGTCCAGAAGCTCGCCACCACCAAAACCAGCAGTCCTGCGGTGAACCAGCAGGCCTTGCAGCGCGCGTCGAATAAAGGCGGTGGGAGCTTGTAGGGCCGGTTGGCGGATTGTGGTTTTTGCATGCTATCAACCCAAGGACTTGCGCAGCCAGCTGCTGACGCCATCCGCCAGCGCCACAAGTGCCATGAAGACGAGCAGCATGGTTGCCACTTCTCCGCCGTTGAACATCTTCATGGAGTTGTCCAGTTGCTGGCCCAGGCCGCCGGCCCCTACGAAGCCCAGCACCACGGAGGAGCGGATCGCGCATTCCCATCGGTAAACGGTGTAGCTAGTGAGTTCGGCCGAATGAGCGGGCAGCAGGCCATAAAAAAACGACTGTAACCGGCCAGCGCCATTTCGCATGAGGGTGTGGGTGGCGTGGGTTTCACCGCTTTCCAGAATCTCGCTGTAGACCTTGCCCAGCATCCCGGAGTAGGTGAGGGCGATCGCCAGCACACCAGCAGTCGGACCCAACCCCACCACCCGCACAAACACCAGCGCCCAAACCAGTTCCGGAATGCTGCGCAAGACAATCAGCACCCAGCGAATGGTTTGTCTCAGCCAATATGGCCCTCGCGCCATGCGGCCCGAGAGCGCCGAGATGGACAGCGTACGGGTAGACACCAGCGTCATGGGCAGTGACAACAGCAGCGCCAAAGTGACACCCGCTGTGGCCATGGCCACCGTACGCCATGTTTCCTTTGCTACCAGCAGCAAAAATTCGGGCCCGTGCGCCAAGGGCCAGAAGGTGCCGAGGAACTGGGCACTGACCTTGAGGTTGTCGCGCTCCAGCAAGATCCACGGCTTGAATTCAGTGGCCACTGCGAGCGGCCACGACAGCAGAACAGTGAAGCAAACCCAGAACAAACGCCGCGACCAAGCCGGGTCGCGCAGCGGCACCGGACGGTTTGTAGGGGCCGCAGTGTGGCTCATCGACAGTGCATGACCGCCTGGACAGGTGCAGGGCTGTCGGGGTAGTTAACCTCGGCATCGCCGCCCGAGACGTCGCCACGCAATTCGTGTTCGTACTGGTCGTACAGCTTGGCCAACACCTCGCGCGACACGGCTTGAGATGGCAGGTCAAACATCAGCGCGCCATCGCGCAGGCCGATGATGCGCGGGAAGTGTGCCAGGGCCATGTCTACCTGGTGCAGCGTGGCGACCACGGTGGTCTGTCGGTCGCGGGCGGCGTCCAGCAAAGTTTCCAGCGCCTGGCGTGCGCGGGCTGGGTCCAATGCCGACAGCGGCTCGTCAATCAGCCAGAGTTTCGCCGGGGCCAGCAGCGTGCGTGCCAGTCCGACGCGCTGCCGTTCACCGCCAGAGAGGCGGTCCACCCGCTCAAAGAGTTTTTCCGCCAAGTCAAACCGATCCAGCGCATCGTAGGCGGCGGGAATGTCGGCAGGGTAGAAAAGGGAACGCAGGCTTTGGAGTAACCCCATCGCCGGCAAGCGGCCGGCCAAAACGGAGGTCACCACACGTTGCCGGGGTGGTAAGGGGGGAACCTGTGGCGCCAGAAACAAAGTGCCGCGCAACTGCCGCAACGCCGCCGCGGGCAGGGACCAAGGCGGGGTGTTGTTCAGCAAAAACTCGCCTTGACTGGGCGGCAAAGCGCAGGCCAGCACCTGCAACATGGTGGTTTTGCCAGCGCCAGACGGGCCAATGACGGCCACGTGCTCGCCTGTCGCAATACCAAGGCTCAGGTTGGCGAGAGCGGGCGCAGCACCGTGGCGCGAAGCCGGGTGATGCGCTGCAAGCGCGCTCAACTGAATATTCAAGTGGTTGGCCTCGGGTCAGAGAAGGCCAGCGCTTCGGGCTGCCGTCTCAAGACCCTTGTAGTTCTCAGGCGTGGTGGCGATGTAACGGGTGGCGCGGTTGAGCCGAAGGATCTCGGCATGTTCCGGGTTGGCTGGGCTCAGGGCGAGCAGCGCTGCTTTGATCTTTTGCTGCAGGTCAGCAGGCATGTCGGCATGAACAGACCAGTTGTAATTGAAGTAAGGTGGCGTGGTGTAGAACACGTCCACCGCCTTGGTGTCGACTTTGTTCTCGGTCACAAACTTGCGCCAAACGGTGATGTCCAGCGCGGCGGCGTCCACCTTGCCGCTGACCACCGAGGCGATGGTCGCGTCGTGCGCGCCGCTGTAGGCCACACGGCGAAAGTCTTTTTCCGGAGTGATGTCGGCCTGAAGCAAAAAACTGCGTGGCATGAGGTGGCCCGATGTGCTGCTTTGCGAGCCGAACGAGACCTGTTTGCCCTTCATGTCAGCCAAGGTCTTGATGCCTGAGTCGGTCTTGGCGATGAACACCGACTGGAATTTGGCGTCCTCTTCCCGCTGAGCCAATGGCACGATCTTGCCGCCCGAGCGCAGGTTGGCCTGAACATGGGTAAAACCACCGAACCAGACCAAATCCACTTTTTTATTGACCAGTGTTTCCACTGCAGCAGGGTAGTCGCTGACCGGTGTGAACTCCACTTTCATTCCCACCGCTTTTTCCAAGTAGCTGGCCAGAGGGGTGAACTTGCGGATTTGTTCGGTGGCGGCTTCCTCGGGAATTGTGGTCACGCGCAGCACCTGCTGCGCCTGGGCGGTTGCACTGATGAACGTCGCCGCCAGCATGGCACTCGCCAAGACAGCTTTCAGAAAATGACCAGCCATGAGGCCTCCAGAAAAAATTAAAAACAAACGCGATTAGAAAGCAGTTTGCTGACGATCCAAGCCGCGGGGCTTAGCCCGCTACCATCCAACGCAATTAGACAGAAAAACTGGCAGCCGAGTATGAAATCCCCCTTGTTTTTGCAATTGCACCACGACAACCAAGAGGCGATTCACCTGGAGTTGTTGGCGGGGCTGCAGGCGACTAACGCGCACACCTCGCCCAAATACCTGTACGACGCACTGGGCTCCCGCCTGTTTGAGGCCATTACCGAACTTCCCGAGTACGACCTGACTCGCCTGGAAGCGTCCGTGTTCGCCGAGCAGGCCGGTCAGATGCGGCAGGTGCCGGCGGGTGCTGCTTGGATTGACCTGGGTGCGGGCAATTGCAAAAAGTCTGCGAGCCTGTTTGGACGGTTCAAGCCAAGGAAGTACGTCGCCATCGACATTTCGGTGGATTTTCTGCACGAGTCCATGGCGGCTTTGCAACTGAAGCACCCAGCGCTGGACATGGTCGGCGTGGGGATAGACTTTTCAGAGGGGCTGCGCCTACCTGACGGCGTGTCCGATCCTGCCGAGCCCAGGGTGCTGTTCTATCCCGGCTCCAGCATTGGCAACTTTTCGCCACCTGAGGCCGAACGTTTTCTGCGCTCGGTACGCACCGCCTGTGGCGACCACCCGAGCAGTGGCTTGCTGATTGGGGTCGACCTGGTGAAAGACGCGCGGCAACTGGAGGACGCCTACGACGACGCGCTGGGCGTCACTGCCGCATTCAACCTTAACCTGCTGCGCCACATCAACCAGCTGGCTGGCACCGATTTCAACGTGCGCGACTGGCGGCATCTGGCGGTCTTCAACGCGGCCTTGTCGCGGGTAGAAATGCACCTCGAAGCCCGTGCGACGACGGTCGTGCGCTGGCAAGGCGGTGAGCGCGTATTTCGGTCGGGCGAACGCATCCACACAGAGAGTTCGTACAAGTGGACACTCAGTGATTTTGAGGCCCTGTTGCGCGGTGCTGGTTTTGGTGTGTGCCAAGCCTGGACCGACAGCAACCAGCGCTTTGCCGTCTACTGGGCCGGAGTGTGAGGCAACCTTACCGAGCCGAGCGGTCTCTCAGCTTGGCTGGTGGCTCACAAGACCGACCGAAAACCGGCAAACACGTCGGCCCGTTCGGGTGTGAAGAAGTTGCGGTAGCGCGGGTGCAACATCTCTTGTGCGGTGGCGCTGCTGCCGCCGCGCAGCACCCGCCGGGTGCCAAACCAGGGTTCGGAATAGTCCCTGTAGGCGTGGGCCTCAAACCCAACATAGGGCACAAAGGGGCTGGCTGTCCACTCCCACACACGGCCCCAGTCAAACTCCGGCAAGGTCAGGGCGGCGCATTCCCACTCCGCTTCTGTTGGCAGGCGGCGGCCGGTCCACGCGCACCATGCCTCGGCATCTTGGCAGGTGAGGTGGATGGCCGGGTGGTGCAGCTTAATCGGCATCCATTGGCCAAAGCGTTGAACCTCCCAGCCCGAAGGGCTTTGCCGCAGGTGCCGAGGTGGCGTGTGGCCGGTGGCTTCCAGAAACGGCAAGTAACGGCCCCAGCTGACCGCCCGTGTGTCAATCTCGCAGCCCGCCAGCTCAACCGTGTGGCTGGGCAACTCGTTGTCAAAGGCAAACCCTGCATCGGTGTAGCCCAGTTGCCAGGCTTGGCTCGGCAGGTGGTGGGTATCGACAGCTCCAGCCGGTGTCTGTGGCAAATGGCCATCAGCGAGGTGGGCGGGCAGTGCGATACCCAACGCCTGGGCCATGAACACCGCGGCTTCACAGTGCATCGCCTCGTGGAACAACACCAGGCGCCAGAAGTAAAGTGTGTCGTCCGAGCTGGCACTGGTTTTCAGAATCCGAAGGCTGTCTTCCAGTACCTCGGCAAGGTAAGCGCGGGTGGCGTCCGGGCTGGGCAAGGGCAGCGACCAGCGGTCGGTGTGGGCCACTTTGCTGGAGTCGAATAGCGCGTCGGCACCGGCCAGTCGCGAATCCAAGCGCGGGTGGTCGGGGTCACACCGGGCGCCGGCATCGCGGTGGCAATTGCGGGCTATCCACCACTCCTGGAACCATCCGACATGTCCCAGCTCCCACAACGGCGGGTTAAATTCCGGGGCGTATGGAATGCACAAATCGGGCTTGGCGAGTTGCCAGGCATCAAATATCCCCAGTGTGCGAGCCCGTGTGGACCGCAATGCCAGTTCCAAAGTCTCAGCACCCGCTTGTCGGGACATCCCTAACGTCTTACCAGTCATGAATCGTCCTCACCTGGTGATTGTGACGCCTGCACTGGCCGACGCCAACAACGGAAATTGGCAGACCGCGCGCCGGTGGCACGGGATGTTGTCGCCCGTTTACCCGACCCGCATCACCAGCCATTGGCCCGATGGCTTGGAAGCGCGCGACACAGTGATGCTGGCGCTGCATGCCAGGCGCTCGGCCGCGTCTGTCGTAGCCTGGGCAGCCAAGCGGCCGGCCGGTGCGCTGGCGGTGGTACTCACTGGCACCGACCTGTACCGTGACATCCAGTCCGACGCGTCGGCCCAGCGATCGTTAGCACTGGCCGACCGCTTGGTGTGTCTGCAAGCGCTGGCACCACAGGCGCTGCCTGAGGCAGTGCGTGCAAAGGCCGTTGTCGTCGTGCAATCGACACGCTCGCGGCCGACGATTTACAAACCGACCCGCCACCTGCGCGCGCTAATGGTCGGGCATTTGCGTGCCGAAAAAGATCCGTTGCTGCTGATGGCGACCGCCAGAATGCTGAATGACCGCACAGACCTGCGCGTCGACCATGTGGGTGCCGCACTGGACCCGGCCCTGGGTGCTGCAGCTACGGCCACGGCACGCGACTGCCCACGCTACCGCTGGCTGGGTCAGCTGTCGCACGAGGCTACCCGGCGTCGCATCCAGCGTGCCCATGTGCTGGTTCACCCGAGCCGCATGGAGGGTGGTGCCCACGTGGTGATGGAGGCGGTGTGCAGCGGAACGCCAGTGCTGGCGTCCAGCATTGACGGCAACGTGGGCCTGCTGGGCAACGACTATGCTGGCTATTTTCCACCGGGCGATGCCGAGGCACTGGCCCGGCTCCTGTGCGAAGCCCGCCATTCACAGGGTCAAGCCGGTGGTCTGTTGGCCCGACTGGCCGCCCAATGCGAGGCCCGCCGCCCTTTGTTTTCGCCCGAGACGGAGCGCGCGGGCTTGTTGAGTTTGCTGAGTCTTTTGGAAAGCCCTTGAATGCAATCGTTTGAACAGCCTGTGCTGCGCGACATCGTGTTGGTCGGTGGCGGGCACAGCCACGTGGGGGTACTGCGGCAGTTCGGCATGCGGCCCGAGCCCGGCGTCCGGTTCACGGTGATTTGCAACACGGTGGACACGCTGTACTCTGGCATGTTGCCTGGCTACATCGCTGGCCATTATGGCTACGACGATGTGTATATCGACTTGCCCAAGCTCGCCGCGTTTGCCAACGCCCGGTTTATTCATGACGAGGTGGTGGGCCTTGACTTGGCTGCTGGCAAGGTGCTGTGCCGCGAACGGCCGCCGGTGGCCTTTGACCTGTGTTCCATCAACATCGGCTCCACGCCGCAGATGTCTGGGGTGCCCGGCGCGTCAACGAACGCGGTACCGGTCAAACCCATCCCCAAATTCAACCATCGCTGGCTGGGCTTGCTGGACCGCGTACGGCAACAGGCTACGCCTGTGCGGGTGGCGGTGGTGGGCGGTGGGGCAGGGGGGGTGGAGTTGGCGCTGGCTATGCAGTACCGGCTGCGGCAAGAATTTAAGGCCTTGCAGCGTGGCGGTGCCGACCCGGTATTCCACCTGTTCACTCGAGATGCAGAAATCATGCCGACGCACAACCCCTGGGTGCGCCGCCACTTCACTCGTGTTCTGTTTGAACGCGGCATTCAGTTGCATGTGAACGCCGAGGTGACAGAAGTGGGGCCCGGCCAGCTGAAAGCGACCGATGGCAGTGCCGTGGTCACCGATGAAGTGGTCTGGGTCACGCAAGCCGGTGGACCTGCCTGGCTGGGACAAACTGGGCTGGCGCTGGACAGCGGCGGCTTCATCCGCGTCAACGACCAATTGCAGTCCAGCGACGCAAGGGTGTTCGCCGCCGGTGACATCGCCTCGTTTGCCGGTCGACCTTTGGAAAAAGCAGGTGTGTTTGCGGTGAGGATGGGCCGTCCGTTGGCCGACAACCTGCGGCGCGCGACCTTAGGCGAGCCGCTTAAAGCCTACCGCCCGCAGCGTAGCTGGCTGGCCCTGATCAGCACGGGCGATCAGCATGCGGTGGCGTCGCGTGGCGCGGTTGGTTTTGCGGGCGACTGGGTTTGGCGCTGGAAGGATGCGATCGACCGCCGCTTCATGCGCCGTTTCAGCGAGTTTCCAGCGATGGCCATGCCTTCAGCGGCACCTCCAGCCAAAGTCAGTTTGTCGGCCGAAGAGTCGCAGCAAGCCATTTCGGCCATTGCCATGCGCTGCGGCGGTTGTGGTGCCAAGGTGGGTGCCACCGTGTTATCGCGCGCGTTGGGTGCATTGAAGCCAGTTGAGCGCGACGATGTGCTGATTGGTCTGCATTCGCCCGACGATGCGGCGGTGGTGCGTGTGCCACCCGGCAAGGCCATGGTGCATACAGTGGACTTTTTCCGCGCCTTTATCGACGACCCCTATGTGTTTGGCCAGGTGGCGGCCAATCATGCGCTGGGCGACATTTACGCGATGGGTGGCGAGCCGCAGTCGGCCACCGCGGTGGTGACGGTACCGCCCGGTCTCGAGGCCAAGGTCGAAGAACTGCTGTTCCAAATGATGAGCGGTGCGGTGGAAGTACTGAACGCGGCCGGGTGTGAATTGGTGGGGGGGCACACCGGCGAGGGCAAAGAACTGGCTTTGGGTTTTGCCATCAATGGCCTGGTAGACGAGTCTATGTCTAGCGTGATGCGCAAGGGCGGTATGTTGCCCGGCGATGTGTTGCTGCTGACCAAACCGGTGGGTACCGGCACCCTGTTTGCGGCTTACCCGCAGGCAACTAGCATGCTGGGCTTCCGCGGGCGCTGGATTCAGCAGGCGCTGCGTTCCATGGTGGTGTCCAACCGCTCGGGAGCTGAGATATTGACTCGGCATGGCGCCACTGCCTGCACCGACCTGACTGGCTTTGGTTTGCTCGGCCACCTGGTGGAAATGACCCGGCCTTCGGGTGTCGACGCGGAACTCGACCTGTCAGCGCTGCCTGTACTGGACGGGGCCGAGGCATGTCTTGCGGCGGGCATCGCCAGCTCACTCGCGCCCGCCAACGTGCGCTTGCGCCGTGCCTTGCGCAACCAAGCCGACTTCGTCAGTCATCCGCGTTACCCGCTGATTTTTGACCCTCAAACCGCCGGTGGTTTGCTGGCCAGCGTGCCGGCCGCGCAGGCCGCGGCCTGTTTGCAGGCCTTGCGCGACGGCGGCTACCCGCTCACCGCGGTGATCGGTCGCATCCTGCCGCCGTCGGACGCGCTGGAGCCCATCGTGCTGGTGGAAGGGGCGTATGGAGCGGCCTGAGCCCGCTGCCGCTAGCCCCGCTCGCGGCCTCTCCTGGAGGCGGGTGGGCCTGGTCGTGCTGGTGCTGGTGATCGGCCTGCTGGCCTTGGCGCTTCATGGCGTGGGGCAAGGACAGTCCCCGTTGACTCTGGCGCGGCTGTGGCAGGCCACCTTCCTGCAGGCGGTGGTCACCAGCCCGGTGCTGACGACCCTGGCCTACGGACTGGTTTTTGTACTGATCACCGCGCTGTGCCTGCCCGGCGCCGGCGTGCTGCTGCTGATGGCTGGGGCTGGATTCGGTCTGGTCTGGGGCAGTGTGCTGGGGGTGCTGGCGTCCAGCCTGGGCGCTACGTTGACCATGCTGGCGGTGCGGCGCTGGATCGCACCCCCCATCGAAGCTCGGTTTCCGCAGCGCCTGCCCGCGCTGCGCGAGGCCCTGCGGCGGGACGGGGCCCGGCTGCTTTTTTCGCTTCGGCTGGCGCCGGTGATTCCCTTTGTGCCGCTCAACCTGATGGCGGGGGTGACGCCGCTGCCCGTCTGGACCTTCTTCTGGGTCAGCACACTGGGCATGCTGCCCTCCACCGTGGTCTGGGTGCAGGCCGGCG
This sequence comes from Comamonadaceae bacterium, assembly GCA_027490925.1. Lineage (GTDB taxonomy): Bacteria > Pseudomonadota > Gammaproteobacteria > Burkholderiales > Burkholderiaceae_C > PCRC01. The sequence continues at coordinate 17,735 of JAIXXF010000046.1, forward strand.
CGCAGCTGGCCACCGTCAACCGGCTCGAACAGGTTTTTTCGCCGGTGTTGCTGGGGTCGCTGCTGTTGCTGGCCTTGCTGCCCTGGCTGGGGCGGGGCGCTGTGGCGGCCTGGGCACGTCTGCGGCAACGGTATGGCGAGGTCCTGCCTTCTTTTCCAGTGGAGCCGCGGTGACAGCGTCCACCCAGGCCAGCTGGTCGTCCGGGCCGGGCGGCTGGACACTTCGCTTGCACGGCGACGGCCTGCAGGTGGGAGCCGGGCTGATTCCCGCCCTGCCTGCTGGTGCGACGGCGGTGGCCGTCGACGGTCAGGCCTTGCAGGGCTGGGACGACAGCCTGGCCGTGGCCTTGTGGGTGCTGGCCGGCGAGGTGGCGGCCCAGGGGGGGGTACTGGACACCCAGCGGCTGCCGGCGGGCCTGCAGAGCCACCTGGTCTTGGTGGCACCGGGTCTGGGCAGCAGCGCCATGCCAGGCTCAGTGCCAGTGCCATCCGGTGCCCAATGGGCGAGAAGGGCCCCGCCTTGCTCGGAGGCAGCGGTCACGGTGGCTTTTCTCGGCGAGGTGCTGTTAGCCCTGGCCCGATTGACCCGGTCCCGTTCGCAGCTGCTGCTGGCCGATGTGATCCACCAGCTTGACCAGACTGGCCCTCGGTCGCTGCCGATTGTGGTGCTCACCTGCAGCCTGGTGGGCCTGATGCTGGTCTACATGGGCGGGGCCCAGCTCGACAAGATCGGCGCCGAATCCTTTGTGGCCCGCATCGTCACCGTGGGCATGGTGCGGGAGCTAGCCGGCCTGATGACCGGCATCATGCTGGCTGGCCGGGTGGGCTCGGCCTTCACCGCGCAGCTCGCCACCATGCAGGCCGGAGAAGAGATCGACGCCCTGCGCGCCATGGGGGTGGACCCGGTCGCCCACCTGGTGCTGCCGCGGCTGCTGGCGCTGCTGGTGATGGCGCCGGCGCTGATCGGCTTTGGTGCGCTAGCCGGGGTGCTGGCGGGCTTTCCCGCTGCCCACTTCGTATACGGGGTGTCGTTGTCTGAATACCAGAACCAGTGCCTGTTAGCGTTCAATTTCACCCACCTCTGGATCGGCATGTTCAAGGGCATGCTGTATGCCGGGCTGGTGGCGCTGGCCGGCTGCCGCGAGGGCTTGCACGCCGGGCGCAGCGCCCAGGCGGTGGGCGAGGCCACCACCACAGCGGTAGTCAAGGCGCTGGTGTGGATCGTCTGCGCGGCCTGCCTGACCACGGTGGTCTTCACCACCCTGGGGTACTAACCATGGGAGCCCTGCTGTGTGTGGAGAACGTGTCCATCGGCGCCGGTGCGCAACTGGTGCAAAGGGGCGTGGGCTTCGAGGTGGCGGCCGGCGAGGTGGTGGCCATCGTGGGCGCCAGCGGTTGTGGCAAGAGCACTTTGCTGCGCCACCTGGTGGGCTTGGAGCAGCCCCTGGCGGGCCGCATACTGTACCGGGCGCATGACATCCATCGCTGTGGCTCGGCTCAGCTGGCGCGGCTGCGCCGGGAAATGGGCGTGATGTTCCAGTCCGGCGCCTTGTGGAGCTCCATGACAGTGGCGGCCAATCTGGCCCTGCCGCTGCAGCTGTTCAGCGCGCTCAGCGCAGATGAAATCGCGCAGCGCACCCGGTTCCAGCTGGAACTGGTCCGGCTGGGCCACACACGCGACCTGATGCCGGCCCAGCTATCGGGTGGCATGCGCAAACGGGTGGCGTTTGCACGGGCGCTGATGCTTGAGCCCTCGGTGCTGTTGCTCGACGAGCCAGGCTCGGGGTTGGACCCGCTTAGCGCGGAGCTGCTCGACGACATCATTCTGCACCTGCAGGCCGACCGTGGCATGACCACGGTGCTGGTGACACACGAGGCCACCAGCCTGTTCAAAATCGCCGACCGGGTGGTGTTTCTGGACATCCAATCCAAGACATTGACTGCTATCGGCACACCGTCCGACTTGCTGGCCCACGGCCCGCCGGCGGTACGCCAGTTTCTCAACCGTGGCGGGTTCACATGAAGTCTGCAGTATTTCGAATTGGTGTCTTCACCGTCGCCGGCCTGGTACTCACCGTGCTGGCATTGGTAGCGGCCGGCGGCAAATGGTTTGTGTCACAAGAGCAGGCCCGGATGGACTTCGACAGCTCAGTCTACGGCCTGCAGGTCGGCGCGCCGGTGGTGTTTCGCGGTGTACGTCTGGGGCAGGTGGTACACGTCGGGTTGGCACCGGCCGCCCCCGGGGCCATTGCGGTGCCAGTGCGGGTGGAGCTCGACCGGGCGCTGCTGCTGGAATTGCTCGGCGAATCGCAGCCTATCACGGAGTCGGCCGTTGACCGGTTGGTGGCACGTGGCTTGGTGGCCAACCTGGCTACACAGAGCTTGCTGACCGGTCAGCTCTACATCAATCTGGACCTCGACCTGGGCCGCCCACCCGCCCCACCAGCCGCCAACGTTGCTACCCCCGCCCCGGCGGCCGGGGCCACCGCCGACGGCATAGTCAAAATCCCGACCACCCGCACCCGCTTGCAGACGCTGCAGGCCCAGCTGGAGCAACTCGACCTGGCACAGCTGGGCCGTGACCTGACCGCCGCCGCCGCCGCGGCGCGGCAACTGGTGGCGGACCCGGAGACCCAGCGGCTGGTGCAACGCACCGCTGCGGCCGCGACAGCCATGGAGCGGCTGGCCACCAGAATGGAGGCCGACTGGCCGCTATTGGCCGCCCAGGCCCGGGCCACGCTGGCCTCGACCGAGCGCACCGTGGCCACCGCGGGTGAGGCCGCTACGCAGGTCAAGGAACTGGCCAGCGCCGGCCAGCCGGCGCTGGCCGACTTGCGTGCCACGGCCGATGAAGTGCAGCGCAGCGCGGCAGCACTGCGCCAGACGGTGTCCAGCGATTCCGAACTGCACCGCAACGCGGTGCGCACGCTGGAGGAGGTGGCCCAGGCGGCCCGGGCCCTGCGTACCCTTGCCGACACCCTGGACCAGTACCCCGACGCCTTGCTGCGGGGACGAGAGTCCGCGGCCCCCTGACAGGAGAACCCGTGAACACATCCGCCACCAAGCCGACACCGGGGCTGCACGCCCGTACCAATTCCGGGCATGTGCTGAGGCTGGGCCTGGGCCTGGTGCTGGGCCTGCTGGCGGGCTGCGCCGCCCCTTTGCCCGCCACCACCTGGGTCAGGCTGCCACTGCAGGCCGAGGCGAGCCGGCCGTTGGCCTTGCCGCCGTCGCAGGCGGTGTGGCAGCTGGTGGGGGCGGTGGACCTGCCCCGCCACCTAGACCAGCCCAAAGTGCTGGTGACCAGCGGCGATGGTGCGCTGCAGGCGCTGGGTGAGGCGCGCTGGGCGGAACCCTTATCAGACACCATCACCCATCGCCTTGTGGGCGACCTGTCGCAGCGGTTGCAGCGCGAGGTCTGGCGCGAGCCGCTGCCGCCGGGCGTTGCGCCGGCGCGGCAGCTGCGGGTGACGGTGCAAGACCTCAGCCTGTTGCCCGGTGGTGGCCAGGCGGTACTGGATGCCCGCTGGAACACCGCCGACTGCGCCGGCGGCCGGCCGCCCCAGGTGTTCCAGCGGCGGCTGCAAACCCCGGTATCGGGCCCAGGTCCCCAGGCTGTGGCCCAGGCCTACCGACGTCTGGTGTGGCAGCTGTCGGGGGCGGTGGCCGAGACCCTGACCGACTGAGTGTTGCAGGCGCTCCAACTGGTCGTGGTCGGGCGGGAAGGCCTCCGCTAAAAAACCTGCCGGGTCTGTTCCATCCGCATTCATGGCCCGCTACACCATGCCGATGTCAGCCACACCAGAGTGCAAGTCGTTCACCCCGCGCGAGGAGCAGCCGGTCTGTATGTCTACCTGTAAGCCGGAGTTTTACTGCTCAAAGCGCTTGGCGATTTGCAGCACCAGTAGGGCTACGGTGCTGGAGCTGGATGTGACTGTTGATTTCCACGTAAATCTGAGGGGGGTCAGATTTATGTGGAAATCAACACGCCATCATCCGCAGGTGCATGGCTGGGAGGGGATACAACGTATTGATGTAAGCGCGTGGCGAATGAAGCCTGCTTGGAAGTTGACTCTCTGGATCCAATCGAATACTGCGCCGAAGATCAAACGCCTAAATTGGAAACGATGTGTTGACACCGATTCGTCGATCGCGCCACCATTGAACTGACATCTTGGCAACGACATGTGCAACCTCTACCAATCCACCCCCAAAGACAACCTCGTCGATTGGTTCAAGGTCACGCCCCCCGCCAAGCCCTACGCCGCCACCATCGCCCCGCTCAAGGACGGCCCTTACATCAAAGCGGGAGGGGTGGTGGAAGTCGGCCAGTGGGGAATGATCCCTGGCTCCTCCAAGTCCCGAACCCCCACCACCCGAGACGGTCGCCGCCTAAGCACCAACAACGCCCGACGTGAGACCATGGCCACCGCGTGGACCTTCTCCCGGGCCCGGAAGACCGGCCAACCCTGCCTGCTCCCGGCCTGGAGCTACGACGAACCCTACTG
>JAIXXF010000020.1 GCA_027490925.1 Comamonadaceae bacterium
CTGCTGCACGCCTTCACGCGCATCTACTTTGACGACGAGGCCGCCGTCAACGCCCGGGATGCGGTGCTGGCCAGTGTGCCGGCCGAGCGCCGCGCCACCTTGGTCGCCAAGCGCAGCTCAAGGCCCGGCGGCATCGAGTACCGCTTTGACATTTACATGCAAGACAGCGTCAAAGGCCGCGAGACGGTGTTTTTTGATTTGTGAAGCGGTACGCTGGCGCTCAGACTGACAGGCGGTTGAGTCCGTCGAGCGCGGCGGTCTTGTAGCACTCGGCCAGCGTGGGGAAGTTGAACACCGCATCGGCAAAGTAGTCGATCGTGCCCTTGTGGGCCATGAGCGTCTGGCCGATGTGGATCAGCTCGCTGGCGCCCTCTCCCATGATGTGCACACCCAGCAGCTCCTTGGTTTCGGGGCTGAAGATGATCTTGAGCATGCCGGTGCGATCGCCAATGATCTGCCCACGTGAAATTTCCCGGTAGTTGGCCTTGCCGATTTCGTAAGGCACGCCGGCTGCGGTGAGCTCGTCTTCGTTCTTGCCGATGGTCGAGATTTCCGGCACGGTGTAGATGCCATAGGGAAACAGGCCGATGCCGCCTTCGTGGTCGATGCGCAGGCCGAAGGCGTGGCGGCTGGCGGCGCGGCCCTGCTCGTAAGAGGTAGAGGCCAGAGAGGGAAAGCCGATCACGTCGCCGACGGCGTAGATGTGGTCTACATTGCTCTGGTAGTGCTCATTGACCGGGATGCGCTCACGGTCGTCCTTCTTGATCCCGGCCTTGTCCAGGTCCAGACGTGCGGTGGCGCCGACGCGCCCGATCGAGTAAAGCGCCGCCTCGGCATGCAGCACCTTGCCGCTTTTGAGGCGCACCTCCACCGGCTTGGAGACGCCCTGGAGCATGTGGATCTCGGCCACTTCCTCGCCCAGTCGCATGGTGACATTGCTTTGCTGCACCACATAGGTCAGGGCCGCCGAAATCTCGTGATCGAGGAAGGGCAGCAGCACCGGCCGCTTGTCGACGATGGTCACGCGCACGCCCAGGGCTGCAAACATCGTGGCGTATTCGACGCCGATGACGCCGGCGCCGACCACGATGAGCGAGCGTGGCAGAAACTCCAGCCCGAGCACATCGTCGCTGGTGAACACGCGCTGCCCGTCAAAGGGAATATGGTGATCGCGGGCGGCCTCGGTACCGCAGGCAACGACGATCTTGGCGGCCGTGATCTGTCGCCGGCCGTGACCGCTGGCCGATTGCAACTCGATGGTGTGGGGGTCCACAAAACGAGCGGTCGATTCGATCAACTCGACCCGGTTGCGCGTCATTTGGTTGCGTATGACGTCGATCTCGGACCTCACCACCTGCTGCACCCGGTAGAGCAGGTCATCGATGCTGATGTCTTGCTTGACGCGGTAGGACGAGCCGTAAATGCCGCGCTCGCGAAAGCCCGACAGGTGCATGACCGCTTCGCGAAAGGTCTTAGAGGGGATGGTGCCGGTGTTGACGCACACGCCGCCGACGGCCCGTGCGCGCTCAATGACCGCCGCACGTTTGCCGATCTTGGCTGCCTGGATTGCAGCGCGCTGACCCGATGGCCCCGAGCCGATCACCACCAGGTCGTAGTCGAAGTCCGATGGCTTGACCGCTTTGCTCGACGTGCTGGCTGCCGGATGTGCCGACTCCGCTTTTGACACCATGCCCTGTCCCTCCGCTGATTTTGGGGCTGTTGCCGCCCTCTGTGTCGGACCGCTATCGGATGGAATTTGTCAGCCCGGGCTGGCCCGTTGATCGCCCTGGCTCAGACCATCTTAGTGCCGAGGCGCCGACTTTGTAAATATTTGTCGAAGTTTCGCCCCCGGACCGTTGCTGGCCTGCGGCGGTGCCCGGCTTACCCGGTGGTCGTAATAAGAGGGTTGGGGTCGGTCGGGTCAGCGGCCTTGAGTGGGCCATAAGAACTGGCTCAGACAGCCTTGCAAGAAGGCAGCGCCTTGCGCATCGGCGGCCGATGCGGCCTGGTGCCCCCATCGCGAGGGAATTTCCGTGAACTGGCAGCGCGCAATCCGTTCGGCCGCCCAGCGTGCGCAATCGGCCGGGTTGTAAAGGTCCAGGGGCGGGGCCAGGATGAGCGTGCGGGCCCGGATGCTGGCCAGAGCCGATGCGGTATCGGTGTGACCGGGGCTGCTGCCGACATCGTGTGCATCGTAGGCATGGGACTGGCAGAGCCAGTCCCAGATGGAGTAGCGCTGCGCTTTCCAGGCTTGCACGCGTTGGTCGATCTCGGTCTGCACCTGGTGCGGCTGCACCAACTGCTCGTCCCAGTGGTCTGGGGTGCGCGAGTTGATCATTTGCATCAGCGGCACCCAGGCGTCCCATGCGGCCGGGTCGTCGTTGGACCAGTTGGGATGGGTCTGCAAGATGCGCCGGGAGGTTTCATTGAGCAGGCGCGCCCAGGCGGCCGTTCGCGCCATCGGTGTCATGGCCACGATATGGTCGGCCCTGTCGGGCTCGCTGACGGCCCATTGCAGCGCCTGCATGCCTCCCATGGAAGCGCCCACGATGGCGTGGACTTTGTCGATGCCCAGACGGTCAAGCAACTGCGACTGGCTGCGCACCATGTCGCGCACCGTGATCGCCGGAAAGGCCGCCCGTGCCTGATGCGGCGAGTTCGACGGAGAGATGCTCAGCCCGTTGCCCAGTGCGTCGACCGCGACCACGGTGCAGTGCTCGGGATCGAGCGCCTTGCCCGGGCCAATCAGAAAGTCGAGTCGGTGGTGCGTGCTGGCGATGGCGCTCAGGCACAGCACCACCGGTTTGTCACGCTCCAGCGCCCCATGCACCACATAGCTGACAAAGGCGTCCCGGATGACCTGCGCGCCCTCGGTGGGCAGGTCGCCCAGGGGCATGATCAGATGGGGGCGGTCGATCCAGCCCGCCTGGAGGGCGGGGTGCGACATGGCTTACATCTGGACCACGGCGCGCACCACATCGCCCTGGGCCATCGCCTCAAATCCGGCATTGATTTGCTCCAGTGGCAGGCGCAGGCTGATCAGCTCATCGAGCTTGAGCTCTCCCTTGAGGTAGGCGTTGGCCAGCCACGGAAAATCGCGCTGCGGCCTGGCCCCGCCATAGCTTGAACGCACGATGCGCTTGTCGCCCATGAGCGAGCCAAAGCGCAAGCTCACCTCCCGGTTGACCTCGGTCTTGCCCAAGATCACCAACTGCCCGCCCGGCCGCATGGACTCGAGGGCCAGGCGCAAGGTGGCCTCTTGCCCGACACACTCGAAGACGTAGTCGGCTCCGCGGCCTTGCGTCAAGGACCGCACCTGCTCTTGCAACTGCTGCGCATCGCCATGCAGGCAGTCGGTTGCTCCGAGTTGGCGCGACAGACCATCGCGTGCCGGGTTGCGATCGATCGCCATGATGGATTGCGCGCCGGCCATGCGGGCACCCTGAATCACATTGAGCCCGACCGCGCCACAGCCGATGACCAAGACATGGCTGCCGGCCTGCACCTGGGCATGGCGCAAGACCGCGCCGACGCCCGTCATCACGCCGCATCCGATGAGGCAGGCGCGGTCGGCAGGAATCTCGGCGGGCACCACAATCGCACCGGACTGCGGCACCACCGCGTACTGCGCGTGCGAAGAGACCACCGAAAAATGGTGCAGCTTTTCACCGCGCCAGCGGTAGCGCGACGTTCCGTCCATCAGGTGGCCGGCCGGTTGGTGGCGGCTGAAGGGCTCGCACAAGATCGGCTGGTTGCGCGTGCAGTAAAAGCAGTGGCCGCAAAACGGATTCCATGAGCAGACCACGCTGTCGCCGACCTTGACGCGCTGCACGGAGGCTCCGACCGCCTCCACAATGCCGGCGCCCTCGTGCCCCAAGACAATGGGCAGCGGGTAGGGCAAAGACCCTTGCATCACCTCGTAGTCGGTGTGGCACAGCCCGCTGGCCTGGATGCGCACCAGCACGTCGTCGCTCTGCAAATCCAGGCACTGCACCTCATCGACCACCAGTGCTTGGCCCGGTTTTTCAAAGATGGCGGCTTTGAACTTCATGTCTGCATGCGACCCTCTCAGGCCACTCCGTAAACCCAGTTGGGCAGCCACAAGGTGATGGATGGAAACACGGTCAGCAAGATCAGCACCCCCATCATGGCCCCAAGAAAAGGCAGCACTTCGATCGTGTAGTCTTCCATGGGCACGCGCATCACCTGGCTGCTGATGAACATCAGTTGCCCCACCGGCGGGGTGATTCCGGCGATCGTCAGGTTGGTGATGAGCACCACCCCAAAGTGCACTGGATCGACCTGCAGCTTGAGCAAGATGGGCACAAAAATCGGCGTCAGGATGATCAGCGCCGACGTGCCTTCGATCGCGGTCCCCAAGACCAGCAGGGCCGCGTTGATGAGCAGCAGCAA
>JAIXXF010000025.1 GCA_027490925.1 Comamonadaceae bacterium
CGCCGAGTCGTTTCGCGACGAAGGCCGTGATGTGTTGTTCTTCGTTGACAACATCTATCGCTACACGCTGGCTGGCACCGAAGTGTCCGCTTTGCTGGGCCGCATGCCCTCTGCCGTGGGTTACCAGCCGACACTGGCCGAAGAAATGGGTCGGCTGCAAGAGCGCATCACCTCCACCAAGGTGGGTTCGATCACTTCCATCCAGGCCGTTTACGTGCCTGCTGATGACTTGACCGACCCTTCGCCTGCCACCACCTTCGCCCACCTGGACTCCACAGTGGTGCTGTCGCGTGACATCGCTGCGCTGGGCATTTACCCTGCTGTGGACCCCTTGGACTCCACCAGCCGCCAGCTGGACCCATTGGTCGTCGGCGAAGAGCACTACTCGGTGGCCCGCGCGGTGCAAGGCACGCTGCAGCGCTACAAGGAACTGCGCGACATCATCGCCATTTTGGGCATGGATGAGTTGGCACCGGAAGACAAGCTCGCCGTGGCCCGCGCCCGGAAGATCCAGCGTTTCTTGTCGCAACCATTCCATGTGGCCGAGGTGTTCACCGGCTCGCCCGGCAAGTACGTGCCGTTGTCTGAAACCATTCGTGGCTTCAAAATGATCACAAGCGGTGAATGCGATCATTTGCCGGAGCAGGCTTTCTACATGGTCGGTACGATCGACGAAGCGTTCGAGAAGGCCAAAAAGGTCTAAGCCATGAACACCATCCACGTCGACGTCGTCAGCGCCGAGGAGTCCATCTTCTCGGGGGAGGCCCGGTTCGTGGCCTTGCCCGGAGAGTCGGGCGAATTGGGCATCTACCCGCGCCACACCCCTCTGATCACGCGGATCCGAGCCGGTTCGGTGAGAATTGAAAAGGCCGACGGCAGCGAGGAGTTCGTGTTCGTGGCGGGTGGTATTTTGGAAGTACAACCCGACCATGTGACCGTGTTGTCCGACACCGCGATCCGAGGCAAAGATTTGGACGACGAGAAAGCCAATGCCGCGAAGGCCGCAGCGGAAGAAGCACTGAAAAACGCAAAAAGCGATTTGGATTTGGCCAAAGCGCAGTCGGAACTGGCCGTCATGGCAGCTCAGATCGCAGCACTTCGCAAGTACCGGCAAAAAAAGTGACCGGCGCCATTAAGTGATTGAAAAGCCCGACTCGCTCGGGCTTTTTTTATGGCGCAGGGATTTCAGGACGACGTCAATACGAGACGCTGCAAAAGCCCGATCAGCGACCGAGACAAACCTGAGTGGCGCAGCGACAACACTGGGTTGGCGTCTGCAGCAAGTCAATGGGCTTTGAGGTTGGAACGCAACTTGGCGATCGACTGACCGTGAAGTTGGCACACACGCGATTCGGTGACCCCGAGCACTGCCGCGATGTCCTTGAGGTTCATGTCTTGTTCGTAATACATGGCCATGACATGCTGTTCACGCTCTGGAAGCACCCTGATGGCCGCCATCAGCGCACTGTGTTTTCGCTGGTCGCGCAAAAGCTGCATCGGGTCGGCGTCTGCGTTGCACACGTGGCGATCCAGAAAATCGTCGTCCCCATCGGTCGATGCGGTCAAATCTTCCAGGTAAACAATCTGAGTGCCCTTGGTTTGCCGGATGAGTTCGCGCAATTGCGCCAAAGTGCAGTTCATTTCCTTGGCCACCTCCGACTCTTGCGGGCGGCGACCCAAGCGTTGCTCCAACGTGTGAACGACATGGTCAATTTCTTTTTGCGTGCGCCGCGAGCGCCGCGACACCCAGTCGCCCTCACGCAATTCGTCGATCATGGCGCCTCGAATGCGTCGAGACGCGAAGCTCTCAAACTGTACGCCTTGTGAAGCCTCAAAGCGACTCAGTGCCTCTGTCAAGCCCAGCATGCCGACCTGGATCAAATCGTCGATCTCTACGCTGGGTGGCAGTTTCAGCATAAGGCGCTTCGCAAGACGCCGAACAAGCGGGCTGTATGCCTCGAGTACCTCGCTGTTCACTGATGGGGTTTTGCGGGCTGCCATGGGCCAGCTCTCTCGTCACTAACGATTCAGGAAAGCCAAACAACCGCTCGCCAAGGGCATGCCGTAGAGCGAGCGCCTGAATGACGCAGCATGCAATCAGTGTGGGCGCAGAAGTGGCCGGGTAATCCGTAGAAAACAGGGCTGAATCCCGTCCAAATAGACCGGGGGCGGTTGACCAGCAAAAAGAATCGGACTCCCTACCGATGCGAATGCGACGTGAGAACGGCGGTTTCGGAAAATTGCTACAGTGGGGAAAAAGTCACACCGCACCATGTAAAATCGGCTTGCGGAGACATGAACACAGGGTGCGCTCTGGGTTGACCAACGAAAAAGATTTGCCGATGGAGGGCAAGCAACTTATCGAACTGGATGCCGGACATTCTCATGAACTGGCATAACAGACGTATACTTTAGTTTAAGCTGCCCCGAGCGGCGTCGATTTAATTTACAGAGGATGGTTAGGATATGAAACTACTCGTTACAGCACTCACGCTGCTTGGCTTGCTGATCACCGGCTGCTCCAGCTCCAAGCCCGCGACCCCAGACCAAGTGTCTGTCTATTACTACGGCAACCGCGCTGGTTCTGGATCGGGCTCTGGTTCCGGTTCTGGTTTGGGCAACGGCGCAGGTGTTGGTTCCGGATTCGGCTCCGGCAACGACGGCGCTGGTTCGCAAGCCATCGCCACCAACCGTCCTGCCGCTGTGAGCGCTGCTGTGCCCGCCGAAGGCGAAGGCCCCGCTGGCGTGCCCACCATCGTTTATTTCGACTACGACAGCTTCGTGGTGAAGCCCGAGTTTCAGAGCATCGTGGCAGCGCACGCCAAGTTCTTGGCCGCCAACCCGACACGCAAAGTTTTACTGGAAGGCCACACCGACCAGCGCGGTGGCAGCGAGTACAACTTGGCCCTGGGCCAGAAACGTGCGGAAGCCGTGTTGAAGTCTTTGACGCTGCAAGGCGCACCTGCTGGCAGCCCAGAGCCCGTGAGTTTTGGTAAGGAAAAGCTGGCCTCGACCGAAGCCACTGAAAAAGGCTACGCGCTGAACCGCCGCGTCGAATTCCGTTACCGTTGAACGGGAAGGCGTTGATCGCCTGATTGACACAACAAATAAAAGCCCGTCACACGACGGGCTTTTTCTTTATGGGTGCGAGCCTTACAAGGGCAACGAATCAGTGAAGATGGATGGCACCAGACGCCTGCCCCTTACCTGCGCGTGCTGGCGGGTTGCACAGCCCGCACACGTAGTGCTTGGCGTTTTCGTAAGGCTCGCTCACGAACAGGCCACCACAATGAGAGCAGCGCGTCATGGTCAGCATGCCGTTGTCGACGAACTTCATCAGGCGCCAGGCGCGAGTCACAGACAACAAGGGCTCCACGTCGCACGCCAGGGTTTGTTCGGCATACAAACTGTAGGCCTTGATCACTGAATCGATTTCCTCCAGCGCGCTGGTCTTGGAAATGTACTCGTGGATGTTGAGAAAAAGCGACGCGTGGATGTTGGGCTGCCACGTCAGGAACCAGTCGGTGGAAAACGGCAGCTGCCCTTTGGAAGGCGACTTGCCCGACACTTCTTTGTACAAACGCAACAAACGCTCGTATGACAGGCTGGTTTCGGTTTCCAGCACCTGCAAACGCGCGCCCAACTGGATCAGGGTCACCGCGCGTTCGATTTGGCGTGTTTCGTTGAGAATGCTTTTGACGATCATGGGGACCCCGGTTCAGTGAGTGGGTGAGTAACCAAATGTGGTGGATGCGGGTGGATTTCTCTGGCGCAATCAGATTAAGAAGAGCTCAGCGCCGATCGCTCACATGGCTTCTTTGAAATTCCCGGCCATCAAGATGTTGGCGTGCAAGCGGGCGGTTTGCGGACTGGCCGACTTGTTCAGGTTGCTCTGGGTGAGCAGATTCCAGACGGCGCTGTCGTCCATGCGGAAGCGGCACAACAGCGTGTTGAGAGACGCCACTTTCATCAGCTGTGCGGGCGACAGGCCTGCGATCAGGTCTGCGGTCTGCTCGGAAATGCCCAATCGAAACAGCGCGTTGACTTTGTCTTGCCGAATCAGGTTTTGAGCCAACATCAAATAGGACATGTTGGTTTCGCGGATGTCGTCGAGGATCTGGTCGTCTTGCTTCATGGTGGGCTCCGTCGCAGGGGTTCAATCGTGTCGGCTACAGGGGGGTGTGTTCGCTGCCGTTGAATGAATTGTGCGGGCGCTCCAAAGCCGCTTGAGTGCGGTGCGCTCTGTAAATCGTGTCTCGGAAACTGGGGGGCCTTGTCAGACAAATTCCGACACGGAAGCGGTCCAGATCTCAAGTTACTCGGAGGGCGGCTGCCCTGCCAAGCCCCTACCTAGGGCCTGGCGGCGACTCAAACCAAGCCGCAACGGATGGCGTAGACCGTGAGCTCGGCGTTGTTGGCGAGCTTGAGCTTTTCCAACACCCGGGCGCGGTAAACGCTGACGGTTTTGGGGCTGAGCATCAGCTCTTCGGCGATGTCGGACAAACGCTTGCCGGAGGCGATTTTGAGCAGCGTCTGCATCTCACGGTCGGACAAGGTGTTGTGCAGCGCCTGGGTTGGCTCCTGCGTCAGGCTGTCCACCAGCATCTGCGCGATCTCAGGGGTCACGTACTTGCGACCCGAGGCCACGGTGCGCACCGCATTGATCAAAAGCATCGGGTCACCGGCCTTGTTGACGTAACCCGATGCGCCCGCGCGCAGGCTGCGGATCGCGTACTGGTCTTCCGGGTACATGGAGACCATCAGCACCTTGAGCGGCATGCCCTCGGCTTTGAGGGTGGTGAGCACGTCCAAGCCGTCGCGACCCGGCAGGTTGATGTCGAGCAGCAGCACATCGCAGGTGGCGTTGCGAAGCACCTCGCGCAACTCACCGTAGTCCGAGGCCTCGCCCACAACGCGGATGTCGACAGCCTCGGTCAGGGTGTCGCGGATGCCCCGGCGCACCAAGGCGTGGTCGTCACACAACACCACGCGGATCATGGGGTGCCCCCGGCGGGCGAGGTGTCGGCATACAGCCCAGGGTCAGTGAGCGGCACCGACAGAATCACTGCCGTACCTTGTTGGTTGGTGCTCACGTCCACCCAACCGCCGACTGTGCGGGCGCGTTCGTGCAAGCCACGTATGCCGAACGACTTCGGTTTGGCCAAATCCTCGTCACCCAAACCCTTGCCGTTGTCACTGATCTCCAGCGATAGCACGCCAGTGTCTGGCGTCATGTAAACCGACACCTCGGTGGCCCCCGCGTGTTTAGACACGTTGGTGAGCGCTTCCTGCGCCGTTCTGTAAGCCACCTGTTGCACCTCGTCGGGTAGCTTGATCTGCTGGTGAGTGGTGTGGAACACGGTTTTGATGCCAGTGCGCTTCTCAAAACCGCGGGCCAGCCATTCGATGGCGTGCACCAGACCTTGGTCCAGCACCGCCGGCCGCAGGTTGACCATGATGCGCTGGGTTGACTGAATGGCCTGGTCGATCGTCTCCAGTGCGCTGGCCGCGCGGCTGGAGATGCGCTCGTCGGTGGTGTGACGGCCGATCCACGACAGGTCGAACTTGAGCGCCGTAAGCACACTACCGATCTCGTCGTGGATTTCGCGGGCGATGGTGGTGCGCTCGGTCTCGATGCTGGTTTGCAGGTGCCGCGCAAGCTCAGCAATGCGTTGCTGAGATTCCTGCAGCCGCAGGTCGGCCTGCTGCTTGGCCACCAGGTTTTGGTGCGCCTCAATGGCCCGCTGCAGCGCCGGCCTGAGCCGGTGCAAGCCGTCTTTGAGCACGTAGTCGTTCGCGCCTTCGTGCAGCAGTTGAATCGCCGCCGTTTCTCCCACCGCACCCGACACGATGATGAATGGCGTCGTTGGGTCGCAACTGCGGGCCAGGCGCATCGCGTCCAGTGCGCTGCAGTCGGGCAGGCGGTAGTCGGCCAGCACCGCGTCAAAGCGCACCGCCCCCAGTTGACGGGCCAAGGCGTCGAAGGTGTCCACCCAAGTCAGCGTCGCAGAAAAACCGTCGCGCTGCAGTGCGATCTTCACCAGCTCATGGTCGGTGGGGTTGTCTTCCAGGTGGAGGATACGGAGCGGGGTCTGTGAAAGCGTTGCTGCGTCCATACGGTTGGCGGTGACAATGCCCAGAGTGTGCACCAAACGATGAAAATTTCTGCGTGCCAAGAACGAGAATGGTCGACACGAACCGTGTTTGATGCGTAAATGGCAGCTCAGCCTTGGTCTTTGCTCAACCCATTGCTTCAAAAAGAATAGCGTTTTCATCGAGCGCCGGTGTTAAAGACCCTCGGCCAATGCATCAACCCCGTTAAGCTGCTGCCGTGACCCCGCTCGATGTGATCCAAGCCACCCAGCGCCGCCCGCCCGACCCTGACCTGATGGGCGCCGACGTGGTGCTCGCGGGCGCTGGGGGCGCACTGGGCAACGCATTGCTGGCCCGACTCACATCCGCCCCGGGGGCGGGCCGCACACAGGTATTGGTGAAAGAACCCTTCACCATGGCCATGCGCTCGGTGTCCACCGTGATGGTGTCCGCGCCGCTCAGCGCGTCAGCCGACGAGTGCTGCCCACCAGTGCGTGCCCAAGTGGCGGTGGTGGCGTTCGACGCCCCTCGCCTGTACCACCAACGCGAGCGCGCGCTGTGGATGCCCCAGCCGCATGAACTGCTGCCTCTCGCCACCTGGTTGCGCGCCGCCGGGGTGCACACGCTGGCGGTGGTGCTGCCCCACGCCCAGGGGCGGCTGCCAGCCGCTGTCCAGCAAGGTTTGGCCAACCTCGACGAACAGGCGTTGGTGGCCCTCGGGTTCGACCGCCTGTTGCTGGTTCGCACGCCCCGAAAGCCCGAGGCGCCTCAAAACCAGAGGCACCCGCTTCAACGGCTGGCCCAGCTGATGCTGTCGATTTTTGGCCACATGGTGCCGCCCTCAGAGCAGCCGGTGCGGCCCGCGCAGCTGGCTGGTTTCGTGGCCAGTGCACTGCGCCACGCCCCGCTGGGCACCCACGTGGCGGCGCCCGAGACGGTGTGGAACGCCTTGCAAGGCGACACCGACGCAGCGGTGAAGCGCTGGCTCAAGCCCATGGATGGGGATGCTGCCTAGACGCCGCGCGGGTTCAACCGGTTCGCGGCACAATGCAGGCCCACCCCACCGCCGCACCATGTCCAAAGCCAAACTCCAAGCCGCCATCGTGGGTGGTACCGCCGACGACACCGAAGCCGCTTTCTACCAGGCACTGCACGACGGCGACACCGAGACGCTGATGGGCTGCTGGGCGGACGAAGACGAGGTGGTGTGCGTCCATCCGGGCGGGCCTCGGCTGGTGGGGCTGGCAGCGATCCGCGGTGCGTTCGAGGCGATGTTCGCCAACGGCACGATCCGCGTGTTCCCCGAGCGCACGCGAAAGGTTCAGTCGGTGGCCAGCGCGGTGCACAGCGTGCTGGAGCGGGTGGAGGTCATGACCGAAGACGGCCCGCGCGAGGCTTACGTCATTGCGACCAACGTTTACCACAAGACCGCGCAAGGCTGGCGCATGGTGGCCCACCACACCAGCCCAGGCACCCCGCACGACCTGCACGACAGCGCCGACTTTCCATCCACCCTGCATTGATGGACTTCACCTCGCCCCTGTGGCTGCCTGGCGGCAACGCCCAAACCATCTGGCCTGCGCTGTTTTCGCGCCGTACCCTCGGCCCCACGCCGCGCTACACCCGAGAGCGCTGGACCACCCCTGACCACGACTTCATCGACGTGGACTGGCTGGCCGGCGTTGCACCCCATGAGCCGCCGCTGCGCGCCGGTGAGGCCACGCCAGCGCATGCCGCGCACGGCGATGGCGAGCCGCGCACAACCGTCACCACCACACCGGCAGCGCGGCCGCTGTTGGTGCAGTTTCATGGGCTGGAAGGCTCGTCGACCAGCCATTACTCCCAAGCGTTTGCCGAGGTCGCACATGAACGAGGTTGGGCGTATGCGGTGCCGCATTTCCGGGGCTGTAGCGGCGAACTCAACCGCGCGCCGCGGGCCTACCACTCAGGTGACGTGGAGGAAATCGACTGGATTCTCCAGCGCTTCCACGCCTGGCAGGCCGAGCGCGGCGGCGGGCCGCTGTGGGTGGTGGGCATCTCGCTGGGCGGCAACGCCCTGATGCGGTGGGCCGCCGACCTGGGCGAGGCGGCCCGCCGGGTCGTCCACGCCACCGCGGCGGTGTCGTCGCCGTTGGACCTGAGCGCCGGTGGCCATGCGATTGGTCGCGGCTTCAACCGGCTGGTCTACACCCGCATGTTCCTCAACACCTTGAAGCCCAAGGCGCTCGCGCGGCTGGCACGCCACCCCGGCCTGTTCTCGGCCGATGCGATGCGAGCCGCCCGCGACCTGTGGGACTTCGACAATGTGTTCACCGCCCCGGTGCACGGCTTCCGCGACGCGCAAGACTACTGGCACCGCGCGTCGGCCAAGCCCCACCTGCATCGGCTGCGGGTGCCCGCTCTGCTGCTGAACGCCCGCAACGACCCCTTTGTCCCTGCCGATTCGCTGCCGCAGGCCCACGAGGTGAGCGACCATGTGACGCTGTGGCAACCCGAGCACGGCGGCCATGTCGGCTTTCCGACCGGCCGCTGGCCCGGCCACGTGCGCGCCATGCCAGAAGCCGTCAGCGACTGGCTCGCCGGACATTCCAACCACCCCACCGCCACACCCTCGCCAGATCACGCACATGGATGACATCGTCCGACAGGCCATGGCCAAATGGCCCAACGTGCCGCACTGCCACGGCTGGCTGGGGCTGGACGCGAGGGGCCAGTGGCACCTGCGCGACGACCATGCCCAAGCCGCAGGTGCGTTCCAAAGCGGCGTACCCGCCGCCAAAGGATCGTGGCTCCAGCACGAAAAGCTGATCGATTTCATTGGCCGCAACTACCTGTGCGACGCGCAAGGCCAGTGGTATTTTCAGAACGGCCCACAGCGGGTGTTTGTGGAACTGCAGGCCACGCCGTGGATCTGGCGCATCGCAGCCGACTTGAGCCTCACCACCCACACTGGCCGGGCCGCGGTTTGCCGCCGGTGCTTGGTGGACGAAGCCGGTCGGGTTCACTTGGAGGCCGAGTGGACGGACGACCCAGCCGATGGGCCCAGTCGCACCGCCTTTGGTTTGGTGCACAGCCTGGACATGGCCCACGTGGCTGAGGCGCTGGAGCAGGGCGCGTGGTCGCTGGAGACCGTGCGGTCCGACGACCTGCCCGCGCGCTACGGCTACGTCGTCAGCCCCCAACAAGCGCACCAGAGCCGCGTTAAATCGCTATGAAATCAATAGCAATTGAACCATATCGGACGGGGGCTAAAAGCCGATTTGTCTGTGAAAACAAAAAAGCCGGTGTCAAACCGGCTTTTTAGAGGAAACGACGCCTGTTCGTAGGCAGCGGCGACAGTACGTTGCCCCTTATTTGGCGGCTTCTTTCTGGGGTTCAGCGAACTTCGAACCGCTGGCGTTGGTCATGTAGACCACCGCGCGGCCTATTTCCACGTCGTCAAAATCGCCGCCGCCTTGGGCACCCATGGCGCCTTTGCCCTTCAGTGCAGAGTTCAGCAACGCCTCGTAACCCGTTTTGATGCGCGCACCCCAGGCGGCAGCGTCGCCCACCTTGGGCGCCCCAGCCAAGCCGGCGCTGTGGCAGGCGGCGCACTGCGCCTTGTAGACCTCTTCACCCGCCTTCAGGGGCCGGTTGGCGTCGCGGATCTCCACGCTGCCGACCTTTTGGATACGGGCAGCGATGCTGGCCTGCATTTCGGACTCGCTGACCCCCGCCGCTGGTTTGTTGTTCGAAGACACCGCGTACACCAGGCCGATGATCGCGAACACCGGCACCACAAACGAAAAGAACACCGCCACCAGCAATTGCTTGGGCGTTTTGATCGGGCCGGTATGGGCTTCTTCGTGGTCGTGGTCGCTCATAAATCCTCGGGGGCGTGGGCTGGAAACAGTCCTAAATTATAGCCCTGACGTGCTTTTCAGCCCTCAGGCTGGGGACGCGCGGCGGGCCAATGTCAGGCCAATCCATCAGGTTCGGTGGGCGGGCTGGCAGCGGTCGCCTTGTCTGCGTGGGGCTGCGTGTGGGACTGGCGCCGTTGCTGCGCCCGTTCCAAGCTGGTCGCCACCGCAGCGACAGGCAGACCATACATGCCAGCGAAATCGGCCAGGTCCAGGCCGCTGCCTTCGAAAGCGCGCCACAAGGCTTCGTCCTTGGCCACCACCACAGCGGCCTCTGCCATGGCCTCGTCGAGCACGGCGTTGGCCTGCTCGTCACGCCCGCGCACCAAGGCGTCGTAGCCCTCGCGCGACAGGCCCGAAGCCAGGAACAGCTCGGCGATGCGCGCGCGCAGTGCGGGGCGCAGGTCTTTGTCGGTCCGGCCTTGTCGCCGTTTGAACACTTCCAGCAGCGCATGGTGCACATGCTCAGGCGCCATCGCCTCCACTGGCTGGCCTTGCAGGTCGTGCCGCGGCTGTCCATTCGCCACCGCTTGCAAGTAGCGTGTGGAGCGGGTGTGCAGCGCCAAGGCGGTTTTGAGCCCGTCCTTGGCCAGCGACTCGGGGTGGGCAGCGAGCAGGTCCTGAAAAATGCCGCGTTTCAGGGGTTTGAAGTGGGCGCCGAACAAGTCGGGGTAGAGCGCCGCCAGCTGTTCCAGCATGGGGTGTGGGGCCCGCACCACGACCTGATGGGCTGAGCGCGGGCGCGGGCGCTGGGTACGCGCACCCGCGCCGCGTGGCACTGCCGCAGCGGCCGCCGTGGCGCCGGGACCGGGGGCTTGGGCTTCGGGCGCGGCGGTCTCGGGAGGGTTTGATGGGGTTGAATGGGCCGTGGTGTCTGTCATGGGGGGCGCTCGGCGCAAAACCAAAGCCGTCATCATGCCAGCCCCACCTCGGGTCGGACCTGAGCGGGCAAACGATGGGGGTGGTGTCAAGTCAGTTCGATACACTGAAGAACATAACGAAAAAAGCGATCGCTGCATGGGCTTGGAGCGGGGCCATTTGCCCCGCCGGTGCCGATGCCGCTAGATATGTCCGGAGACCCAAACACCATGCGCGCCAACGTCTACGACCAGGGGCTCGACCGCAACGCGGCGAACCACGTGGCTTTGTCGCCTTTGAGCTTTCTGGCCCGCAGTGCCCGCGTTTACCCGAACCGCACCGCGCTGATCCACGGCAGCCTCAGGCAAACCTGGGCTCACACCTACACACGATGCCGCCAATTGGCCAGCGCATTGGCCCAACGCGGCGTGGGTCCAGGCGACACGGTGGCCGCCATGCTGCCCAACACGCCAGCGATGTTCGAGGCGCACTTTGGTGTGCCCATGGTGGGGGCGGTGCTGAACACCTTGAATACCCGGTTGGACGCCGAAGCCATCGCCTTCATGCTCGACCACGGCGGCGCCAAGCTGTTGCTGACCGACGGCGAGTTCGCCAGCACGGTGGAACAGGCCTTGTCGCAGATGAAAAACCCGCGCCCGCTGGTGGTGGATGTGGAGGACGCGCTGCATCCCGATGGCCGACGGCTGGGCCAGGTGTCCTATGACGACTTCATCGCCACTGGGAACCCCGACTTTGTCTGGTCGCTTCCCGGCGACGAATGGGACGCGATCGCGCTCAATTACACGTCGGGCACCACCGGCAACCCCAAGGGCGTGGTCACCCACCACCGGGGCGCTTACCTCAATGCCGTCTCGAACGTGGTGACCTGGGAAATGCCCAAGCACGCGGTCTACCTGTGGACGCTGCCCATGTTTCACTGCAATGGCTGGTGTTTCCCCTGGACCATGGCCTTGCAGGCGGGCACCAGCGTGTGCCTGCGCCGGGTGGATGCATCGCTGATTTTCCCGTTGGTGCGTGAACATCGGGTCACCCACATGTGCGGCGCGCCCATTGTCTACGGCATGCTGGTCAATGCGCCGCCGTCGCTGCGCGCGGGCATTTCGCACCGCATCGAAGGGCTGATCGCAGGGGCCGCCCCGCCCGCGGCCATCATCGAAGGGTGCGAACGCATTGGCATTGACATCACCCACGTCTACGGCTTGACCGAGGTGTACGGCCCTGCAGCGGTGTGCGCCAAACAAGGCGACTGGGCGGCGCTGCCGATTGAGGAACGCGCGCGGCTCAACGCCCGCCAAGGCGTGGCCTACCCGCTGCAAGAAACGGTCACGGTGTTGAACCCAGAGACCCTGCAGCCTGTTCCCGCCGATGGGGAGACGATTGGCGAGATCATGTTCCGCGGCAACATCGTGATGAAGGGCTACCTCAAGAACCCAGAGGCCACCCAGGAAGCGTTCGCGGGGGGGTGGTTCCACACCGGTGATCTGGCGGTGATGTTCCCCGACGGTTATGTGAAGATCAAAGACCGCAGCAAAGACGTCATCATCTCGGGCGGCGAAAACATCTCCAGCGTGGAGGTGGAAGAGGTGCTGTACCGACATCCCTCGGTGCTGGTGGCAGCGGTCGTGGCCAAGCCCGACCCCAAGTGGGGCGAGGTGCCCTGCGCGTTTGTGGAACTGCGAGAAGGCGCCCCGCCCGACGAGTCGGGCATCATCTCTTTTTGTCGCGAACACATGGCCCGTTTCAAGGTGCCCAAGCAGGTGGTGTTTGGTGTGTTGCCGAAAACGTCCACGGGCAAGATCCAAAAATTTGCGCTGCGCGAGCAGATGCGTTCGGCTTCGGCCATCGAGTGAGGCGGGCAAACGATGCACGACGATTTCATCCTGCAGACCACAGGGCTGACCAAGGAGTTCAAAGGGTTTGCGGCCGTTCAGGACGTGAACCTGAAAGTTCAGCGTGGGCACATCCATGCGCTGATCGGCCCCAACGGCGCGGGCAAAACGACCGTGTTCAACCTGCTCACCAAGTTCTTGCAGCCCACCCACGGCCGCATCTTGTTCAACGACATCGACATCACCCGCGAGCAGCCAGCCCAAATCGCGCGTCGCGGGGTGGTGCGATCGTTCCAAATCTCGGCCACGTTTCCGCACCTCTCCGTGCTGGAGAACGTACGGGTGGCTTTGCAACGTCAAACCGGCACCTCGTTCCATTTTTGGCGGTCTGAACGCTCGCTCAGCCGGCTCAACGACCGCGCGGTCGAGTTGTTGGAATCGGTCGATCTGGGCGCTTACGTGGACGCGGTGACCATGGAGCTGCCTTACGGGCGCAAACGGGCGCTGGAGATCGCCACCACCCTGGCGTTGGAGCCCGAACTGATGCTGTTGGACGAACCCACCCAAGGCATGGGCCACGAGGACGTGGACCGCGTGGTCGAACTCATCCGCAAGGTGTCAGCTGGGCGAACGATCTTGATGGTGGAGCACAACCTGTCGGTGGTGGAAACGCTGAGCGACGTGATCACGGTGCTCCAGCGTGGCTCGGTGCTTGCCGAAGGGCCTTATGACGTGGTGTCTAAAGACCCGAGAGTGCTTGAAGCCTATGTGGGGGTGGCCGCATGACCGCCGCCACGTCCCCCAAGGCGCAGATGGCGAGCGACGCCTTGCTCAACATCCAAAATCTCCAGGCCTTCTACGGTGAGTCCCACGTGCTGCACGGCATTGACCTGCAGGTCGGGCGCGGGGAATTGGTCACATTGCTGGGCCGTAACGGCAGCGGCCGGACCACCACCCTCAAGGCCATCCTTGGCTTGGTTGGGCGCCGCACCGGCACTGTGGTTTACGACGGCCATGACCTGCTGGCGATGCCGCCGCACCGGATCGCGCGGTTGGGCATGGGTTATTGCCCGGAGGAGCGGGGCATTTTTTCTGGCCTGAACACCGAAGAGAACCTGATGCTGCCGCCGCAAGTGGCACCCGGTGGCATGTCGCTGGAAGAAATCTACGACATGTTCCCCAATTTGTACGAGCGGCGCACCAGCCCTGGCATGCGCTTGTCGGGCGGTGAACAACAAATGCTGGCCATGGCCCGGATTCTGCGTACCGGTGCCAAGCTCTTGTTGCTCGACGAGATCACCGAAGGTTTGGCGCCCGTGATCGTCAAAAAGCTGGGCGAGGTGATCGGGCTGCTCAAACAGCGGGGCTACACCATCGTTCTGGTGGAGCAGAACTTCCGATTCGCTGCGCCGTTGGCCGACCGCCACATCGTGCTGGAGCATGGCCGCGTGGTGGCCACTGTGACGCGCGAGCAGCTCCCTTCCAGCACCGACCTGCTGCACGAGCTGCTGGGCGTTTGAGCTGGTGTCACTTCAATGTCCGTTCACAAACCTGGAGACAAGCAATGAAACTCAAACCCCTCATGCAGGCCATGGGCCTGGCCCTGGCGACCGTGGCTGCCGCCCAAGCGCAGGTGTCCGACGGCGTGGTCAAGATCGGTGTGCTCACCGACCTGTCGGGCCTCTATTCCGATGTGGCCGGTCAAGGCACTGTGGTGGCCACACAAATGGCCATCGACGACTTCATTGCCAAAGAAAAGCCGAGCTTCAAGGTGGAAATGGTGTCGGCCGACCACCAGAACAAAGGCGACATTGCCGCCAACAAAGCGCGCGAGTGGATCGAGCGTGACAAGGTGGACACAGTGACCGAGTTGGTGACCACTTCCGCCGCTTTGGCGGTGATGAAAATCGCCAAAGAGAAGAACCGCATCGCGCTGGTGTCGGGTGCGGCGTCCACCCGCATCACCAATGAGGATTGCAACGACGTCACCGTCCACTGGACCTACGACACCTACGCGGTGGCCAACGGCACCGCCAAAGCCGTGGTGAAGCAGGGTGGCAAGAAGTGGTTCTTCCTCACCGCCGACTACGCTTTTGGACACTCGTTGGAGAAAGACGCTGGCGACGTGGTCAAGGCCAACGGCGGCGAAGTGGTGGGCTCGGTGCGTCACCCCTTCCCGGGTTCGGACTTTTCGTCATTCCTGCTCAAGGCACAGTCGTCGGGCGCTCAGATCATTGGTCTGGCCAACGCCGGCGGCGACACCATCAACTCAATCAAGCAAGCGGCAGAATTCGGTATCACCGAGAAGCAGTCGTTGGCTGGCTTGTTGATGTTCATCACCGATGTGCACTCGCTCGGCTTGAAGACCACCCAGAACATGTACCTAACCGAGGGTTTTTATTGGGACCTGAACGACGAGACGCGCGCGTGGTCCAAGCGCTTTTTTGAGAAACACAAGCGCATGCCCACCATGGTGCAGGCCGGGCAGTACTCCTCGGTCATGCACTACCTGAAAGCGGTCAAGGCGGCCAACACCGACGACACCACCAAGGTGATGGCCCAGATGAAGAAGACCCCGGTCAACGATTTCTTCGCCAAGAACGGCACCATCCGAGGCGATGGCCGCATGGTGCACGACATGTATTTGCTGCAGGTCAAAAAGCCCGCGGAATCGAAAACACCCTGGGACTACTACCACGTGCGTGCCCTGATCCCAGCGGCAGAAGCCTTCCAGCCGCTGTCGGCGTCCAAGTGCGCCTTGATCAAAAAGTGAGTTGATGGCGGGCGGACGGTGGCCGGTGCGCCATCGGCTGGCCCGTCCATTCAGGAGTTGTGATGGAAATTTTCGGTGTCTCCTCCCAGGCGCTGTTTGGCCAGTTGTTGCTGGGGCTGATCAACGGGTCGTTCTACGCCGTGTTGAGCCTGGGGCTGGCCATCATTTTTGGTTTACTGAACATCATCAACTTCTCCCACGGTGCGCTGTACATGGTGGGCGCGTTCGTTGCGTGGATCGGTCTGACCCAATTCGGGCTGAACTATTGGTTCGCCTTGGTCGTGTCGCCGCTGGTGGTGGGGGCGCTGGGCGTGCTGATTGAGCGTGTGTTGTTGCGCCACCTTTACAAGCTGGACCACCTGTATGGGCTGCTGCTGACCTTCGGATTGGCTTTGATCGCGGAAGGCGTCTTTAGACACTTCTATGGGATCTCTGGCAATTCCTATGAAGTGCCTGAGATCTTGCAAGGCGGCGTGAACCTGGGGTTCATGTACTTGCCCATCTACCGGGCTTGGGTGGTGGTGGCGGCTGTCAGCGTGTGTTTCGTCACCTGGTTCCTGATCGAGCGAACCCGCCTGGGCGCCACCCTGAGGGCCGCAACCGAGCGCCCCCAACTCGTGCAAGCCCTTGGCATCAATGTGCCGTTGATGGTCACTGCCACCTATGGTGCAGGCGTGGCTTTGGCGGCTTTTGCTGGCGTGCTGGCCGCGCCGATTGTGCAGGTGAACCCGCTGATGGGGTCCAACCTGATCATTGTGGTGTTCGCAGTCGTCGTGATTGGCGGCATGGGCTCAATTTTGGGTTCCATCGTCACCGGGCTCGCACTGGGCATCGTCGAGGGATTGACCAAGGTGTTCTACCCAGAGGCCTCGGCAGTGGTGATTTTTGTGATCATGGTCGTGGTGCTGTTGTTGCGCCCCGCCGGGTTGTTTGGCAAACAGGCTTGAAAGAATGAACATGTCACCCACCCAAGCCCCAAACCGTTCCACCACTCCTTCGCCTCAGCGAACTGTATGGCTGTTTTTTGCTCTGTTGGCTGCGGGTGGCGTGGCACCCTTTGTTTTCTACCCTACGCTGCTGATGCAAATCCTGTGTTTTGCGCTGTTCGCGTGCGCTTTCAACCTGCTGCTGGGTTTTGCGGGACTGCTGTCTTTTGGTCATGCTGCATTTTTCGGCGGGGCAGCGTATGTGTGCGCTTACCTGTGCCAGTCTCAAGGCTGGTCACCCGAGCTGGGCATCCTGGCAGGCACATTGGTGGCTGGGGTGCTGGGCGCTGCGTTCGGGGCACTGGCGATCCGCCGGTCAGGCATCTACTTTGCCATGATCACCTTGGCGTTGGCCCAGCTGGTCTATTTTGTCGCGCTACAGGCACCTTTCACCGGCGGTGAGGACGGGTTGCAAGGGATTCCCCGTGGCCAGCTGTTTGGCTTGCTGGACCTGACCGACAACCTGACGATGTACTTTTTCGTGTTCGGCGTGTTCCTGCTGGGCTTCACGCTGATTCACCGGGTCATCCATTCCCCGTTCGGCCAAGTGCTCAAAGCCATTCGCGAAAACGAGGCCCGCGCCATTTCCCTGGGCTACAACGTTGACCGTTACAAACTGGTGGCTTTCATTTTGTCAGCGGCGTTGGCGGGGACCGCTGGGGCGACCAAGGCGCTGGTGTTTCAACTGGCCTCATTGACTGACGTGCATTGGCACATGTCGGGCGAGGTGGTTTTGATGACCCTGCTGGGCGGCTTAGGGACCGTGTTCGGCCCGGTGGTCGGTGGAGCCACCGTGGTGCTGTTGCAAACCCAGCTGGCTGACAAGGTGGGGTCGTGGGTGACGGTGATCATCGGCGTGATCTTCGTCGTGTGCGTCATGGTGTTTCGGCGCGGCGTCGTTGGCGAGTTGCTGGCCCTTCGCAAACGCTCGTGACAGGCGAGTTGCTTCATTTCCTGCTGCGGCCGATGGACGGCGCTTTGTATTGAGGGGTGGGTTCGTGAACAAATCGGGTGTAGCCACCATCGGGCTGTGCATGATCGTCAAAAACGAAGTGGCGGTCATCGAGCGCTGTTTGGGGTCGGTTCGCCCGCTGATTGACCGGTGGACCATCGTCGACACGGGGTCGACCGATGGCACGCAAGACCTGATCCGGCGGGTGATGAGCGATTTGCCCGGCGAGCTCCACGAGCGGCCGTGGAAAGATTTCGGCCACAACCGGACCGAGGCAATCCAACTGGCCCGTGACCACACCGACTACCTGTTTGTTATCGATGCCGACGAGATCTTGAAGTTACCACCCGACTTCAAGCGACCGACCCTTGGCGCTGACTGTTACAGCTTGAACGTCGAGTTGGGTTCATTGCGCTACGCGCGCACTTGTCTGGTGGCCACGAGATTGCCATGGTCATATAAAGGGGTGTTGCATGAGTACCTGGACTCGGGGCATTACATCGAGCCCTTGTCCATTCTCGGCCCCACAGTGGTTTGCACGCCTGAGGGTGCCCGCAGCCAGAACCCGAGAAAGTACCATGACGACGCAGCCGTGTTCGAGCAGGCGCTCAAAGAAGAGCCAGACAACTTGCGGTACAGGTACTACTTGGCGCAGAGCTACCGCGACGCCGGCGAGCTGGACAAAGCCATCGGCGCTTATCAACACCGTGCGGCCCTCAGAGGATGGGCAGAGGAGGACTGGCACGCTCAATACCAAGTGGCCAGGTTGATGGACCGGGCTCAATACCCAGAAGGGGCTGTCGTGTCGGCCTACCTCAAGGCCTACGACATGAGGCCCACCAGGGCTGAGCCACTGACTTGGCTGGGTGCCTACCTCAGACAGCGCAGCCGCTGGGCAAGTGCCCGCCTTTTTTTATTGTGTGCCAACCAAATCCCCTACCCGCAGGACCGGCTCTTCGTCGAGCCTGACTGCTACGGCTGGCGCAAACTCGACGAGTTGGGCTTGACCTATTTCCACACCGGTCAACGGGACATGGCCAAACAGCTCTGGGAACTGGTTCGACAAGATGCCCGGCTGCCCTCCGAGCAGTTGCCTCGGGTTGAACGAAACCTGCGTGCGTGCGAACAGCAGCTGCCATCTCGGTAACTGGGCGGGCGCGTCAGTGGCCAGAACGCTGGGTTTTGCTTTCAGATGGCCAAAGCATGAGGAATGTCACGAAAATTGACCATCGGGAGTGCAACCAAAGCATTAAAGTTTCGCCTGTCGCTGGCCGATACTTATAATCTCAGTATTGTTTTTATTCACCGTTTGTATCTTTTCAGGGGATATTCATGATTGCAAATCAAGAAGCCGTCAATCCGGGCGCAGCACCACTGGGTGCAACCGACATTGTTGACAACACCATCGTGGCGCAAGCCAGCAGTGCTCCCGCCGCAGCCCAAGCCGCCCCTGCCGGTTTGGCTGTCCTCACTGGCGCAACCGCCGGTGTTGAGATCGTTCGCGGCGGCTCGAAGATCCCCGTGAACAGCACGACCCCGTTGTTGGCTGGTGACAAGGTGCTGGTGCCCAAAGACGGCTCTGCCAACGTGACCTTCCCTGGCCAAACGGCCGACAAGACGCCGATCAACGGCGTGTTCTCTGGCGGCACAGAGGCGGTGATCGGCGTCAAAACCCTGTCGCCTGGTGTGGAGCAAGTGGACGTGGAGCTGATCACGGGCGACCTGTTCGTGGCCCAATCGGGCGCGGCAGACGGTGGTTCGGTCGTCGTGCGCAAAAAGGGCTCGGCTGGCAGCGACGGTTTGGCCATGGGTGCCCTGGGTCTGCTCGGTTTGGCTGGTCTGGCTGGATTGATCGGCGATGACGACGATGGGGCGAACGGCAACGACGGCGTGAACGGCGCTGGTGCGACGGGTCCCACCGGCGCCACTGGCATGGTGGGTGCGACTGGCGCCACCGGCGTGGCGGGCGCCACCGGAGCCGCAGGTGCAACCGGTGCCACTGGTGCCACTGGTGCGACGGGGCCAGCAGGTATTGACGCCGCAGCTGTGGCGGTTCTGGATCAGACCACCCTTGATGCCGTGAACAACATCACCGGTGGCTCGTTGACGCCCCTGATCGGGGTAGAAGGCCTGCTGGGCGACGCAGGTCCTGTAGACATGCTGCTCGGCGACAGCATCATTGGCCAAGAGGGCTTGGTCGATCTGAGCGGTATCTTGGGCGGTGCTGCTGGCAGCCCCTTGGGTGGCCTGTTTGGCGGTCTGACGGGTGGTGGCGCCAGCCCACTGTCCAACATCCCAGTGGTGGGTGAGCTCGTGGACGCTCTGACCGGTGGCTTGTCTGTTGGCGATCAAGGTCCGCTGGCCGGCATCCCCGTCGTGGGCGAATTGGTGGGTGCTTTGACCGGCGGTTTGTCGGGTGGTACGAACGCAGTGGCTGGTATCCCTGTTTTGGGTGGAATTCTCAGCGGGTTAGCGGGTGGTTTGGTGCCTGCCAATAGCGAAACGGCTAAAGCAGACCTGCCACTGGTGGGCAGTTTGCTCGGCAGCGAAGACGGTAGCCCATTGGCCGGCTTGCCACTGGTGGGCAGTTTGCTTGGCGGCGAAGATGGTAGCCCATTGGCCGGCTTGCCACTGGTGGGCACGTTGCTCGGCGGCGAAGACGGCAGCCCGTTGGCCGGCTTGCCAGTGGTTAGCACATTGCTCGGCGGCGAAGACGGCAGCCCATTGGCCGGCTTGCCAGTGGTTAGCACATTGCTCGGCGGCGAAGACGGTAGCCCATTGGCCGGCTTGCCTCTGGTCGGCGGTCTGCTGGCAGGCGTGCCCATTGTGGGCGGTTTGTTGGGCGGCAACGCGGCTGACGATATGGCGCCGGCCGCTGGCGATGTTTCCAGTTTGCCCGCGTCTTTGACGTCTTTACCTGATACGGTGACGGGTCTGCTGTCTTCCATCAACCCCTTGACCAACCGCTGATCGACAGGGCCCTTACATCGGGCCGCACCTGATCAGAAACGCCGGCCGCGAGAGCGACCGGCGTTTTTTACTTTTTGACTTAACTACGGGCGCCAGGACTAGCAATGGCGCGTGAGAAATGAAGGGCAAATTACCGGGTAGATTGATGAATATCTACCAGTTAACCCGCCCTGATCTCTGAGGCGTAAGCAGGCAAACGGTTTACACTCCGTCGACATTAAAGGTTTTCGTTCAATCCAATGACCGACAGACCGGCAAATGGGCATTCATGGGGGATGCCCCGTCACACCTAAACCATGCTCAAGTTTCTACTACCACGCCAACTGGTCAATCACGTACAAATTGACCCAGGCGTGAACCCTTACGGGAATGCGCTCAGCGACGCTTTTAATGTGGCTTACCCCACCGTGAAGCGCGCCGCGTGGTGGTCACTGCCGATAAGTTTGTTTGGTTTGTTGCCATCCATCTTTACCCTGCAAGTCTACGACCGGGTGATTTCCAGAAGCGGTTACGCGACTCTGGTGGCCTTGGTCGCAGGCATCTTTGTGTTCCTGATGGTGGAACTGTGGTTGCGTCGAAAGCGGTCGCGCGCATTGCGCGACGCCGGGGCAACGATCGATCACAACGTGTCCAATGCGCTGATGAAGTCCATGCTGCAGCGGCCATTGCGAGCCCTCGAGTCGCGGCCCACCACCGCATGGTTTCTGTTGTTCCGCGACGTCGGTGCGGTGCGGTCGACTGTGACCGGCGGCTTGGTGACCTCGATTTTCGATTTGCCGGTGGCGATCTTCGCCCTGATCATCGTTGGGGTTGTGGCCTGGCCGTTGCTGCCTGTGTTGCTGTTGTTTCTGGCCGTACTGGCCTTTTTTGCCTGGTGGTGGGCCGACGAAGTGCGTGCCGGCCGGGTGGAAGAGGTGCAGCGAGGCCGCAGTTTGGACGCCACCACGTCTGAAATTTGCCGCGCGCGGGAGACGTTGAAGAGTCTGGGCAACGACACCCCAATCTTGTCGATGTGGCGCCAGAATTACAACGCTTGGTTGGCCGAGAGCTTCCGGAAGAACGGCGAGATCGAAGGTGCACGGGAGCTGACCACGGTGATGCTGTCGGTGTTTTCAGTGGTCTTGCTGTCGGTGGGCGCGGTCGCGGTGATGCAGCAGTGGATGACGGTGGGCGGCCTGATCGCCGCCAACATGCTGGCCATGAAAGCGTTGTCGCCGGTCGCTGGACTCGCTTCCAACTGGCGTTCGCTGGCGATTGCAGCCGAAGCGGCCAAGCGACTGGAATCCGTGTTGAACGAACCGGTCAGCCGCAGCCCGGGCGGCGTCACGCTGCCCAAGCCGCGGGGCACCATCCGCCTGCAAGACGTGACCTTCCAGTTCGCAGAAAACGCCCCCTTGGTGCTCGACAGTGTCAACCTAGACATTGGGCCAGGCGGCCTGCATGTCATCGTCGGTAAAAACGGTGCGGGCAAATCCACGCTGGTGAAGCTGATTGCGGGTTTGTACACGCCCACCCACGGCAAGATCTCGGTCGACGAATACGACCTGTCGCAGTTCGCCCGTGAGGAGTTGGTGCAGTGGATCAGCATCCTCTCGCAAGAGGTGTATCTGTTCGGCGGCGAGATCATCGAGGTGCTGCGGCGTGCGGCTCCCGATCAAACCGACGAGCGCATTGTCGCGGCCTGCCGTTTGTCGGGGGCGCACGACTTCATCTCGAGGTTGCCAGGCGGCTATCGGACCATGCTCGGAGAGGGGGGCATGGGGTTGTCGATGGGTGAACGGCGCAAACTGGCGTTGGCACAGCTGTTCCTGCGCGACCCGGCCGTGGTGATCTTGGACGAGCCGAGCAACGACCTGGACTACCAGGCAGAAACCGCTTTGATTGCCGCGCTGATGGCCGCGGCCCGCAGCCGCACCATCATTGTCGTGACCCATTCGCTGCGCATCGTCGCCAGCGCCACCCAAGTGCATTACGTCACAGGTAACGGCAATGTAGAAAGCGGCTCCGCCTCGGTCATGGTGCCCAAGCTGTTTGGTGTGAAGTTGCCCGCAGCCGCGGCCACAGCGGCGATTGCAGGGGCCAAACCGAGCGCCCCGCCAAGCACGCCGGCCCCCGCCGAAGACCACTGACACGCCCGCGGTCCAGCCCCCGTCCACCCATCGCGAAAATTCATGGATCAGTCTGATAAAAGCCACTTGCCCGCCGTCCTGCAAGGCGGGAACGACGCACTGGGCACCGTCAAGGCGCTGCCGTACGCTGCGAAAAAGTCCCGACGCACCTGGGCCGTTTGGGGGTCCGGTGCAGTGTTGGCCTTGTTCGGTTTGGGATTTCCAGTCGAGTCGGTGGTGGTGGCACAGGGTCGGGTGATCCCGTCCGACCAGATCAAGGCGATCCAGCACTTGGAGGGGGGCATCGTCAGCGCGGTGATGGTCAAGGAAGGCGAAACAGTCAAAGCGGGCCAGCCGCTGGTCGAGATCGACTTGGGCAGTAACAGTCTGAACTTGGAAGAACTGACCGCACGCAATGCCGCCTTGCAGGCCACCCGAGTGCGATTGATGGCTGAAATTCAAGGCAAATCGGTCACGCGCAATGGCTTTGGTAACGACATTGACGAATCGGTGTTCCAAGCCGAATCGGGCGCTTACGAGGCACGCATCCTGGAACAAGAAGGGGTGGTGGCGGCCGCCCAGTCCGGGCTGGCCCAGGCAAAAAGTAAGTTGGCGGAACAGCAGGAGCGGGTCAACGCCTTGTCGGCTCGCCTGGCCCTGTTTGAAAAAGAAGTCTCCATGTCCCAGCAGCTGCTGGAAGAAAAGCTCATTCCGCAGTTGGAAGTGCTGGAGAAGCAACGCCAGTTGGAGACGGTTCGTGGCGAGCTGGCCACAGCGCGCCAAGGAATGGGTTCCGCAACGGCTGCGATCAATGAAGCGCAGGCCAAAGTGGTCGAGGCCACCGGCCGTTTCCGCCGGCGTGCGTCAGATGAATTGGCCACGTTGGAGCGGCAGATTGCGAGTGCGAGCGAAGACCTGGCCCGCGCCAAGCTGCAACGCTCCCGCACCGTGGTGCGAGCCCCCGCCGATGGTGTGGTCAAGGGCCTGCGCAACCCCAGCCCGGGTTGGGTGGTCAAGGCGGGCGAGCAGATCATGGAGGTCGTGCCCGACCGCGCCCAAATCACCATTGAGGCCCGCCTGAGCCCGAACGACCGTGGTTTTGTGCATTCTGGCCAGACCGCCAAGATCAAGGTCACCGCGTACGACTTTCTGCGCTATGGGTCCATCGACGGCAAAGTCAACCTGGTGGGCGCTGATGCCGATACCGATCCCAATAACCCGGTGATGCGCACTTACTACAAGATGATGATCGGCACCGAATCCACCTTTGTGGGCAGCCGAGAAAATCAGGTCACTCCCGGTATGGAAGTGGAAGTGGACCTCCTGGTGGGCAAGGACCCGTTCATTTGGTACATGCTGCGGCCGGTGTTGAAGGTCCAGCGGCAAGCCTTCCAGGAGCCTTGACGTGACTTGGCGTTTGTCCCCCCTGTGCGTGGCTCTGGCCCTGGCTGGCTTGCTCGCACCCGCGATGGCACAAAGTCCCGCTTCGGTGTCTCTTTCGCAGGCCAGCAAGATTTCCGGGCGCTCGGTCGGTGCGATGGAGTACGCCGAGAAGGTGCGTTTGGGCTTGTTGCAAATGGCGCAAGAACACCCCGAGGTGCTGACGGCGAAGTCGGAGGCCGC
The DNA here is from genome assembly GCA_027490925.1 of Comamonadaceae bacterium. Classification (GTDB taxonomy): domain Bacteria; phylum Pseudomonadota; class Gammaproteobacteria; order Burkholderiales; family Burkholderiaceae_C; genus PCRC01. The sequence goes on from JAIXXF010000025.1 coordinate 24,113, forward strand.
GGTCAGCGGTTTCGAAGCCGAGACGGCAAAACAGGCGCGCTACCCACGTTTTGCATTGGGTGCATCCACTGGACAGTCCGCGACCAACACCTCTGCTTCTGCCGATTCTGGTTCGTTCAACGCCCTCACTGCCAGCGTTCGTATGAGCTTGCTGGATGGTGGATTGATCAGTTCCCGTATCAAGGCGGCCGACGCCAACCAAGGTGCGAAAACCGAAGCGGTCAAAGCCGTGTCGCAAAAAGTGGTGCTGGATGGCATCACCGCCTACCTGCAGGTGCAGCGCTTCGATTTGAAGAAGCGCATCGCGGACAAGTCCACCCAAATCCTCGACGAACTGACGCGGGTCGAACAACGGCGGGTGGACTTGGGCGCCGTGGGGCAGGGAGATGCGAAGCTCGCTTCGTCTCGCCGCGCGGGCTCGGCCGCCAAGCGCCAGGAGTTCGATGCGCTCCTGGCCGATGCGGTCGCTAAGTTCGACACCTATTTCCGCTTCCGCCCCAACCCGTCCCAGTTGCCTAGCCTGGTGTTCCCCAAAGAATGGTCGGTTCGCACGCTCGAAGATGCCGTGGCTTTGGCCGAAGCCAACAGTGCGGAACTGGCCGAGGCGCGGCGGCGCATTGAGCGCGCCAACGCCATCGTGGAGCGCGAGCGGGCGTCGCGTTTTCCCACACTGGATGCGGTGGTGTCCAAAACCCGCGACAACCGCGCGCTGGCTTCCGATCCCACCCGAGCCGCGCTGGAACTGAACCTGAACCTCGGCACTGGCTTTGACATTGCTGCCCGCATCAAGTCGGCCATGGCCGAGGTCGAGTCGCAAGAAGCCAAGATGGAAGCAGCACGCGCCAACCTGGTGGAAGTGACCGCCGCTTCATACGGTCGGGCGACGTCGGGCGTCGAGCGCGAGCGACAGCTGCTGGAGGCGGTGTCTGAATCCAACCAAGCCTATCAGGCGCGCCGGCGCTTGCTCGGGTTCGGCCGCGAGACATTGCAAAACGTGCTGGACGCGCAGCTCGAACACTTTTCTCTGCTGCTTGACCTGGTCGACGCGGTGTTCGACGTGCGGGTCGCGGAGTTCCGCCTGGCGCGCACCACTGGGCGTTTGCTGCTGGAGCCCAACACCAACAACAGTTGGCTGAACACCGCAGTGGCATCCACAGAGTACAGCAGCGTGATCACCGACAGCCTGCTGGACACCCCGGCGGGCGAATGCAAGGGCCCCGGCTGTGTCAGTCCCCTTGGCGCGCCTCCAGCGCCCAAGAACCCGACGTTGAAATCGGTGCCGGGCATCGGGCAAAGCGCAGCGAACACGCCTTCGACGGCTGTGAGCAAAGCCGAGACCTCTCCTGTACCGACTTCTATGACGGCTGCGTCCCGGTCAACGGGTCCAACAACAAGCCCTTCGGCTCCTGCGGTCGCGTCCTTGGACACACCAAGTCGCAAAGCGCCAACGACGTTCCGCTCGTCTATGGCCTTGGGATCGATCCCCGACTACGACCGCAGTACCGAGTCGAAGCCTGGATCGGTGGTTTCGTCACCCCTGGCTTTGCCTCCTGCCGCGCCGGCAGCCGCTGTGGCGCCCCCCCCTGCAGCACCTCCCCCAGCCGCCAGCCGCTGGCGGCCTTTGATCAACTGAGCCCAAAAGCGACCCCACCCTGCTGCGTCGAGCGCAACAGAAGCCTGTGAGGCTCGGCGGTGGTGTTGTTGGCCGGGTCCGGGAAAGCTCTGGCGGGTGGTGCAGTCCGGGGTACCTGTCGGCCCGGCAAACCTTGCGCGCCGCAGAGCCCGGTCGCCCGTAAGGTCATGGAATTGGTGGTTTACTGCGGCGCGCAGCGTTTGTTCAGTGAATCTCCACCACGGTGGCCGTCAGGGTCGTTCTGGTCTGGGTGCGTCATGGGATGCCAATTCGTTTGTTCGGCTGTTGGCATGGATACCGCCACCACCGTTGCCCGGCGGTATGCTGCACCCTAGGTGCGACCAACGGCGCAAAGCCCTTTCCATGACAACACCACTCAACCTTCCCATCCAAAGCCCACCACTCGGCAAGGTCCTGCCCCTGGTGTGGGTGGTGGCGGGTTTGTTGGCCGCGTGCGCCAGCACCCCGCAGAACGCCCTTCACGAGGCACTTGCGAGCGACGCGCCCGCGTTGCCCACGCAATGGCAAGCGCCGCTGCCGCACGGTGGCCAGTTGACAGACCTGTCCCGCTGGTGGGCGTCGCAAGGCGATCCGGTGCTGTTGGGGCTGATCGACGCCGCGCAGCGGATCAGCCCGAGCGTGTCGGCCGCAGCCGCCCGCATCGCCCAAGCGCAGGCGTCTCGCACGGGCGCAAGCGCCAGCCTGCTGCCCACCCTGAACGCGGTGGGCAGCGCCAGCCGTGCGCCCGCGCAGTCGGGTCTGGGGATCCCTGATGGCTCGACCACAACGCCTGGTGCGGGCCCGTCCGCGTTCGGTGGCGCTCCCGCCACCACGCTGCAGCTCGGGGTGCAGACCACCTGGGAACTCGATTTGTTCGGTGCCAACCGCGCCACCCGGGACGCCGCGCAGGCGCGCCTTGATGGTTCCAGGGCCCAGTGGCACGAGGCGCGCGTGTTGGTGGCGGCCGAGGTCGCCAACACCTACCTGGGTTGGGGCCACTGTCAGCGCCTGTCGGCGGTGACCGACGCCGACGCCGCCTCCCGCGCCGAAACCGCCCGACTCACCAGGCTCAGCACCCAGGCGGGCTTTGTGGCGCCCGCCCAGCAGGCCTTGGCCGATGCCAGCGCCGCCGATGCGCGCGCCCGTGCGACCCAGCAGCGTGCGGTGTGCGACATCGATGTCAAAGCCCTGGTGGCGCTGACTGGCCTGCCCGAGCCAGATTTGAAAGAAAAACTGGCCTCAGCCCCCGGACATTCTCAGGCCATTGCTCCTGTATCGATAGCGTCTTTGCCCGCGCAGGTGATCGCTCAGCGACCGGACATCTACAGCGCCGAATGCGAGTTGCTGGCCGCCTTGGCCGACCTCGACAACGCCTCGGCCCAGCGCCTACCGCGCCTGAGTTTGAGCGGCAACATCGGGATCGTGGGCTATCGCGCCGGTGGCCTGCAGGCAAATGGCGACACCTGGTCCATCGGGCCACTCTCCCTGAGCGTGCCGCTGTTCGACGGTGGCCGTGCCAGCGCCAATGCAAAGGCGGCACAGGCCCGTGTGGACGACGCGGCCTCGCAATACCGCGCCAAAGTCCGGCAGGCGGTGCGCGAGGTGGAAGAGGCTCTGGTCAACCTGCAAAGCACCGCCTCCCGGAGCGACAACGCGGCCATCGCGCGCAACGGCTACCAAGCCGCGCTGGTGGCCGCCGAAGCACGGCACCGGGCTGGTCTGGCCAGCCTGATTGAACTGGAAGACACCCGGCGCACCGCTTTGGCAGCCGCCAGCAACCTGGTCGCGCTGGAGCGCGAACGGGCGGCCGCTTGGGTGGCGTTGTACCGTGCCGCAGGCGGCGGCTGGCAGACCTCTTCGGCTGAGGAGGACACCCTCGGCCGACCTCCACACCCCAATCCCGCTGATTCGCTTCACACCAAGATCAGCAACGCACCCGGTACCGACAGCGCACAGTCACTGTCCAAGCCATTGCAATGAGCCCCCTGCACCCCGTAAGAGCGCCGATGAACCTTACTTCCAAAAAAGCCCTGGCCGGTTCGCTGTTGGCCGTGCTGGTTGTGGCCGGCAGCGTCTGGGCGCTGCGCGGCCAGAGCCCGGACGCCCAGCCACCCACCTCTACGACCAGCGCCAGCGCTGCCAACACGGGCCCCAGCAGCGCCTCCCCCGGCGGCGCGAAGCCGGCTCTGACGGTGACCACTGCACAACCACAAGCCACCGCGCTGCCGTTGGGGCTGACCGCCAACGGCAACATCGCGGCCTGGCAAGAAGCGGTGGTGGGCAGCGAGTCCAACGGCCTGCGCTTGAGCGAGGTGCGGGCCCAAGTGGGAGACGTGGTGCGTGCCGGGCAAGTGCTGGCACGGTTCGCCGACGCGACGCTGCTGGCCGAAGTGGCCCAGGCCAAAGCCACTCTGGCCGAGGCCGAGGCCAACGCCCGCGAGGCCAGCCTCAACGCAGAACGGGCCCGCAGCCTGCAAGGCACGGGGGCCCTCAGCGCCCAGCAAATCAACCAGTACGACACCACGGCCCAGACGGCCCAAGCCCGGGTCCAAGCGGCGCGCGCCACTCTGGAAGCCCAGCAGTTGCGCCTGCGGCAAACCCAGGTGCTGGCGCCCGACAGCGGGGTGATTTCGGCACGCAGCGCCACCGTGGGGGCGGTGGTGCCCAGCGGCACCGAGCTGTTCCGGCTGATCCGCCAGGGGCGGCTCGAATGGCGGGCCGAGGTCACCGCCACAGAACTGGCTCGCCTGCCGCCAGGCACCCCGGTCCGCGTGACCGCGGCCAACGGCACCACCGTGCGCGGCAAGGTGCGGGTGCAAGCGCCGACGGTCGACGTGGCGACCCGGTCAGCGCTGATCTACGTTGATTTGTCGCCCGCCCCAGTTGCCGGGGCGGCGGCGGTGAAGGCCGGCATGTTCGCCAAGGGCGAGTTCGAACTGGGCACCACAACGGCGCTCACGGTGCCGCAGCAGGCGGTGGTGGTGCGCGACGGGTTCAGCCATGTGTTCCGGCTGCAACCCGACGGGCGGGTCAGCCAGATCAGGGTACAGGCGGGCCGCCGTGTGGGCGACCGCGTGGAGGTGCCCGATGGCTTGACCGCCGACGCGGTGGTGGTCGTCAGCGGCGCGGGCTTCCTCAACGACGGTGACCTGGTGAAGCAGGTGCCCAGCCCATCCGCCGGCGCTGCCAGCGGCCCGGCCAAAGAGTGAGGCGGGGCCGTGAACTTTTCTGCGCTGTCGATCAAAAACCCCATCCCGGCGATCATGCTGTTCGCTTTGCTGACGCTGGCGGGTCTGCTCGCGTTCAAAGCCAGTCCGGTGCAGGACTTTCCGGACATCGAACTGCCCATTGTCACGGTGAACGCGTCGTTGCCGGGTGCGGCACCGGCGCAGCTGGAAACCGAGGTGGCGCGCAAGATCGAAGACTCGGTGGCCACGCTGCAGGGGGTCAAGAACCTCTACACCAAGGTGCTCGACGGCGAGGTGGTGGTCACGGTTGAATTCATCCTGGAGAAGAACATCTCCGATGCGGTGAACGACGTGCGCGATGCGGTGGCCCGTGTCCGTGCCGACCTGCCGTCAGAGTTGCGCGACCCGTCGGTCACCAAGGCGTCCACCGCAGGGCGCGTGGTGCTGACTTTCACCGCCGCGTCGGTGACAGAGAGCGGTGCCGGTCAGGCCACGGTGCGCCCAAAGCTCGACGACGAACAACTGAGCTGGTTTGTGGACAACACCGTCACCAAGCGCTTGCTGAGCGTGCCAGGTGTGGGGGCGGTCAAACGCATGGGCGGCGTCAGCCGAGAGGTGCGGGTCGAGCTGGACGCCAGCCAAATGGCCGCACTCAACGTGGCGGCAGTGGACGTGTCGCGCCGCTTGCGCTTGGTGCAGCAAGAAGCCCCCGGCGGGCGCGGCGACGTGAGCGGTGCCGAGCAGTCCGTGCGCACCATCGCCACGGTGAAAACCGCATCCGAGCTGGCGCGGTTGGAGATTCCTCTGGCCGACGGCCGACGCATTCGGCTCGACCAGGTCGCCACCGTCACCGATACCGTGGCCGAGCCCCGCGCGGTCGCGCTGCAAGACGGGCTGCCGGTGGTGGGTTTCGAGGTGTTTCGCACCAAGGGTGCGAGCGAGGTGGACGTTGCCCGAGAGGTGCGTGCAGCAGTCGCTGCTTTGCAGGCCGCCCACCCCAACGTGGCCTTGAAGCAATCCATCGACAACGCGTTCCCGGTGCAAGAGAACTTCGATGGCTCCATGGAGCTGTTGTACGAGGGCGCGGTGCTGGCCGTGCTGGTGGTGTGGTGGTTCCTGCGCGACTGGCGCGCCACCCTGGTGGCCGCCGCCGCGCTGCCGCTGTCGGTGATTCCCACCTTTCTGGGCCTCAAGTACTTTGGCTATACCCTCAACACCGTCACGCTGTTGTCCCTGGCGCTGGTGGTGGGCGTGCTGGTGGACGATGCGATTGTGGAGATCGAGAACATCGCGCGCCACCTGCGGATGGGCAAAACGCCCTTCCAGGCGGCCACTGAAGCGGCAGATGAAATTGGTATGGCTGTGATCGCCACCACCTTCGCGTTGGTGGCGGTTTTTTTGCCCACCGCTTTCATGGGCGGCGTGCCCGGACTGTTCTTCAAGCAGTTCGGCTGGACCGCCGTGATCGCGATCTTGGCCTCGTTGATGGTGGCGCGGCTGCTCACGCCGATGATGGCCGCCTACCTGCTCAAGCCACACGCCGAACCCGAACCGCCAGACGGCTGGCTGATGCGGCGCTACATGGCCACCATGCGGTGGTGCCTGCGCCACCGGCTCAGCACCGCCTTAGGGGCGGCGGCTTTTTTTGCTGCGTCCATCGCCATCGTGCCGCTGCTGCCCACAGGCTTTGTGCCCCCCGCAGACCGCGCCCAGACCCAGATCAACATTGAACTGCCGCCGGGCAGCACCCTGGCCGAAACCCGTGCGGTGGCCGAACAGGCCCGCTTGGCCGCCATGCAAGTGGGCGGCGTGCTGAGTGTGTTCAGCTCCATCGGTGGTGGCTCCAGTGGCGATGCGTTCGCCCCTGGCGCGGCGGCCGAAGCCCGGCGTGCGGTACTCACCCTCACCACCCGCCACCGCAACGACCGCCGAGAGTCGTTGCCTGAGATCGAAACGCAGATCCGCGAGCGCTTGTCCGACATCGCTGGGGCCCGCTTCAACGTGGGCCCGCCCGACACCGGCGTGAAAATGCAGCTGGTACTGCAAAGCGAAGACCCGGTCGCATTGGGTGCGGCGGCCCAGCAAGTGGTGCGCGAGCTGCGCACGCTGGAAGGCATTGGCAATGTCGGCTCCAGTGCTTCTCTGGTGCGGCCAGAGGTCATCGTGCGGCCCGACTTTGCCCGCGCCGCCGATCTGGGCGTGACCGCTGCCAGCATCGGTGAGACCGTGCGGGTCGCCACGGCGGGCGATTACGACACCGCCTTGACCAAACTCAATCTGAGTGAACGCCAAGTGCCGATCCGCGTCAAGCTGCCCGACGCGGTTCGTGCCGACTTGGCCGCCATCGAACGCCTCACCGTGCCCGGCAAGCACGGGCCGGTGTTGTTGGGTGCGGTGGCGAGCGTGACCCTGGACAGCGGCCCGGCCCAGATCGACCGCCTCAACCGCAGCCGCAACGTGACGCTGGATGTGGAACTGGGTCGCCGTGCGCTGGGTGAGCTGAACGAAGAGGCACGCGCCTTGCCGTCTCTCAAGAACCTGCCGCCCGCGGTGAAGATCGCTGAACTGGGCGATGCGCAGGAGATGCAGGCGTTGTTCGCGAGTTTTGGCATCGCCATGCTGATTGGCGTGCTCTGCATCTACGGCGTGCTGGTGCTGTTGTTCAAAGACTTCATGCAACCGGTCACGATTTTGGCGGCTTTGCCACTGAGCATCGGCGGCGCCTTCGTGGCCTTGCTGCTGACGCAAAAGGCACTGTCCATGCCGTCGATGATCGGGCTGATCATGTTGATGGGCATCGTCACCAAGAACTCCATCTTGCTCGTGGACTACGCCATCCTCGCGCGGCAAGCGGGCATGGCACGCTTCGAGGCTTTGGTGGACGCCTGCCACAAACGCAGCCGCCCCATCGTGATGACCACCATCGCCATGGGTGCGGGCATGATGCCGCTGGCCCTGGGTTGGGGGGCCGACCCCAGCTTTCGCTCTCCGATGGCGATCGCCGTCATCGGCGGCTTGATCACCTCCACCCTGCTCAGCTTGCTGGTGGTGCCTGCGGTGTTCACCTACATCGACGACTTTGAGCACGGCCTGGACCCTGCGGGCCCTGCCGCGCGGACGACCGCCGCGACTGTGCCGCACCCGAAGGCCTGACCGATGCCCTGGCTGCGTTTGTGCGGCTGGTTGGCGGTGGGCACCGCGCTGGCCGCTGCGCTGGGGCAGCCCGACGCCCTGGCGTGGCGCCCCGATACCGCGACCGCCTCGCCCTGGACGTGGTGGACCGCCAGTGCGGTTCACCTGTCATCGCCCCACACCACCGCCAACCTGCTGGCCCTGGGCGCGGTGGCCGTGCTGGGGTGGGCCCTGCACGCCGGGTGGCCGGCGGTGCTGGCGGTGTTGATCGCTTGGCCAGTCGGCACCGCGATGCTGTCGATCTGGCCTGAGGTCACCGCTTACCGGGGCTTGTCGGGATTGCTGCACGGGATGCTGGGCGTTTTGTGGGCCCACAGCCTGTGGTTCGCTGCGCGGCCCTGGTGCTATGCGCTGTTCGCTGGGCTGGTATTCAAGTTGCTCAACGAGCGGGCCTGGGAGGCCCCTGTGGTGTTTGACGCAGGGTGGGGCTTCAACGTGGTCGCGGCCGCCCACCTCACCGGCGCCTTGGCGGGCATGGCCGTGGGTTTGGTGGTCGGCGCCTGGGCGCTGTGGCGACGGCCTGGCGCTGCGATAATTCAAGGCTGATTGAGCCCCAGCCGACCCCAGTCAGCCGAGTCGCCTCACTTGGCGGCCAGCGCAGGGGACACAGCCGGCCAACGGCGCCAGAACCACACCCACCAGGAGACCGCCATGAGCAACGACATCGTTCCCAAGCCCAATGACCTGCTGCCCCCACCTCTGGCGATGGAACCCGGCGCGGTGGAGGTGCTTCGTGTGTGGGTGGCGCCTGGCCATGACCAGCAAGTGAGCTTCAAGACCACTTGGGAAGACCCCGGCGTTTGGGGCACCATGCTCGCAGGCGTTGTGCGCCACGCGGCCGAAGCTTACGAAAAGCAGGGCCATGACCCACAGCAGGCGTTCGAACGCATCTTCGCCATGTTCGAAGCCGAGTTCACCCCTGCGGTCGAGTCCGATGGCACCGACGTGGAATTCATCGAGGACGAGGCCGGGACTGACAGTCCCACCAACCCGATTCAGTGACCCGTCACTTCGAGCCAGCGCACGCGTGGTGGTCGACGGGCTGCGGGCACTGACCCGGCAGTTTCCCCGAGCGGGGCGGCTCACGCACATCGTTGTCCGGCCGCACAAACGCGGCCTAGCCCAGAGCCTCACAGAGACCGACGCATTGGCAGAGCGCGGTCTGGTGGGCGACCGCCGCAGCACAGCGCCAATGGGGGGTCGGCGCGAGGTCACCCTGTTCCAAGCCGAGCATTTGCCTGTGGTGGCCGCTTTTCTGGGGCGTGACGATCTGTCGCCGCTGCTGTTGCGGCGCAACCTGGTGGTGTCCGGACTCAATTTGCTCGCGGCCCGGGCCCTGTTCAAAGACCAGCCGCTGGTGTTGTGCGTCGGTGAGGCGTGGCTGGAAATCACCGGTCCCTGCGAGCCGTGTTCGCACATGGAGGCGGTGTTGGGACCCGGCGGATACAACGCGATGCGCGGGCATGGCGGTCTGACCGCCCGGGTGCTGCGCGGCGGACATGTGCGTGTGGGCGACGCGGTGGTCTGCGACCTTGCTGAATCAGCGAGCGTCACGGAGGATCGGGGTCTGGAGCAGAGGTCATCGCCTTCGCAGCCGCTCCTTTTTTAGGAGCAATTGGACCAGATAACGCGTGGGCCAGGGCCTGTTTTGGTTTGAAAATGCGCTGTGCGGCGCTGACACACCGTTCCCAGGCCGAATTTCAAGCGGTGGGCGCACAATGGCCCACACCCATTTGGAGAGCGCGCGCCATGTTGTACAAATTCAAATCGTCGGTCACCGGCGACCTGATCATGCTGGATCCCCATGGGCGCCAAGTGCTGGAGATCATTGGCAAAGCGCCGGGGCCGCAGGGCATCGTGTTGCCCGAGCAGATGCCCGCCGCACTGGCCGCGCTGGAGCGTGCCGTCGCCGCCGACGAGGCGCAGCGCCAAGCCGTTGACACCACAGAAGACGATGACCGCGCACCGCCGCCCACCCCCGTGTCGTTGAAACAGCGCACGGTGCCGTTTGTGGACATGCTCAAGCGATGTGCCCAGGCCGACGTGCCGATCGTTTGGGGGGTTTGATCGGTGGCCCCAAGCGCTCGCCTGTGGCGATCGCTTTTCAAGTCAGTCTGCGGCAACGGGGCTTTTTCACCGGGCGTGAAAAAGGCGGCCGGAGCCGCCTGACATGGGTGAAGTGGGGAATTGTTTACCGGTCGTTCACCAGCTGTTCGCGAGCCCGCTGTTCACGGGTCAGGTGACCTTTGGGCAGGTGTTGGCCACCCGCCCAATGGGCTACCAACCGTGCCAATCAGCGGACTTCAGTCGGCGTAAACGCCCGCTGCCTTGATGATGGGGCTCCACTTGGCGATTTCGGCCGCCACGAACTTCTTATGTTCGGCAGGTTCCATGCGCTTGTCGGTCACGACCACTGCACCCAAACCTTCTTGTTTCTTGATGAATTCGGGGTCTTTCAACGCCGTCTTCAAGGCCTCATTGAGTTTGGTCGTCACCGCCGCGGGCGTGCCTTTGGGGGCGTACAGACCGTGCCAGATCGTGACTTGGAAGTTTTTCAGACCCGACTCTTCCAGCGTGGGCAGGTCTTTCAGCGCGGGCGTGGTCAGGCGCTTGCTGGTGGTCACTGCAAAAGCCTTGACTTTCTTGGCCTCAATCTGTGTGCTGGTGTTGGTGGTTTGGTCGCACATCAAGTCGATTTGGCCACCGATCAGGTCGGTCATGGCCGGTGCGGTGCCTTTGTACGGGATGGTGGTCATCTCGTTTTGCAGCGCGTTCTGGAACAGCAAACCACACAGGTGCGAGGCCGATCCAATGCCAGCGTTGCCCAAATTGACCTTGCCCTTGTTCTGCGTCAGCCAGGCGGTCAGCTCTTTGTAGTTGTTGGCGGGCATCGACGGCTTGGCGATCAGCGTCATGGGCACGTCGTTGATCATGCCGAGGTATTCGAAGTCGCTGTCGACCTTGAAAGGGATGTTGCGGACCAGGGTGGGCATGGTGGACATGCCGATGTGGTGCAGCAGCACGGTGTAGCCGTCGGGTGTGGCCTTCGCGACCTTGTTGGCGCCGATGGAGCCACCCGCGCCAGCGGCGTTGTCCACTACCACGCTGGTGCCCCCCAAGGGCTTGCGCAACGCTTCGGCCAAGTCACGGGCCACGCGGTCCGTTGGGCCGCCCGCGCTGAACGGCACCACGATGGTGATGATCTTGTCTTTGGCGGGAAAGTCGTCGGCGTGGGCACCGAAAGCGGCCAGGCTGAGCGCAGTCAGCGCGAATAGAGATTTCATGGTGGGTGTCTCCAATGTCGAAAGGTCACGGATGGTAGCGCCGCGCCCCCACCCAGGCATCGCGGGAAATACGTAGCCACGCGCCCCAGTGGGTCAACCGATAAGGGCGCGGTCGGGCGTCAGGCTGCGACGGAAGCCGGGCAATGGATGACGAGTGCTGACAGTCGAGCCCGTGACGTGTCAGAAACAGCCCGACGGGCAAGCGCTTGGTCGACCAGCTCCATTGGTTCCCATTCGGTCCAGGCCGTTGGGGGGGCCTCACTTGTAGCTGCGGGCGTCTTCGATGACCTTGCCGTCGTTGGGCAAGCTGCCCGGGCTGACCAGTTCGACCTGTCCACGCAGCTTGGTCACATCGCGAATCGCGTCGCCCAGCCGGCCGGGCAAGTCGCCCGCTGCGCTTTGGGTTTCCACCCTCAGCGTCATGCTGTCGTTGGCCATTTCGCCAGACACCACCAAACGGGCCTTGACCACCTCAGGAAAGCGCTTGGCGATGTCGGCGATCTGGCCCGGATGCACAAACATGCCCCGTACTTTGGTGGTTTGGTCGGCGCGTCCCATCCAGCCTTTGATGCGGGTGTTGGTGCGACCAGTCGGACAGGTGCCGGGCAGCACTGCAGACAGGTCGCCGGTACCAAAACGGATCAGCGGATAGTCGCGGTTGAAGGTGGTGACCACCAGTTCCCCCACCTCGCCTTCGGGCACCGGGTCGCCGGTGCCAGGTCGAACGATTTCCACCAGAACACCTTCATCGAGCACCAGGCCCTCACGCGCAGGGGTTTCGTACGCGATCAGGCCAAGGTCGGCGGTCGCATAGCACTGGTAGGCATCCACGCCGTGGTCGCGGAACCAGTCGCGCAGGCTGGGTGGGCACGCTTCGCCAGACACCAGCGCTTTTTTGAGCGTGGGCACCGGCACTCCGAGTTCGGCCGCTTTTTCGAGAATGATCTTGAGGAAGCTCGGTGTTCCGGCGTAGCCCGAGGGCTTGAGCTCCGCCATGGCCTGCACCTGCTGCTCGGTCTGGCCCGTGCCACCGGGGAACACCGTGCAACCCAGAAAGTGCGCACCGGTCTCCATCATGGAGCCTGCAGGCACGAAGTGGTAGCTGAAGCAGTTGTGCACCAACTCGCCGGGGCGAAAGCCCGCCGCGAACAGCGCGCGGGCTACGCGCCAGTAGTCCTGGCGATGGCCTTCCGGCTCGTACAAGGTGCCAGGGCTGGCGAACACGCGTGGCATGCCCGCGCCATATCGCACGGTGGCAAAACCGCCGAACACGTCGGTTGCGCGGTGTTGCTTTTGTTGTTCAAGCAGCTCGTATTTGCGGGTGACGGGCAACCGAGCCAGGGCTTCGCGGCTGGTCACCGTGGCCGGGTCCACATCGGCAAACAGCCGCGCCGCAGCGGTGGCGTTTTCTTTGGCGTGGCCGATCAGCCAAGGCAGGGCAGCGGCCAGCGAGGCCTCGCGTTCGGCCGGGTCGCGGGTTTCCAGGGGATCGAAAAAATCGTTCATGCTGTTGCCCTGTTTCAAGCCAGCCAGCGCTTGCGGCGTTTGTAGCTCTTCACGTCTTTGAACGACTTGCGCTCGTCACCGCCCACGCCGAGGTAAAACTCTTTCACGTCTTCGTTGCTGGCCAAGTCTTTTGCGGCACCGTCCATGACCACGCGACCCGACTCCATGATGTAGCCGTAATCGGCGTAACGAAGCGCCATGTTGGTGTTTTGTTCGGCCAACAAGAACGTGACTTTCTCTTTGACGTTCAGGTCTTTGACGATCTCGAACACCTCTTCCACGATCTGTGGCGCCAAGCCCATGGAAGGCTCGTCGAGCAAGACCATGCTGGGGTTGGCCATCAGCGCCCGACCGATCGCACACATCTGCTGCTCACCGCCTGAGGTGTAAGCCGCCTGCGAGGCTTTGCGGGTCTTGAGCCGGGGGAAATAGTTGTACACCTTCTCCAGGTTGTGGGCGATCTCGGCCTTGCTGGTGCGGGTATAGGAACCGGTGAGCAGGTTCTCTTCGATCGTCAAGTGCGCAAAGCAGTGGCGACCTTCCATCACCTGAACTACGCCGCGCTGCACCAGATCGGCGGGCGACAGGTTTTCGATGCGTTCACCGCGCAACTCGATGGAGCCTTTGGTGACTTCGCCACGCTCGCCGCGCAAGAGATTGGAAATTGCACGCAGCGTGGTGGTTTTGCCTGCGCCGTTGCCGCCGAGGATGGCCACGATGCCGCCTTCAGGAACGGTCAGGGACACGCCTTTGAGCACCAAGATCACGTGGTTGTAAATGACCTCGATGCCGTTGACGTTGAGAACAATGTTGGGTGCAGTCATGTTGGTGGGGGGTTGAAAGCTCAAGTCAGTGTCGCGTGCGGCGCTGGCTTGAGGCCTCCCGCGAGGAAGGCCGAATGCCCCCCGCGCCAGGCGGGGGGACAGAGGGTCAAGATTGGCAGTCTTCTGCGCTGCGGCGGGTGATCTTCTTCTCAGCGGCGTACTTGTCGGCAGCGGCTTTGACCATCGGGTTGATGATCTGCTCGTCGCCTTGGTACCAGTCAGAGGTGAAGTTCCAGTTCTTGCCGTCCCAGGTCTGAACGCGGGCCCAGGCCGCGCCCATGTGGTCTTTGCAAGAAGTGGCAATGGGGCGCAGCACGCCAGCGAAGCCAGCAGCGTCCAGTTTGGCCTGCGTCAGGTTCAGGTTTTCAAGACCCCAGCGCACTTGCTCGCCGTTCATGTGCTTGCCCTTGCCAAAGCGCTCTTGGGCGCGCTTCACGCCCTCAACCGCCAGATAGGCACCAAACACACCGCGCATGTAGAGCACTTGGCCCACTTCGTCTTTCGGGCCCGTACCCTGGCCTTTGGCGTGCACCACGTCCAAAATCTCTTTCACAACCTTGGCATCGTAAGCAGGGCCGTGCTGCAGGGCCAGTGCGTTGTAGCCTTTGGAGGCGTCGCCCACGTCGCGGACGTCGGGCTCGGCACCCGCCCACCACACGCCGTACATCTTTTCACGCGGGAAGCCAGTGGCCTGTGCCTCTTTGATGGCGGTGGAGTTCATCACGCCCCAGCCCCACAGGAACACGTAGTCCGGGCGGTTCTGGCGCACTTGCAGCCAGGCGGCTTTTTGTTCCACGCCTGGGTGTGTCACTGGCAGCAGTTGCAGGCTGAAACCGTGGGCCGCTGCGCGCTCTTGCAGCAGTGGGATCGGCTCTTTGCCATACGGGCTGTCGTGGTAGACCAGCGCGACCTTCTTGCCCTTGAGCTTGTCAAAGCCGCCTTCTTTCTTGGCGATGTGCTGAACCAGCACGTCGGCCGCCACCCAATAGGTGCCGGTCAGCGGGAAGTTCCACTTGAACACGCCACCATCGGCCGATTCGCTGCGGCCATAGCCAGCGGTGATCAGAGGGATCTTGTCGCCAGGGGCTTTCTCGGTCAACGCGAAGGTGATGCCGGTCGACAGCGGCTGGAAGGTGGTGGCGCCACCGTTTTTACCTTTGAGGCGCTCGTAGCACTCCACGCCACGGTCGGTGGCGTAGGCGGTTTCGCACTCTTCATAGGTGATCTTGATGCCGTTCAGCGCGTTCTTGGCCGCGGCCAGCTTGAGGTAATCCACATAGCCGTTGGCAAAGGGCACGCCGTTGGCGGCGTAAGCACCAGTGCGGTAAGCCAATACCGGGAAGAACTGTTCCTTCGACTGTGCGAAGGCGGACGTGATGCCCGCAGCAGCCATGGTGGCGGCCAGAACGATGTGGCGAAGCTTCATGAGTCTCTCCTTAAAAAATCAACAAAGCAAACTAGTAAACCTGCGAACCCCATGCCTGTCATTAGGGCTTGCAAGTAAGTGATAGCGATAGGCGGTCGATTGCAGCGGTAAGAATCCACCCGGTTCAGTGCGGGAACGGCCAAAGCCGCAGCTTCTGTTTGCCGATGCTCCAGAGTTTGGCCAAGCCGTGGGGCTCCACGATCAGGAACCACACGATGAGTGCGCCGAACACCATGAACTCGAAGTGCGACACTGTGGCGGTGTCCACTTGAATGCCGAACAAGCCGCCGACCCACGGCAGGAACTGGTTCAGAAAGATCGGCAGGATCACGATAAAGGCCGCGCCGAAGAAAGCGCCCATGATGGAACCCAATCCACCAATGATCACGATAAACAGCAGCTGGAAAGACCGGTCGACCGAGAACGCAGCGGGTTCCCAAGAGCCCAGGTAAATGAAGGCCCAGAGCGCCCCCGCCACACCGACGATGAACGAGCTCACGGCGAACGCCGACAACTTGGCATACATCGGGCGGATGCCGATCACCGCCGCCGCCACGTCCATGTCGCGGATCGCCATCCACTCGCGGCCAATGGCGCTGCGGACCAGGTTCTTGGCCATCAAGCCAAACACGATCAGAAACACCAGGCAGAACAAGTACTTCTGCAGCGGGGTGTCGATTTCCAGGCCCATCACCTGCAGGTTGGACACCGAGGCTGTGCCAGACGACGAGTTGTTGGTGAACCACTTGATGCGCAAAAACATCCAGTCGCAAAAGAACTGCGCGGCCAGCGTGGCGATGGCCAGGTACAAGCCCTTCACCCGCAAGCTGGGGATGCCAAACAGCATGCCGACCGCGGTCGCAGCCACGCCCCCGAGCAGAATGGCCGGCACCAAGGGCATGCCGTCGACGCGGATCATGAAGTTGTACGCCGCGTAGGCCCCCACCGCCATGAAGGCACCGGAGCCAATCGAGATCTGGCCGCAGTAGCCGACCAAGATGTTCACACCCAGTGCGGCGAGCGACAGGATCACGAACGGGATGATGATGGCGCGCAGCATGTACTCGTCGGCCAGAAAGGGCACGCCGATCAGGGCGAACGCGATCAGGGCCAACACCGCCCAGCGGTCTTGGGCGATCGGGAAGATTTGCAGGTCGGCCTTGTAAGTGGTTTTGAACTGGCCGTTTTCGCGGTAAAACATAAATTTCCTATCTCAAACGGTGCCGACTCACACGCGGTCGATGATTTTTTCGCCGAACAAGCCCTGCGGGCGGAACAGCAGGAACACCAGCGCCAGCACATAAGCGAACCAAATCTCGATGCCGCCACCGACATAGGGGCCGAGGTACACCTCTGACAGCTTCTCGCCCACCCCGATGATCAGACCGCCGACGATGGCGCCCGGCACCGAGGTCAGCCCGCCCAGGATCAACACCGGCAGGGCACGCAAGGCGACCGTGGCCAGGGTGAACTGCACCGACAGCTTGGAGCCCCAAATGATGCCCGCCACCAGTGCCACCATGCCCGCAACGCACCACACGATGACCCAGATGCGGTTCAGCGGGATGCCAATGGACTGTGCCGCCTGGTGGTCGTCGGCCACCGCGCGCAGCGCACGGCCGGTGGAGGTTTTCTGGAAGAAAAGGGTCAGCAAGGTGACCAAGACCACGGCGATGCCTGCGGCCACCATGTCTTCTTTGCTCAGCAGCACACCCCCGTCAAATACCGACTGGAACGCGATCAACGGCTCTTTGGGCATGCCCACGTTGATCTGGTAAATCTGGCTGCCGAACAACGTCTGACCAAAGCCCTCGAGGAAGTAGGTGATGCCCAGCGTGGCCATCAGCAGCGTCGCGCCTTCCTGGTTCACGAGGTGACGCAAGACCAGGCGCTCCACCAGCCAGGCCAGGGCGAACATCATCAGCGCGGAAATGATGAAAGCGGCCACGTTGGCGAACAGGAGGCTTTCGATGCCGGTCCACTTGGGGATCCATTCCGAGAAGCGGGCCATGGCCAGTGCGGCGAACAGCACCATCGCGCCTTGTGCGAAGTTGAACACGCCAGACGCTTTGAAGATCAGCACGAAGCCGAGCGCCACCAGCGAATAAAGCATGCCGACCATCAGGCCGCTGAAAAGGGTTTCGATGAAAAATGCCATGGTGTTGCTCAGTGACTGGTGCCGAGGTAGGCCCGGATGACGTCGGGGTTGGTGCGCACTTCTTGGGGGGTGCCGTCACCGATCTTTTTGCCGTAATCGAGCACGACCACGCGGTCCGAGATGTCCATCACCACGCCCATGTCGTGCTCGATCAACACGATGGTGGTGCCGAACTCGTCGTTCACGTCGAGTACGAAGCGGCACATGTCCTGCTTTTCTTCCACGTTCATGCCCGCCATGGGTTCGTCGAGCAGCAACACCTTGGGTTCCAGCGCCAGCGCGCGGGCCAAGTCCACCCGCTTTTGCAGGCCGTAGGGGAGCTGTCCCACCGGGGTTTTGCGGTAGGCCTGGATTTCGAGGAAGTCGATGATCTTTTCGACGTACTCGCGGTGCGCGACTTCTTCACGTTCAGCCGGCCCGATGCGCAGCGCTTGCAGGAACAGGTTGCTTTTGATGCGCAGGTTGCGCCCGGTCATGATGTTGTCCAGCACACTCATGCCTTTAAACAGGGCCAGGTTCTGGAAGGTCCGGGCGATGCCCATTTCAGCCACTTGGCGGCTGTTCATGTGCTTGAAGGTCTGCCCGCGAAAGTTGATGCTGCCTTCTTGCGGCGAGTACACGCCGTTGATGCAGTTCAGCATGGAGCTCTTGCCCGCTCCGTTGGGGCCGATGATGGCGCGGATCTCGTGCTCACGCACGTTGAACGAAATGTCAGTCAGTGCTTTCACACCGCCGAAGCGCAGGCTGATGTTGTTGACGTCGAGGATGACGTCGCCGATTTTTTTGCTCATGGTGTGTTCAGGCGGCCGCCTTGACGGGGGCGAAAGTCTTGGTGTCGAATATCTTCAGGGTGGCGCTGATGCTGCCCGTGCGTCCGTCTTCGAACTTGACCTGGGTTTCAATGAATTGCTCGGGTTTGTTGCCGTACAGGGCGTCCACCAGGGGCTGGTACTTCTCGGCGATGAAGCCACGGCGAACCTTGTTGGTGCGGGTCAACTCGCCATCGTCGGCGTCGAGCTCCTTGTGCAGCACCAGGAACCGGCTGATCTGGCTACCGGCCAGCAGGGCGTCGCGGCTGAGGTCGGCGTTGACCTGCTCCACACATTCTTTGATCAAGCCGTACACCTCGGGCTTCTGGGCCAGGTCTGCGTAACCGGCGTAGGGCAGGTTGCGCCGCTCGGCCCAGTTGGCCACCGCGTCGAAGTCGATGTTCACCATCACACACACCCGGTCGCGCTTGTCGCCCAGGGCCACGGCCTCCTTGATGTGCGGGAAGAACTTGAGTTTGTTCTCGACGTACTTGGGCGCAAACATCGAGCCATCGTTCGGTCCACCCATGATGCGGCCCACATCTTTGGCGCGGTCGATGATTTTGAGGTGGCCCTCGTTGTCCAAGAAGCCCGCGTCACCGGTGTGGTACCAGCCATCGGCTGTCAGTACCTCGGCGGTGGCGGTGGGGTTGCGGTAGTACTCCTTGAGCAGACCGGGGGACTTGACCATCAGCTCGCCATTGGCGGCGACCTTGATTTCCACGCCCGCCAGCGGCACGCCCACCGTGTCGGCTCGGGCTTGGTGGTCGGGCTGGACGCAGACGAACACGGCGGTTTCTGTTGAGCCGTACAGCTGCTTCAGGTTGATGCCGATGGAGCGGTAGAAGGTGAACAAGTCAGGGCCGATCGCCTCGCCTGCGGTGTAGGCCACCTTGACGCGGCTGAGGCCCAGGGTGTTGCGCAGCGGGCCATAGACAAAGAAGTCGCCCAACTTGTACTTCAAGGTGTCGAGCAGGCTCACGGACAGGCCGTCCATGCGCGCCGGACCGACCCGTTTGGCGATGTCCATGAAGCTGTGGAACATCTTCTTTTTGAGGCTGCCCGCGTCTTCCATGCGGATCATCACGCTGGTGAGTAGGCCTTCAAACACGCGGGGCGGTGCGAAGTAGTAAGTGGGACCGACTTCCTTGAGGTCGATCATCACCGTGCCCGCGGATTCGGGGCAGTTCACCACGTAGCCGCAAGCCAGCCATTGGGCGTAGGAAAAGATGTTTTGTCCAATCCAGGCTGGGGGCAGGTAGGCCAGCACGTCTTCGTTGGGGCCTAGGCGGTCGAAGTCGGCCGCGGCCTTGCCCCGGTTGAGCAGGGTGAAGTGGGTGTGTACCACGCCTTTGGGGTTGCCCGTGGTGCCCGAGGTGTAGAACATCGCAGCCACGTCTTCGACCTTGGCCTTGGCGATCTCTGCCTTGACGAAGCCGGGGTTGCTCGCCACAAACGCTTTGCCCGATTCAATGAGCGAGTCGAGCGAGGACAAGCCGGGCTGGCTGTAGTTGCGCAGGCCGCGTGGGTCGTCGTAGTAGATGTGGCTGACCGCCTCGCAGGACCCACGGATGTCCAGCAATTTGTCGACCTGTTCCTGGTCTTCCACCATCGCGAAACGGGTACCCGTGTTGTTGATGGGGAACACGCACTCGGGGCCCGCCGCGTCCTGGTACAGCGGCACGGGGATCGCGCCGAGCGACTGCGCGGCCAACATGGTGGCGTACAGGCGCGGCCGGTTGGAGCCGATCAACACCATGTGTTCACCGCGCTTGAGCCCAGCGACGTGCAAGCCGCCAGCGACCTGTTCCACCAAGGTGGCCATGTCTTGCCAGCTCAGGGTCTGCCAGATGCCGTACTCTTTTTCGCGCATGGCGGGCGCGTCGGGGCGCTCGCTGGCGTGTTTCAACAACAACTGTGGGAACGTGCTTTGCATCCCGCTTCCTTGCATTCAAAATTAAACGCTCGTTGGTCAGGCCAACGAAGAACACCGAACTCTAAGCATTGGTTTGACGTTTTTTTGTCGTTTCGCCGACAATCCTAGGGTCAGCCCTAGTGGGGGTTTCCCGAAACAATCCGCTCTGTTTGCCGCGTGCCCATGTCCAAAGACCTCAGCCTCCATCAGCGCCGCCGTTTGCCCACCGAATCTGAGCTGGACGGCGTGCCCTGGTTCCGCCTGTTGGGTGCGGCAGAGCGCAAGCGGGCGATGGCCGAAATGCGTGTCGGCGAGGCCTCGCCCAGCGACCTGATCTGCCGCGTGGGTCGGCCGAGCACCTATTGGTTTGGTGTCATCGAGGGCCTGCTCAAGATGAGCTCCGACAACTCTCAAGGCCAAACCATGACTTTTGCGGGCATTCCCACAGGCGGTTGGTTCGGAGAAGGGACTTTGCTCAAGCGCGAGGCCTACCGCTACAACATCCAGCCGCTGCGCAATAGCGTGGTGGCGGGCTTGCCGGTGGAGACCTTCCACTGGCTGCTGGACCATTCCATTGCGTTCAACCGGTTCGTGATGAACCAGCTCAACGAACGGCTGGGACAATTCATCGCCGCGCGCGAGATCGACCGCATGGGCAGCCCTGATCTGCGGGTGGCGCGCAACCTGGCGGCGCTGTTCAACCCGGTGCTGTACCCGGCCGTCGGCGAGGTGCTGCGCATCACCCAACAGGAGCTGGCTTATTTGGTGGGCCTGTCGCGCCAACGGGTCAACGAGGCGCTGGCCATGCTGGAAGCGCAAGGCGCCATCAGGGTCGAATACGGCGGGTTGCGGGTGCTGCAACTCGACGCGCTGCGTTTTGGTGTGAATTTGGAGCCACCGACCGGTCGGGCCGCCGATTTGAAGTCAAAACCGCGCACAGCCCACGCTTAAATTGGCGTTATAGCTATTAAATAAATAGCAAAAAACCGTTTCCTATGCCCCAACCACCCGGACAGCCGCCAGCCCCGCCCCCCGCCCCACCGCCTGGGTATCGTCGCCCCCCACCGCCCAGGGCGCGTGTGGCTGTGCCTGTCTCCGCACCCGGTCCAGCTCTCACGCCCGTACCTGAACATGCACCTGCGCCCGCGCTCAGCCCGGCGCGCCGGGTGCCCGGGCCGGGCCGAGGGGCGGCGAGCCGTCCACAGCGACCGCTCGCCCCAGCGGGCACCGCGGCCACCAGTCGGCTGAACAAACGCATGGCGGAGCTGGGCCTGTGTTCCCGCCGCGAGGCAGACGATTGGGTCGCCCGTGGCTGGGTCCGGGTGGATGGGCAGGTGGCGGTGATGGGCATGCAGGTGCGGCCCGACGCACGCATCGAAATCGACCGCGCTGCCCAAGGCCAGCAAGACAACCGAGTGACCATTTTGTTGAACAAGCCCATTGGGTACGTCAGTGGCCAGGCCGAAGACGGCCACGAGCCCGCAGTGGTGCTGATTCATCCCCGCACCCATTGGCGCGAGGACCCCGGTAACCAGCGCTTCAGCCCGCCGCAACTGCGCGGCCTGGCCCCCGCGGGGCGGCTGGACATCGACTCGGTGGGCCTGTTGGTGCTGACGCAGGATGGTCGCGTGGCGCGGCAATTGATCGGCGAAGACTCGTCAATGGAAAAAGAGTACCTGGTCCGTGTCACCTACAGCCCAGACGGTTCGCCCCAGGGTCCGCTGGCGAAGAACGTGCAGGCCGCGTTCCCGCCCGCCCAGCTGGCGCGTCTGCGCCACGGGCTCAGCTTGGACGGGCAAGCCCTCAAGCCCGCCCAGGTGGACTGGCAAAACCCGGAGCAGTTGCGCTTTGTGTTGACCGAAGGCAAAAAGCGCCAGATCCGCCGCATGTGCGAGCTGGTGGGCCTGAAGGTGGTGGGCCTCAAGCGCATCCGCATTGGCCGGGTGGTGCTGGGCAATCTGCCTCTGGGGCAGTGGCGCTACCTCGGCCCGCACGAGCGCTTCTAATCCGTCCGGCCCGGGGGATGTTGTGCGCGTGGCGCTCCTTCCCCTTGAAAAAGGGGCGCTGGCCCTCACATCCCGCAAGTCCGCCCAGTGGCGACCCTTCTCCACACCACACAGACCCCACCATGACCAAACAAACCCTGAACTTCCAGGCCGAAGTGGCCCAGCTGCTGCACCTCGTCACCCACTCGCTGTATTCCAACCGCGAGATTTTTCTGCGCGAGCTGATTTCCAACGCTTCAGACGCTTGCGACAAGCTGCGTTTCGAGGCGCTCAACAACGCCGCGTTGTACGAAGACGCGCCCAACCTGGAGGTGCGGGTGGCACTGGACAAAGACGCCCGGACCCTCACCATCACCGACAACGGCATCGGTCTGAGCCAGCAAGAAGCCATTGACAACCTGGGCACCATCGCCAAAAGCGGCACCCGTGAGTTCATGGGCAAGCTCAGCGGCGAGCAAAAAGCCGACGCGCAACTGATCGGCCAGTTCGGCGTGGGTTTCTATTCCGGCTTCATCGTGGCCGACAAGATCACCGTGGAGTCGCGCCGTGCGGGCTCGGCCGCCTCTGAGGGGGTGCGTTGGGTCAGCGGTGGCACCGGTGACTTTGAGGTCGAAACCATCGACCGCCCGCAGCGTGGCACCAGCGTCATCTTGCACCTGCGGGAAGACGCGGGCGACTACCTGGACGCGTGGACCGTCAAGGGCATCATCGGCAAGTATTCCGACCACATTTCGCTGCCCATCTTGATGGAAAAAGAGGAGTGGAAGGCGGGCGAGAACGACCAGCCCGGCGCAATGGTGAAGACCGGCAACTGGGAGCCAGTCAACCAGGCCAACGCGCTGTGGGCCCGGGCCAAGAAAGACATCACCACCGAGCAATACCAGGACTTTTACAAGCAGATCGCGTTCGACGCTGAAAACCCGCTGGCCTGGAGCCACAACCGCGTGGAGGGCAGCACCGAGTACACCCAACTGCTGTACATCCCCGGCAAGGCGCCGTCGGACCTCTACATGCGAGACAAGGTCGCGGGCATCAAGCTGTACGTCAAGCGCGTGTTCATCATGGACGAGGCCGAGGCCCTGATGCCTGGCTACCTGCGCTTTGTGAAGGGCGTGGTGGACTCGGCCGACCTGCCACTCAACGTCAGCCGGGAGCTGCTGCAAGAAAGCCGCGACGTGAAGGCCATTCGCGAAGGCTGCACCAAGCGCGTGCTGGGCATGCTGGAAGACCTGGCCAAAAACGACCAGCCTGCAGCCGAAGGCGCCGATGGGGTGACCGACGTCCCGAGCGACGAGGACAAGGCCAAGGTGGGGCAATACAGCCGTTTTTACGCCGAGTTTGGTGCGGTGCTCAAGGAGGGCCTGACCGAAGACTTTGCCAACCGCGATCGCATCGCCAAGCTGCTGCGCTACGCGTCCACCCACAGTGACACGGTCAACGTGTCGCTGGCGGACTATGTGGCCCGCATGAAAGACGGCCAAGAAGCCATCTACTACATCACTGCGGACAACCTGGCCGCCGCCAAAAGCAGTCCGCAGCTGGAGGTGTTCCGCAAGAAGGGCATCGAGGTCCTGCTGATGACCGACCGGGTGGACGAGTGGGCGCTGAACTACCTGCGCGACTTCGACGGCAAGCCACTGCAAAGCGTGGCGAAAGGCGCCGTGGACCTCGGCAAGCTGCAAGACGAAGCAGAAAAGAAAGCCGCCGAAGAGGCCGCCGAAGCGTTCAAGCCCGTGCTGGCCAAGCTGAAAGAGGCCTTGAAAGACAAGGCCGAGGACGTTCGTGTGACCACCCGGCTGGTGGACTCACCGGCCTGTCTGGTGGTGCAAGACGGCGGCATGAGCACACAGCTCGCGCGCATGCTGAAACAGGCGGGCCAAAAAGCACCCGAGATCAAGCCCACGCTGGAGGTCAATGCCGAACACGCATTGGTCAAAAAGCTCGACGGCTCGGTCAACTTCCACGACCTCGCCCACATCTTGTTCGACCAGGCCTTGCTCGCCGAAGGCGGCATGCCCACTGACCCTGCCGCCTACGTGAAAAGGGTCAATGCGCTGCTGGTTTGATGCCACAACCGGCGCGGGGTACAGTGGGCCCATGCATACCCCGCCCCATCTCGTGCCCCTGTGTGAGAGCCCGCGTTCAAGCGGGTCCCCTCGCCACCAGGCCCACAGCCTGTTGAGAAGGACCGCCCTCCTGCTTGCGCGGGCCTTGGAGGGACCGCTGCTCAGACGTCTTTTCGCCAATCTGCCGTTCTTGAGGGGTCTTTCCCCCAGCCGCCTGGTCTTTGAGCACAGGGCCTTTGATTGCCTGGCATTTGGCCGACCCTTCGCTGGGCGGGCTCAGCCTGTACGACAAGCCACATGGCCACCGCTTGGCGTGGCGTACACCTTGGCTGGCTGTGTGGCTTTGGGCCTCACTGGTTGCGGCTCGGTGGGTGCGGGCGTGGGCATCAGCGTGCCGGTCCTGCCGGGCGTGTCCATTGGCGTGGGCGTGGGCAGCGGCGGCGTCAATGCCGGGGTCACGGCCGGTTCCGGCCCTGTGGGCGTGGGCGTGGGGGTGAACCAGCGCGGCCAAGTGACCGGCGGTGTGGGCGTGGGTGTGGGCACTGAAGTGGGCAACTCCGGCGTCAGCTTGGGTGCGGGTGTGGGCACCGGCACGGTGCTGTACGACCCCGACGCGCCCAAGCCTGCCGCTTCCAAACCAGCCCCCTCCAAACCAGCGAACAGCGCGTCCACCCGCCGCTGAACGGCCCAGCGATTGGGGCGGTCCGGACCGTTCGCCCGGCCCACTTTCTCTTTTCAACAGCCCCAGCCCGCCACGACCTGCGTCGGTCACCTACCAATGCACATAAAGGATGTCCTCAGCCATGCCCCCCATTCGCTTGTTGATCGTCCCCGGCAGTGTCCGTGCCTCGTCCCTGAACCTCCGGCTCGCGCGGTGCGTGCAGCAACTGGCACCTGCGTTGGGCATGGCCGGGTCGGTGCTCGACCTGCGCGCCCTGGACTTGCCCCTTTACGACGGCGACTGGGAGGACCAGCACGGCGTTCCAGCAGGCGCCCTGGCGCTGCGCGACGCGCTGGACGCCGCCGACGCGGTGTTGTGGGTCACGCCCGAATACAACGGTTTTCCGACGCCTCTGATGTTCAACGCCCTCGACTGGTTGTCGCGCGTCCCGGCGTCTGTGGGCCAAGTGGCGGGCGTAGCCACCACCACCAACAAACCGGCCGCGCTGCTGTCGGCCTCATCTGGCCCTGGGGGCGGTTTGCGGGCCATGAACCTGCTGCGCCAGTTCCTGCAGATGAATTTCGCCATGCTGGTGGTGCCGCAGCAGTTCGCACTGGGCCGCGCCCAAGAGGCCTTTGACGACGCGGGCGCCCTGAGCGACCCCCGTGCCGCGGACGCGGTCAAGGCGGTGTTGGCGGCCACGGCCACATTGGCCAAGGCGTTGCGCGCCCAGGGCTGAGCGTGGTGCGGTGCCTTGCGGCTTGTTGGGCGGTGCGCCCCTGCGCGTGGCGCGGCATCAGACAATCAAAGGCGGCTCGGCCATGGCCTCCATTTGGTCTTCCAGCATCTGCACCTGCCCGTGCCAGTAGTCGCTGGTGCCGAAAAAAGGGAAGTTGATCGGGAAGATCGGGTCATCCCAGCGCCGGGCCAGCCACGCGCTGTAGTGGATCAGACGCAGCGTGCGCAGTGGCTCGATCAGCGCGAGCTCCCGTCGGTCGAATTCGCGGAACTGTTCATAGCCGTCAACGAGCGCACCAAGCTGTCGCTGGCGTTGTGAACGGTTGCCGCTGAGCAGCATCCAAAGGTCTTGCACCGCCGGGCCCGTGCGGGCGTCGTCGAGGTCGACGAAATGCGGGCCACCACCGGGCCGGTCGGTCGGTGTCCACAGGATGTTGCCGGGGTGACAGTCGCCGTGCAGCCGCAACGTGGCGATACCACCACCGCCCAATCCCACTTGCGTCAGGGCTGAGTCGGCGATCACCGCGAGCGCACGGTCGCAGGCCTGGGCCCAGGCCGATTGCACGTCCAGTGGCAGCTTGTCATGGTCCAGCAGCCAGTTGCGCGATTCGGTGCCGAAGTGCTGCAGGTCCAGCGCCGGTCGGTGGGCAAATGGGCGCTGACCCCCCACGGTGTGGATGCGGGCGAGGAAGCGGCCGATCCATTCCAGCACCTCGCCGTCGTCCAGTTCAGGCGGGCGGCCGCCCCGCCGTGGGCTGACGCTGAAAGCAAACGGCCCGAAGTGGTGCAAGGTCTGCCCTGCAAAGGCGATGGGGCCCACCGCGGGCACTTCGGCGGCCATCAGTTCGGCCGCGAAGGCGTGCTCTTCCAGAATTTGACCGTTCGACCAGCGGCCGGGCCGGTAAAACTTGGCGACCACCGCTTCACCGTCGTCCAGGTGCACGAGGTACACCCGGTTTTCATAGGAGCTGAGCGCCATCAGGCGCCCATCGCCGTGCAGCCCCAGGGTGGCCAAGGCGTCCAGCACCTGGTCGGGCGTCAGTGAGTCAAAGGCATGGGGCTGGGGGGCGTCGTTCGAACTCATCCCCCATTGTGCGTTGCCTGGGCGGCGGACTCAGGCCACCGTCAGGGTGACGTCGATGTTGCCGCGGGTGGCGTTGGAGTAGGGGCAGACCACGTGGGCCTTGTCCACCAGCGACTGGGCGGTTGTCCGGTCCAGACCGGGAATGGTGACGGTCAGTCCCACCTGGATGTTGAAGCCGGTGGGGATGGGGCCAATGCCAACCGCGCCGTCGACCCGGGTGTCGGCTGGGATCGCGACTTTCTCTTTGCCCGCCACAAACTTGAGTGCGCCCAGAAAACAGGCGGCGTACCCAGCGGCGAACAACTGCTCGGGGTTAACGCCACCGCCCATACCGCCCATGGCTTTGGGCACAACGAGCTTCACATCGAGCAGGCCGTCGTCGGAACGGGCCTGGCCTTCGCGGCCGCCGGTGGCGTGGGCGTGCGCGGTGTAGACGATCTGGGTGGGTTTGGTCATGGTTTTCTCCTGGGTTGGGCTTCCGGGGAAGCGGGGTGCGTGAAAGGGTGTGCTTGGTGGGGTGTGCTTGAAGGGCGGGGTTCAGATGACGGGGCTGTCACGCTGCTGCCAGACGCTGCCGAAGGGCATGGATTTGGGCCGTGAGCTGCCGCAGCTCAGACACAGAGCACTGGGTGGCGCTGGCCACACAGGCGGGCACTTTGAGCGCTTTGCTTTTGAGCTTGCGCCCCGCCGTGGTGAGGCGCACATGCACTTTGCGTTCGTCGTCGGTTGCGCGGACACGGGCCACCAGACCAGCCGCCTCCATGCGCTTGAGCAGCGGGGTGACGGTGCCGGAGTCGAGAAGCAGGCGCTCGCCCAGCGACGACACGGTGAGGCCGTCGCCCTCCCACAACGCCAGCATCACCAGGTACTGGGGATAGGTGAGGCCGAGACCGCTGAGCCATGGCTTGTACAGCTTGGTCATGGCCAGCGACGCCGAATACAGCGCAAAGCACAGCTGGTTGTCCAGCCGCAGGGCGGCTTCAGCAGTGGGTTCGGTAGCGGGCATGTCGTCATGATATCGAGCAATTGAATTGCGTGCAATTTAAACGCATGCCGCTTGAACGCCGAAGGCCTGAATCACTGGTCAAGCGCCAGCGCCAGAACGCACGGGTGCGTCACGGATCGCGAACCGCTGACCTATGATCCGACCCATGCCGAAAACCGCCCAGCGACCACCGCAACGCTCAGCCGCCACGCCCCCAGCGGCTGGGGGCGCACCCGAGATTCGGCCAGGCCAGTCGGTTGCGTTGCTGCAAGAGCTGCACATCCTGACGCGTGACGGCAAGCTCAACCAAGACTCGCGGCGCAAGCTCAAGCAGGTCTACCACCTGTACCAATTCATTGAGCCCTTGCTGCAGCAGGTGCTGACCGCGCGGGGCGATGTGACGTTGGTGGACCACGGCGCGGGCAAGTCATACCTGGGCTTCATCCTGTGCGACCTGTTTTTCAAAAGCCAAGCCGCAGGCCGCATCGCAGGCATTGAGACGCGCCAGGCGTTGGTGGACAAATCGCAGGACTTGGCTGCGCGGCTGGGTTTTGCGCGCATGGACTTTTTGAATCTGACGGTGCAGGCATCCATCACCAGCGCCGCGCTGCCCGCGGAAGTGGATGTGGTCACCGCTTTGCACGCCTGTGACACCGCCACCGACGACGCGATCCGTTTCGGCTTGAGCAAGAACGCGCGCTTCATGGTTCTGGTGCCCTGTTGCCAGGCCGAGGTCGCCGGGGTGCTGCGCCAGCACAAGGCCTTGTCGCTGTCGCGCACGCCGTTGAGCGAGGTGTGGCGTCACCCGCTGCACACCCGCGAATTCGGCAGCCAGATCACCAACGTGCTGCGTTGCCTGCAGCTGGAGGCCAGTGGCTACCAGGTCACGGTGACGGAACTGGTGGGGTGGGAGCACTCGATGAAAAACGAGCTGATCATCGCCACCCGCCACGGGGGGGCCCGCCGCAGCGCAGCGGTGCGGCTGGACCAGTTGCTGGACCAGATCGGCCTGAACGACCTGAGGCACCGGTTCGAGCCGCTGGCACCCATCCCTTCAGCGGACGGCACACCGGGTCGGCCCGATGCACCGGAAGCGGGTCAGTAGCGGTAAATGCCGTGGCCGGTCTTACGGCCCAGGCGGCCTGCGGCCACCAGCTCCTTGAGCAGCGGGCATGGGCGGTACTTGGAGTCACCGAATTCGTTGAGGTAGACCTCCATCACCGCCAGGCACACATCCAGCCCCACCATGTCGGCCAGCGCCAGCGGGCCAATCGGCTGGTTGCAACCGAGTTTCATGCCCGCGTCGATGTCCTCCGGCGTGGCCAGACCCTCTGACAGCACGAACAGCGCCTCGTTGATCATCGGCACCAGGATGCGGTTGACCACGAAGCCCGGTGCGTTCTTCACCGTGATCGGCGTCTTGCCCAGCGCGGTGGCCAGCGCGTGGACCGCAGCGTGCGTGGCGTCACTGGTTTGCAAGCCTCGGATGATTTCCACCAGCGCCATCATCGGCACCGGGTTGAAGAAGTGCATGCCAATGAAACGGTCGGCGCGCTGGGTCACTGCGGCCAGCTTGGTGATGGAAATCGACGAGGTGTTGGAGGCGATCAGCACCTCGGGCGCCAGCAGACCGTCCAACTGCTTGAGGATCTTGACCTTGAGGTCGAAGTTCTCGGTCGCCGCCTCAATGACCAGTTGGGCCGCGGCCAGGTCTTCGTAGCGGGTAGAGCCCTGGATGCGGCCCAGCGCCGCGTCTTTCTCCGCAGCGGTCATCTTTTCTTTTTTGATCAGCCGGTCCAGGCTGCCCGCCACGGTGGCCACGCCCTTGGCCACCGCCGCATCGGAAATGTCAACCATCACCACGCGAATGCCAGAAACCGCGCAGGCTTGTGCGATGCCGTTGCCCATGGTGCCCGCGCCGATGATGCCGACCGTGTGGATGGGGGTGTTGCCAGACATGAAAACTCCAGGTGTGTTGAATCAAAAGTGGGTTTGGGGTGCGCACCAATGGTGTCGCCCGCAGCGGTCGGCATGTTACCGCGCCGCACCGAGGGCATGGTCCCGGCAACGGGACTGGCCGATTCCGGGAATCCATCACACACAAGGGTGTCTCCAAAGGGAAACCCGCACGTTGTGTCAGTCAAATTCCGACAAATGATATGGCGACGGCCTGACTCAAGGGGGCCGTATTACAGCCTAAAGTTAACCCATCGATCAGCCCGATTCAGCCCCGATTGCCACCCTTCAACCGTCTGCCCAAGGAGCCCACCATGACCCTCAGTGCCCACATCAACAACCCCTTTGCGATGCTGATCAACGCCGAAGCGGTGCTCAGCGCGATGCAGCATTCCGAGGCGCTGGAGCGCCTGGCGCACCAGGTGCACCGTCCGCTGGACAAGGTCGCTCAAGCGCGGTTGCCGCAAGACCTGGCGGCATACGACGAGGACGTGGACGCCACGATCGGTGACGACATCAGCGACCTGCCCGCCGAGGACCGCGGCGACGCGTCTGGCCATCAGGCCGGGGTCGGCGCCGCGCCGAACGTCGAATGGGAGAACAGCGCTTTCCACTGACGTGGGCCCGGTGCGTCTGGCCGCACCAGTCGACCGGTGGTGTGACCACGGGTTGACGGGTGCAGCGGCCCAGGCACCCCCTGCTGGGGCCCGCGTCAGCCCCGGAAGCGCCGCCGCGTCAACGCCAGCGCCAGCCAGAAGGCGCCCACCGCGCTCACCAGCAACACCAGTGCGTGCTGCACCGGGTTGGTGGGCCACTGGTCCATGAACAGGGGCCGCACCAACTCCACCGCATTGGTCAGCGGCAGCCAGTCGGAAATGGCCTTGACCACGCCTGGCAATTGGTCGCGGGGGAAGAAAATCCCGCTCAGGAACATCATGGGCGTCAGGAACAGCGTGAAGTAATAGGTGAAGAAGTCGTAGCCCTTGGCCAGCGCGTTGAACACCAGCGCGATGCAGCTGAAGGTGATGCCCACCCCCAGCAGAATGGGCCACGCCAGCAACAGTTTGGGGCTGTGGCTGATGCCCAGGCCCAGCATCACGCCCAAGATGGCGGTGGTGGTGAACAGCGACTTGAACGCGGCCCACATCATTTCGGCGAACACGACGTTGTCCAGGCTGACCGGGGCGTTCATGATGCCGTCCCAGGTTTTCTGCACGTGCATGCGGGAGAAGGCGGAGTACAACGCCTCGAAGCTGGCTGCGTTCATCGCGCTCATGCAGATGCTGCCGCTGGCCAAGAACAAGATGTAGGGCACGGCCACGCCGCTGACCGTGATGTTCCCCACCAGCGCGCCCATGCCATAGCCGAACGCCACCAGCCACATCAAAGGCTCGGCGATGTTGCCCACCAGGCTGGGGATGGCCAGCTTGCGCCAGACCAGCAGGTTGCGCAAGAAAACAGGCCACCAGCGGCCAGACAGCTGCGGCACCCGCCACAAAGACTGGCCGCCGTGTGCTTGGCGTGCTCCTGCGGGCAGGGTTTTGTCGTTGCCCGCCATCATGCGTCCTCCCGAATTTGCCGCCCTGTCAATTTCAGAAACAGGTCTTCCAGGTTGGCGGGCCGGTGCAGGG
Source organism: Comamonadaceae bacterium (assembly GCA_027490925.1). Lineage (GTDB taxonomy): Bacteria > Pseudomonadota > Gammaproteobacteria > Burkholderiales > Burkholderiaceae_C > PCRC01. The sequence continues at coordinate 55,175 of JAIXXF010000025.1, forward strand.
TGCGCAGGCCGCCCAGTGCGTTCAGCCCGGCGAGTAGGGGTTTGGCGTCCTGGGTGTAGAAAAACACGGTCTCGCCGCTGACCTCCACCCGGGCCGCCAGTGCGCGCAGCGCCGCGTGCCCCGCCTCGGTGGCCAGTGCCAAAGCGCCCTGGCCATAGACCTCCACCACGTCTGGCTCGAGGTGCTCGGCGATGAGCTCGCGTGGCTTGCCCTCGGCGATTTTCTGGCCATGGTCCAGCACCAGCAGGCGGGAACACAGGCGCTCGGCTTCGTCCATGAAATGGGTGGTGAGCAAAATGGCCTTGCCCTGCTGCAGCAGCAATTGCAGCCGTTCCCACATCAGGTGGCGGGCCTGGGGGTCGAGGCCGGTGGTGGGCTCGTCGAGCAGCAGCAGCTTGGGGTCATTCACCAGGGCCCGGGCCAGGCTGAGCCGTCGCTTCATGCCGCCCGAGAGTTCGCCAGGCTTGGCGTCGGCCTTGTGGGTCAGCGCCGCGAATTCCAACAGCCGCGGGATGCGCGCCCGGATGTCGGCGTCTCTCATGCCGAAGTAGCGGCCATAGACCAACAGGTTCTCGGCGCAAGTGAAGTCCGGGTCCAGCGTGTCGAACTGGCTCACCACGCCCAGCTGGGCCTTGATGGCCAGCGCGTCACGGGGCATGGCCAGCCCCAGCGCGGTGATCTGCCCGGCGTCGGGCGTGCTCAGGCCCAGGCACATTCGTACGGTGGTGGTTTTGCCCGCCCCGTTGGGGCCGATCACACCCAGGCATTCGCCGGGGCCGATCTCAAACGACAGCCCGTTGACCACGGTGGTGTCGCCGTAGCGTTTGGTCAGGCGGTCGACCGAAAAGAGGGGGGAGGTCATCGCCCGATTGTGGCCCAGACCGGGCCGCCGGGCGGGGCGTGGCGCGGTGGCCCGCCGATATAATCTGCCCCGATTCAACTACCGGTGGCGCTTGTGTCTGACCGTCTGGCCGTGCTGCCGCAATACCTGTTACCGAAGCGGGCACTCACCCGCTTTGCCGGCTGGGTCGCCGGGGGCCGTTGGGGCGGCCTGACCACTTGGATCGTTCGCGACTTTGTTACGCGCTACCAGGTCAACATGGCCGAAGCCGCCAACCCCGATCCCGCCAGCTACCCCAGCTTCAACGAATTTTTCACCCGCGCCCTGAAACCGGGTGCCCGGCCGCTGGCCGACGCCGACTGGGTGTGCCCGGTGGACGGCGCGATCAGCCAGTTCGGCCCGATCGCGGGCGACCAGATCTTCCAAGCCAAAGGGCACGGCTATTCCACCACCGCCCTGGTGGGAGGCGACGCGGCCCTGGCGGCCCACTTCGCGAAAGGCGAGTTCGCCACCATCTACCTGAGCCCAAAGGACTACCACCGCATCCACATGCCGTGCGATGGTCGCTTGCGCCGCATGACCTACGTGCCGGGCGATCTTTTCTCGGTCAACCCCACCACCGCACGCGGCGTGCCGGGCTTGTTCGCCCGCAATGAGCGGGTGGTGTGCGTGTTCGACACCGCGTACGGGCCGATGGTGCTCACCCTGGTCGGCGCCACCATCGTGGGCAGCATGGCCACCACCTGGCACGGCGTGGTCAACCCCCCGCGGCGGCCAGACGTGCAGTCCTGGGACTACACGGCACAAGACATCCGCCTGAAGCAAGGCGAGGAGATGGGCCGTTTCCTGCTCGGCTCCACCGTGGTGCTGCTGTTCCCCGCCAACACCATCCGCTTCAACCCCGGCTGGGCGCCCGCGTTGCCAGTGCAACTGGGCCAGGCCATGGGCCAGCGGGCCTGAGGCGCTGGTCACAGAAACGCCACCGCCACAAACGCCGCACCCAGCACGACCCACCGCACCCGCGCAACCACAGCGCTTGTTCCCACGCCCACCCCACCCGCACGAGAGACGCCATGACCACCCTCGGAACCCCCTTGTCGCCCCACGCCACCAAAGTCATGTTGCTGGGCAGCGGCGAGTTGGGCAAAGAGGTGCTGATCGCGTTGCAGCGGCTGGGCGTAGAGACCATCGCCACCGACCGCTACGACCACGCGCCGGGGCAGCAAGTCGCCCACCACGCCCGCACCATCACCATGAGCGACCCGGTGCAGCTGAAGGCGCTGATCGAGGCCGAGCGGCCCGACCTGGTGGTGCCCGAGATCGAGGCGATCGCCACGCCCATGCTGGAGGCACTGGAAGCCGAGGGCGTGGTCCGCGTTGTGCCCACCGCCCGCGCCGCGCGTTTGACCATGGACCGCGAGGGCATCCGTCGCCTGGCGGCAGAGACCCTGGGTCTACCCACCAGCCCTTATGTGTTTTGCGACTCGTTGGCTGAACTGCAAGCCGCCATCGACACCCGGATCGGCTACCCGTGTGTCGTCAAGCCGGTGATGAGCAGCTCAGGCAAAGGCCAGAGCAAGATCAGTGGCCCGGCCGACGTGCCCACCGCGTGGGACCACGCCATGGCCGGTGGCCGGGTCAGCCACGGCCGCGTGATCGTGGAAGGCTTCATCGACTTCGACTACGAGATCACCCAACTGACCGTGCGGGCGCTGGGCGCCAACGGCCAGGTGGAGACGCATTTCTGCGAGCCCATTGGCCACGTGCAGGTAGCGGGTGACTATGTGGAGAGCTGGCAGCCGCACCCCATGGCGCCGTTGGCGCTGCAAAAAAGCCGCGACATCGCCAAAGCCGTGACCGACAACCTGGGCCTGGGCCACGATGGTCGGCCCGCCGGGCTGGGTTTGTTCGGGGTGGAGCTGTTCGTCAAGGGCGAGCAGGTGTGGTTCAGCGAGGTCAGCCCTCGCCCCCACGACACCGGCATGGTCACGCTGACGACCCAGTGGCAAAACGAGTTCGAACTGCACGCCCGTGCGATCCTGGGTCTGCCGGTGAACACCGCGCTCAAGAGCCCCGGCGCGAGTGCGGTGATCTACGGTGGGGTGGACGCGCACGGCATTGTGTTCGACGGCGTGGACGAAGCGCTGCGCGTGCCCAACACCGACCTGCGCCTGTTCGGCAAGCCCGAGAGCTTCGTCAAGCGCCGCATGGGCGTGGCGCTCGCGTTCGACGCCGACGTCCAAGTCGCCCGCACCCGCGCCAAACTGGCCGCCGCCAAGGTCAAGCCCCGCGCGGCCTGAGCCGGGTGGTTGGCGTGTGCCCGCCGCCGGTGTGGCCCACCGCGTTGGGTGGCTGCCGTGGTTCTGTGCGGTTCCGGGCGTGTGGTGGCACGCAGTCCGTGCTCAATCGGTCCCCTAAATCACAAGACCCTGAACTGTCCTGTTGACAACTCAGTGAACAGCCAATTGGCGTGGTGGCAAACCACACCGAACGCGACGCTGACCATTCAAATCAGGGCGTAACGCTGCTCGATGGCGATCGGCGCGGGGCAATTGTCGAGGCGTGCGCCGCAAAAACAGTGGAACGCGTGCCACAGTTGGCCTCGAACTGAATCTACGTACACAGTCAATTGTATTACTGAGCGAGTCGTAGATTCGCATCGTTCTGCTACAACTTTAGGTGGATGACCAAGCCTGTGACATAGTACTTTTGGATGATATACAGCAATTAAAACGACAGATAAAGTGAAAAAACGCACGACTTCTCCAACCTTGCGTTGACACCTGTCGCTCTGGTTTTGAACGTTGCGCATCACCAACTTTGGAGATTGAAATGGCTTTGTTGACTCTTGACCTGTTCGACCCGGAAATAAATGCTACTTACGTTGGTGGTGTTGCTGCCCTCAAGGAAGACGATGGGTTACCCTTGACTGGTATTTTGAACATCACAGACCCGTCGGCAATTTTGACCGGCTTGGGAAGTTCTGGGATCTCAAGTTACAGCTTTGCATATGCAAACGGTACGAAAGGTAAGTACGGTACGTTTAGCTGGGTTGCGGGCGACACAAACCCCTCCCGCGATGTGGTTGAACAAGGATTCAAGTACACGCTCGGCAGTGCAGCGCAAACCCTGCGCGAAGGCCAGTCGGTCACTGAAACCATCGTCATCACCGCCACTGATTTCGCCGGGAGGACCGTCAGCTCGCCGATCAACATCACGATCACCGGGACCAACGACATCCCCGTGCTGTCAGCGGCCACTGGAAGCACGCTGAACCCTACTGCCGTGAGTGAGACGCTCGGCAATTCCAGCACGCAAAACCTGGCTGCCATCACGGGAACACTGACTGTCAACGACAAAGACGTTGGGGACACTCTCAAAGCAACCGCTGCCTTGGCTTCTGTGACCTACAACGGCGCGGACGCCACCGCTTTGTTGGTGCAGTACGGGGCGCAAGCCTTGACGGCCCCCGGGGCTTTCAGCTTGACCTCTCAACCAGCCCTCAGCAATGGCGGTAACCGAAACTTCACTTGGAAGTACGACCCCGCCGCGGCGAACCTTGATTTCCTCGCTCAAGGCCAGTCATTGACGATCGCGTACGCAGTGACCGTCAGCGACGGCCAAAGTGGAAGTGACACCAAAAACATCACCATCACGATCACGGGCACCAACGACAGCCCGGTGATCAACGCGACCAGCCCGGCGTTCGATGTGAGCGAGACCCTCCCCGAGGGCAATGGGTTGCTGTCGACGACAGGCCGCGTGGTGTTCAGCGACTTGGATCGTGATGACACGCCAGAAGCCAGCGTGTTTGCACGCGCTGTGAGCGCCACGGGCATCACCCTGAGCGCGGAACAGATCAACGCGATCAAGAACGCGTTCAGCATCACCAACGCCGCCACTGGCGCGTGGAGCTTTAACCTCGCCTCGCCCGATTACTTGCCAGCGGGATCCACCGTCACCGCCACCTTCACGGTGCGCGTTACCGACGATGCCAACGCATCCGTCGATCAGTCGGTGACCATCACCATCACCGGCACGAACGACCGTCCGATGCTGACGGTCGACCAGAGCGGTGGCGTGACCGAAGACGCCAGCGCGACGACCCTGACCGACAGCGGCACGATCAGCTTCACCGACGTGGACGTCAACGACGACGTGACGGTGAGCAGCGTCTACAACGACGACGCGGTGTGGACGGGCGGCATGCTGACGGCCGATCAGATCACGGCGCTGACCGCAGGCTTCACCAACGACCAGGACAGCTGGGACTACACGGCCTCCAACGCGGCGACCCAGTTCCTGGGTGCTGGCGAAACCGTGACCTTCAGCTACGACGTGACGGCCACGGACGACTCGGGCGCTGCCAACGACAGCGACACCAAGACGGTGACCATCACCATCACCGGCACGAACGACCGTCCGACCATCATCGCCTCTCTGACTGAGGCGAACTACACCGACACGCCTAGCGATGATTCCTTTGATAGCATTTCAGGGACGCTGACTTTCACTGATGTAGATGTCAATGACACGCACACTTTTGGTGTGAGCGGCGGCATCGCCAGCACGGCCATGAGCGGGTACGACACCGCCAAGACCGGCTTCTACGGCGTGTTGTACGTCAACAGTTCGTCCGGGGCTTATGTTTTCGTGCCGAATGACACGGCGATTGAGGGTCTGCGCACCAATGCAGACGAAACCTACAGCCTGACCGTGACCGACAACTTTGGAGCGAGCGCTTCCCAAACCCTGACGGTGAATCTGACCGGTGCCAATGATTTGCCGCAGGTGACCGTCATGCCAACCTACACGGAAACGCAGGTTACATTGACCGTGAGCGACCGTGATATTCATGATGTGTTGACGGTCAAAGACCCTCAGTCCGGGTTTGTGTCGACCACATTGAACAACGGCACGCCGACATCCCTGACGGTGCAGGCGGTCACAGGGCGTCCGACCGGCACCACATTGGTGATACAAGATCAGGCTGGCGCAACTGCGACTGCCGGGTCCATTGACATCGGTACGGACGAAAACGACGGTGATCTGGTGTTGGGTATCTTTGGGAGCGGAGCGTTGTACGGCCTGGGAGGTAACGACAGACTTGTCGGTTCTACGCAAGCCGACCATCTCTTCGGTGGCGACGGGAACGACACTCTCAGCGGGAGTGGTGGTGCGGATCACCTGTATGGTGGCAGTGGCGATGACACTTTAGCGGTGTTGGACAACGCGGCCATGCTGTACTCCGGCGGGGCCGACACGGACACGTTGTCGGTAGGACTCAACTCGTTCACGCCGACCAGCGACGCTCAGATTGTGGGCATTGAGCGTGTCCGTCTCACGCTGGGTGGCTTGACCACCAACAACTCGTTGGATTTGTCCAACCAGGTCGAAGGCTTCACGATTCTGGGCAACACCAGTAACGACATGATCATCGCGACCGATCGGGCCGACACGGTCGACGGCGGTGCGACGTTGGGCGCCAACGGTGGCACCGACAACATCGATGCCCGCGACGGTGACGACATCATCCGGAACGTCACGGTGACCAGTACGGTCAATGGTGGTGCTGGCAATGATGTTTTGGAGATTGCAGCGGCCAACTACACCCAGCTGAACTCTGCGTTGGGAGACTCTAGTGTTGTGGGCATTGAGGTCATCAAGGTGACGTCGAGCAGTGGCACCACCCTGACCCTGACGGGACAAACGGAGGGTTTCACCATCATTGGCGGCTCTGGCGCTGACGCCATCACGGGCGGCAACAACAACGACCGCATCATTGCCGCCCAAAACGACACCACAATCAGCGGTGGCAACGGTACGGACACGTTGGTCGTGGAAAGCAACTTTGACGACTTATCCGATGGTCAGATCGCCAGCATTGAGCGCGTGGAGATCGGTGTAGAAACTGGCGTGGTTCTGTCCCTTGACGCGCAGGCGGGAGAGGCGTTCACCATCGTCGGCGGCAGTGGGAACGACACCATCACCAGCGCTGATGGTGCTGACTCGATTGACGGGGGTGAGGGCGACGACATTGTTAATGCAGGCGCCGGGAACGACACTGTCAACGGTGGAAATGGCAACGACAGCATCTCAGGTGGGCTGGGGACAGACATCCTCGCCGGTGGATTGGGTGCTGACACCATTGACGCAGGCGATGGCAATGACACCATCATCGTGACGGACAACCTGGACACGATTGATGGCGGCGCGGGAACCGACGTCCTCCGTGTTGATGGCACCAACTACAAGGCAGACTCGGATGACGCTCTGAAGAGAGTTGAAACGGTGACCTTGAACAACACCGCCGGTGTGACCGTTGATCTCAGCAACCAGACTGAAGGTTTGACTGTCAACGGGAGCGCCGGAGACGACACGATCACCGGTGGCAGCGGTGTTGATGCCTTGAATGGCAACAACGGCAACGACACCTTCATCAGTGACAGCGGTTCCGCTGGAGACACCCTGTCGGGAGGCAACGGCACCGACACATTGCGGTTGGCCGCCAGCTACACCTCACTCGCCGACGCTCGCTTGGCCACCATTGAAAAAGTGGTCCTCACGGTGGCTGGCTTGACCCTGGATCTCACGGGCGCAAACTCAGCGACCGACCAAAGCGAGGCTTTCAACATCACCGGCAGCTCGGGTGTCGACACGATCAAGGGCGGAGCCGGGGGCGACACCATCGACGGCGATACCGGTGCAGACAGCATCGACGGCGGGGCCGGTAATGACACCATCGTTGCCGACAGCGCCGACACCATCCAGGGCGGGACGGGCACCGATGTGTTGCGCGTTGCCACGGCCAGCTACGTCGCCGCTTCCAATGCTGCATTGGCCGGTGTGGAAACCGTGACGGTGACCTTTGCCAGCGGCGCAACGGTCGACCTGGGTAACCAGACCGAGGCCTTCACGGTCAATGGCGGCGACGGCAATGACACCATCACCGGTGGTGGTGGGGCTGACGTCGTCAGTGGCGGTCAGGGTGCCGACACCATCAATACAGGCGATGGCAACGACACCATCGTGGCCGATGAGTTGGACACGGTCGATGGGGGTGCGGGCACCACCGATACCCTTCGGGTGGACGGTGCCACCTTCACGGACGTGTTGGACAACGCACTCCGAAACGTGGAACGTGTGACACTGACCAACACTGGGGGAGCCACCCTGAACCTGAGCAACCAGACAGAAGGCTTTTCATTGGTCACCGGTTCGACTGGTAACGACAACATCACGGGCGGCGGCGGCAATGACAGTATCAACGGCGGAACCGGTAACGACGTGTTGAGCGGGGGCCGTGGAGACGACACGCTTCAAGGTCAGGGGGGCAACGACACCTTTGTGTTTGAAGAGAGCTTGGCCAGCAATGGCAAAGACACGGTGACGAACTTCTCGATCACGGGTACGAACGGTACGGATGTGTTGGACTTCCGCGCATTCTTGTCGGCAGCAGACAGCACGTTCAAGGATAACGACCCCTCGACCGGAGCCTTCGATGCGTTCACCACCAATCCCGCAGCGGGCACGCTGATCGACAACTCCGCCGTGAAGCTGGTGGGGACCTTTAACACCGCCACCGCCTTGCAAACCGCCCTCAATGCGGGCGGCGTTTATTCCCGGTTCGACCTGACTCAGGGTGAGAAAGCGTTGGTGTTCACTGCCACGGCCAATGGCACGTCGGTCAATGCGTTCTACGTGACGGGCGAAGCGGGCGATGTGGTCACGGCCGAGTTGGTGGGAACCCTGTCGCTCAATGGTGGCAATTTCAGTAACTTGGACACCCAGCACCTTTTCATCTGATCGTCTGTCTTTGCGGGTTGTATTGGCCACATCCGCATCAAGAAAAGCCTGGGTGCAATGTCACCCAGGCTTTTTTATGGGTTGACACAATATGGGTTGACACAAAGACCAGGAAACGTGTCAGCCATATGACGGAGGTGGGCTCCTGGGATGTGGTTAATCAGAAGCGGGTCTTGGCTGACTTGATGCTCGATGTCGGGTCATGTGTCTGGGCTCGAACCGCCTGAGTCACCTCTCAAGGTGCGTCTTATATGTGCAGGCTGTATCAGGTCACGAAGCGGGCCATCACCCACCCCGCGGCGGCGATGTGCGCCAGCGTGATGGCCACCGACAACCCATGCAGCCGTTTGAATTTGGCTTGGTCGCCTGCGTCGGTCGCGGCATTGATCGCCCGCATCAGCACTTGCCGGGTGGGCACGGTGGTGAGCGCGACCAAGCCCAGTGCCATGGCCGACACCGCATCGACGGGCACCAGCAGCGCCGCTGCAACGGCGGCTGTGCCGATGACAAACAGGTAGAAATGCGGGAAGGCCTGTCGGATCACCGTGCGCGCCTTCGCTGCGGGCAGGGCAGAAAACAACAGCGCGGCAAAGCCGAATGAGAACAGCGTCATGCCGCCAAACAACAGGCTGCTGACCAAAATGGCGGCGATGTGGAGCACGGGGTTGGGCACGGCGGGGTGAAAAAAACGAAGGCTTGAAGATAGCCCCGAACACGGCCTGGCCGCACCCATAGGATGGGATTCCCGGTGCGGCAGGTTGGGATAGTCCAGCCGCTTCCGGCGCGTCTCAGGCCACTTGGCCGACGCCGGGCGCACGCAGGATGCGGTTACGCACCACCGCGCTGACCGCGTCCATGGTCACCACCAGCGCGACCAGCACGACCAACAGCGTGGCGAGCCGGTCCCACTGGAACAGCGACACCGCCTCGCTCACCAGCAGCCCTAGACCGCCCGCGCCGATCAGGCCCAGCACCGTGGAGTCGCGCACGTTGAATTCCCACAGGTACAGGTGGGCCGACGCGAACTGCGGGTAAAAGCCGCGCCGCATCGGGTGCGCAATCACCTGCCAGGGCTTGAAACCGAGCGCCAGGCCGCTCTCGAACAGCGCGGCGTCCGCGCCTTCAATGGCCTCGGCGTACAGCTTGCCGTAGGTGCCCAGCGAGTGCGAGGCGATGGCCAGAATGCCCGCCATCGGTCCCAGCCCCACGATGCCGACATACACCAGCCCGAACACCAGGGTGTGGATCGAGCGCGACACATTGAGCACCGCGCGTGCGGGGGCCGCCACCCAGACGGGCAATTGGGCGTTGCGGGCAGCGGCAAAGCCGAGCGGCAAGGCCAACAGCGCGGCCAGCGCACTGCCCAGCGTGCCGATGACGAAGGTGGTCCAGGTCGCGCCTGCGATGCCCGCCAGGTACTGGCGCTCGCCCTCACGGCGGTTTTCTACCCGCAGCACGCGGCCGTCGTCGGCCTTGAACTCCAAGCGTTCGTTGCCGAACCAGGCGTCCAGAAAGCTGGGGTGGGAAAAGTCCGACACCGTGCGCAGCAAGTTGTCCCAGGGGTTGCGGCCAAAGCTGAAGTCACCGCGCCATGCCAGCGTGGCCACGCTGGCGATCACCAGCAGGCCATAGGCCAGCCACAACAGTCGGAGGTTGGGGTTGCGCAGTGTCATTCGGGCGGTGTCAAAAAAAGCTGGGCGCCCACCAGACCTGTTGGCTGGGGGCGCCCGGCGCAAGGGGCGAAAGCGTCAGCGCTTGGGCACGAGTTTGCCAGTGGCAAGGCCCGCTTCGCGGATGGGCGCGTAATAAGCATTGTCCTTGGTCACAAAACCGGTGTAGCGCTTGGGCAGCAGGGTGGGGTTGGTCTTGAGCTCGGCGCCAATGCCTTCCAGTGCAGCGCGCAGCTGGGCCACCAGCGCGGTGTCTTTGGCGAGCGTGGCGCTGACGGCAAAAGCGTCGTTGGGCAGCGGGGCCGAGGTCCAGATGATCTTGCTCTCGCTGGCTTTGATCAGGCCCTCGTCGATCATGGTGTCGCGGTTGCGGTTGAAGTCGGCGCCAGCGTCCAGCTCGCCACGGGCGATCTGGGTCTCAATGGCCTGGTGCTTGGTGTAGAGCACTTTGGAGAAGTGGGTGTCGGGGTTGATGCCGCGCTTTTGGAACTCGTGGAATGGGATCAGGTAGCCGCTGGTGGAGCCTTTGTCGCCAAACGCAAAGCTCTTGCCTTTGAGGTCGTCGATGCTGTTGATGCCGGTCTTGGGGTTGGTCACCATGATGGCGTAGTACTCGGGTTTGCCTTCGTACAAGATGGTGGAGATGGCCTGCGCACCCGCCTCGTGGTTGGCCAGCACATAGCCCCAGGGGCCCATCAGCGCGAGGTCGGTCTCGTTGCTGGCCAGCGACTTGGCCAGACCTTCCCAGGAGTCGACCGTGCGCAGCTGCACCGGCCGTTTGAGTTTGGCCGAGATGTAGTCTGCCAGTGGCTTGTAGGTGGCGTCGTTCTTTTCTTTGTCGGGCTGGAACAGGCCGACGCCCAGGCGCAGGGTGTCTTGCGCCTGGGCGGCTTGGACCGCGCAAAGTGCGGCGACGGACAGGGTCAGGGCTTTCAGCCAGTGTGTCAGCATGCGGTGGGTTCCTTGAAAAGTTTGGTGTTGCACAGGGTGTGAGGGCGGGTGCCTTGGCCCCACCGCCCCGTCCGCAGGGCGGGCGTGGGCGAAGGCAGGTGCGCGTCCATGGCCGAACAGGTGGTCACTTTACGCGCAACCCACCCCGCTGGATTCGGGCCCGCAGGTGATGCGCCGCCAGTAAGAGGTGTGGGCCGGGCTGCCTTCGGGCCACAGGCCCAGGAAACGTCGCTGCCAGCGGGCGTCGTCAAACCCCAGCTGTACCGCCTGCACCCATACGCCGCGCTCCTGGGCCTGCTGCCGCACCACCACACCAGGGGGCGCTGGGCGCACCGAGATGCGCGTGACCAGACCGTGGGTGTGGCCAGGCTCACTGGCCATGCCTGCCGCGCCGTTGTTGACCACCCAACGTTCAGGCCCCGCGCGGTGCAGGGCGGGGGCGCAGGTGTGGCTGGACGCGAACACATCCACTCGGGCGCGGTCAAAGGTGTGGTCCAGCCACGCGGCGTTGGCTGGGTCGGTCAGGGCGCTCGGGTCGAAGCGCCAACCAGCGAGCGATTCGGCGTCGCCGTGGACGATGCCCACCCGCGCCCCACCGACCTGGGCCACCGCGTGCATGGGTAGCGCGGCCATGTGCTGACGCAGCGCGTCGGACGGGGCGGCGGCCTCTCGCGCGGTGTGGCGCAAGCGGTCGAGGATGGTGTTGGAACGCTGCACGTCGGCTTCGTCCACGTGTTCGGGGTAGGCACAGCCGCAACCCGCGTCGGCGTTGTCGTTGGCGAGTTCGGTTTCGACGTTGCCGCGCAGCGCGAGGTGCTGCACCACCCGCGCATGGACGCTGGCGAACAGCTGGGGCTCGGCGTCGAACCAGTGGAAGTCGCCATTGAACACCAGCCGCTTGTTGCCGGTTTCGGCGTAGAACAGGGCCTCGACCGCGTCCAGCGCCTCTGGGTTGCCATAAAGCCCCCCCACCACGTACAACGTGTCGGTTTCCAGGTCGGCCGCGCGGTCAAACACCTGGGGGCTGTAGCGGTAGCTGAGCGGGCAGGTGCGGCCGGGTTGGGGGGGTTCGGTCATGGTGGTGGTCGTCCACGTGTCGTCTGTGGCGGTGCGGATGGTAGCGTTTGTCGTGCGGGCAGGGGTCAGGACGAAGCCGATGCGGCTTGGGTGGGGGCTTTGGTGGGTGTATGCGGGAGCGTCCCTTCAGCGGAACGCCACCTCGGCGAATCCCCGCAGTTTGCGGCTGTGCAAGCGGTCCAGCCCATTGGCGCGCAACCGTTCGATGGCGCGCAGGCCGATCCGCAGGTGCTGGTCGACCCGCTCGCGGTAGAAGTGGTGGGCCATGCCCGGCAGCTTGATTTCGCCGTTCAGGGGCTTGTCGCTCACGCACAGCAGCGTGCCGTAGGGCACCCGAAAGCGAAAGCCATTGGCCGCGATGGTGGCGCTTTCCATGTCCAGCGCGATGGCGCGGCTCTGGCTGAAGCGGCGTTGTGGCTGGTTGTTGGGCAGCAGTTCCCAGTTGCGGTTGTCGGTGCTGGCCACGGTGCCGGTGCGCAGCACGCGCTTGAGTTCGGGCCCAGACAGCTGGGTGACCTCGGCCACCGCCTGCTCCAGCGCCTGCTGCACCTCTGCCAGAGCCGGAATGGGTACCCACAGCGGCAGCTCTTCGTCGAGCACGTGGTCCTCTCGCACATAGCCGTGCGCCAGCACGTAGTCCCCCAGTTGCTGGCCGTTGCGCAGCCCGGCGCAGTGGCCCAGCATCAGCCAGGCGTGGGGCCGCAGCACCGCGATGTGGTCGGTGATGTTTTTCGCGTTCGCCGGGCCAACGCCGATGTTGACCAGGGTGATGCCACTGCGGTCGGCGCGCACCAGGTGGTACGCGGGCATTTGCGGCAAGCGCGCGGGGGCGGCTCCCAGGGCGTCGGTGGCGTCGGCGGGCAGGCCAACCCGGCGGGTCACCCGATTGCCGGGCTCCACGAACGCCACGTACTCGCTGTGCGGGTTGGCCATTTCGGCCTGGCCGAGGCGCACGAACTCGTCGATGTAGAGCGCGTAGTTGGTGAACAGCACGAAGTGCTGGAACCAGTCTGGCGTGGTGCCGCTGTAGTGGCGCAGCCGGTGCAGGGAATAGTCCACCCGTGGTGCGGTGAACAAGGCCAGCGGCCAGGCGTCGCCTGGTCCAGGCTCGTGGGTGCCGTTGGCGATGCCGTCGTCCACCGCCGCCAGGTCGGGCAGGTCGAAGCGGTCGCGCAGTTGTGCGCGACGGGCGGGGCTGAGGTTGCCTTCCAGGTGCTCGTGGTCGCCGAACGAGAAGTGCAGGGGGATGGGCTGGTGGCTGATGCCCACCTCCAGCTCGCCGCCGTGGTGCTGCAGCAGCAGCTCGAACTGCGCGAGGTAGTAGTCGGCGTACAGGTCGGGGCGGGTCAGCGTGGTCTCGAACTGGCCTGGCCCCGCAACGAAGCCAAAACTCAGGTGGGCCGGACCGTCGCCCCGGAGGTTGGCCGAGTCGGTGCTCAAACGCACCAGGGGGTAGCACGCGCGGGCGCGGTGCGTGACCGGGGTGCCGTCGGGTTCGGCGACGAAGCGGCGCAACGCGTCGCGCAGGTGGGCGATGCCGCTTTGGTACAGGCGCCGCACCTGGGCCAGGGCCGCGCCCGCGTCGGTGTAGCGCTGCGGCGCAATGAAGGGGGGCAGATCGACCATGCCTGATTCTGTCCCATCGCCCGGCGTGCGGCGCCAGCGTGGGGATTTGCGGCCGCCGCACTGGGCTTGCCCAGCCGGTCCCGATAATCGGGCATGACCCACACCCCCATCCCTGAGGCGCCCACCGACTTCGCCCGGTTGCCGCTGTCCCCGGCCACGCTGGCCAACCTGTCGCAGCTCGGCTACACCGCGATGACGCCGATCCAGGCGGCCAGCCTGCCGGTGGCGCTGCTGGGCAAAGACCTGATCGCACAGGCCAAAACCGGCAGTGGCAAGACGGCCGCCTTTGCCTTGGCCTTGCTGGCCAACCTGAATCCCCGGCGTTTCGCGGTGCAAACCCTGGTGCTGTGCCCCACCCGGGAACTGGCCGATCAGGTGGCGCAAGAAGTGCGGCGCTTGGCGCGGGCCGAAGACAACGTGAAAACCGTGACGCTGTGCGGCGGCGTGCCGCTGCGGATGCAAACCGCCAGCCTGGAGCACGGCGCCCACATCGTGGTGGGCACGCCAGGCCGGTTGATGGACCACCTGCAACGCGGCACGCTGGACCTGGCCGCGCTCAACACCCTGGTGCTGGACGAGGCCGACCGCATGCTGGACATGGGTTTTCTTGACGACATCACGGCCGTGGTCAAGCAGTGCCCCAAAGACCGCCAGACGCTGCTGTTCTCGGCCACCTACCCCGAGGGCATCGACCAGATCGCGCGGCAGTTCATGCGCGAGCCGCAGCGCATCGAGGTGGCGGCGCCGGTGACCGAAAGCACGATCGAACAACGCTTCTATGAAGTCACCCGCGCCAACCGGCTGGGCACGGTCGCACTGATCCTGAACCACTTCCGGCCGGTGAGCACCATCGCGTTTTGCAACACCAAGCAGCAGTGCCGCGAGCTGGTGTCCTTGCTGCAGGCTCAGGGCTTCAGCGCGCTGGCCCTGTACGGGGAGTTGGAGCAGCGTGAGCGCGACCAGGTACTGGCGCAGTTCGCCAACCGCAGTTGCTCGGTTCTGGTGGCGACCGACGTGGCGTCGCGCGGGCTGGACATCGCGCAGCTGCAGGCGGTGGTGAACGTGGACATCTCACCCGATGCCGAGGTGCATGTGCACCGCATCGGCCGCACTGGCCGTGCCGGGGAGTCGGGCCTGGCGCTGAGCTTGGCCAGCCTGGACGAGATGGGTTTCGTCGGCCGCATCGAGCAGTACCAGCAGCGGGAGGTGGTCTGGCACCCGCTGGACGAGCTCACCCCCACCGGCACGGGCCGTTTGCTGCCGCCCATGGTCACGCTGCAGATGCTGGGCGGGCGCAAAGAAAAAATCCGTGCGGGCGACGTGCTGGGCGCGCTCACCGGCGAGGCCGGATTCACCCGCGAACAGGTCGGCAAGATCCACGTGACCGATTTCTGCACGTTCGTGGCGGTGGATCGGGCCATTGGCCGCGAGGCCATGGACCGCCTCAACGCGGGCAAGGTCAAAGGCAAAAGCGTGAAGGTGCGGCTGGTCGGCTGACCCCGCCGCGGGGTCTCATTCAG
The DNA here is from genome assembly GCA_027490925.1 of Comamonadaceae bacterium. GTDB lineage: Bacteria > Pseudomonadota > Gammaproteobacteria > Burkholderiales > Burkholderiaceae_C > PCRC01. The sequence goes on from JAIXXF010000025.1 coordinate 70,666, forward strand.
CGGGATCCCGCCTTCATCTCCACCATCATCCCAGCCGCACCGCCATCTCGCGTCCACCCACTTGGCCAACGCCGTCATGACCTCACCACACGCCGCCCCCAACGACGCCATCCCCCTGTCCACCGGAGGTGCCCCCGGCCTCGCATTGGTCCTGGGCACCGGGGGCATCGGCACCGCCCTGGTGAGCGCGCTGCAGGCCAGCGGCCAATTCGCCGAGGTGTTGGCCCTGGGTCGGGCCACCACGCCAGGGTTCAACGTGACGGAGGAGGACAGCATCGCCCAGGCCGCGGCCTGGGTCGCTGCCCGGCCTCAGCCGTTGGCGCTGCTGGTGCTGGCCACCGGTTTCTTGCACGGCGAGAGCGGCCAGCCTGAACGCAGCTGGGCCCACTTGACGCCCGCCTACCTGCAGGAGGTGCTGGCCGTGAACACCATCGGCCCAGCCCTGGTCATGAAGCATTTCTTGCCGCTGCTGCCGCGCCAGGGGCGCTGCGTGGCGGCGTTTTTGTCGGCCCGCGTGGGCAGCATTGGCGACAACGCCCTGGGTGGCTGGTACGGCTACCGCGCGTCCAAAGCGGCGCTCAACCAGTTGGTGAAAACCGCCTCGGTGGAGCTGGCCCGGCGGAACAAGCAGGCGGTGTGCGTGGCTTTGCACCCCGGCACGGTGGACACGGGCTTGTCGCAGCCCTTTGCCAAAACCGGCCTGAACGTGCGCCCCCCCGCCGAGGCCGCGCGGGCGCTGTGGTCGGTGCTGAGCCAGTTGGATGCCCAGCACACAGGCGGCTTTTTTGACCACCTGGGCCAGCCAGTGCCGTGGTGACGGGCAACGGTCATAACGGTCGGTACACGCGCATTCAATTCACACGCATTAAATTCACACGCATTCCAGCCACACGTTTGGATATTTCGGTTTTTTTGGCCGAAAACAGGTCTTCACCCATTCTTTTGAGTCAAAACAGGAGCTAGACCACGCCATCATTCGTGTTATTGCTATTTAAAACATAGCAAAGACCGCCCTGTGCGGTCTGTCTGTCACCAGCGAGTCGTCGCCGCACCCCTGTTGTGCGCCGCATGTCCCGGGTGCGTCAGCCCCCCAAGCCCTCAGCCTGCAGGCCCGACCGGGTCGCGCAGGGTCACAAACTCCTCGGCCGCCGTGGGGTGGATGCCCAGGGTGCTGTCGAACACGGCTTTGGTCGCGCCGGCCTTCATCGCCACCGCGAAGCCTTGCACCACCTCGCCCGCGTCGGCGCCGACCATGTGCAGGCCAACCACCCGGTCGCTGGCGTCGTCCACCACCAGTTTCATCAGGGTGCGCTCGGTGCGGCCGCTCAGCGTGTGCTGCAGCGGCTTGAAGTCGGTGCGGTAGACGCGCACGCGCCCATAATTCTGCCGCGCCTGTGCCTCGGTGTCGCCCACCGTGCCGATGTTGGGGTGGGTGAACACCGCCGTGGGGATCAGTTCGTAGGACACCGTGCGCGGCGGCTTGCCCGCAGCGGGGCCGAACAGGTGGTCCACCACGGCCATGCCTTCGCTCAGTGCCACCGGGGTCAGTTGCACCCGCGCCGTCACGTCGCCGATCGCGTGGATGGACGGCACCGAAGTGCGGTGTTGCGCGTCCACCTCTATCGCACCAAGGGCCGTGAGCCTCACCCCCGCGGCTTCCAGCCCCAACTGGCGGGTGTTGGGCACACGGCCAGTGGCGTACAGCACCGCGTCGGCGGTGAGGACTTCGCCACCGCGCAGGTGCACCCGCAGCGCGCCCGCTTCGCGCGCCAGGGACGCGACTTCGCTGCTCAGCCTCAAGTCCACCCCGGCTTTGCGCATTTCCGTGGCAATGAAAGGCCGCACGTCTTGGTCAAAGCCGTTGAGCACCTGCTCGCCCCGGTGCAGCTGCGTGACCTGTGCGCCCAGGCCGTTGAAGATGGAGGCGAACTCGCAGGCGATGTAGCCGCCGCCCACCACCACCAGCCGCTGCGGGAATGGCGAGAGGTCGAACACCTCGTTGGACGTGATCGCCAGTTCCCCGCCCGGCACGGGCGGCAGGCTGGGCTGGCCGCCTGTGGCCACCAGGATGTGGCGGGCGGTGAAGCGCTCGGCGCCCACCTGCACGGTGTGTGGGTCCACCAGGCGGGCGTGGCCGCTGATCAGGCGCACGCCAGCGCCCTGCAGCAACTGCTGGTACACGCCATTGAGCCGGGCGATTTCTTTGGCGCGGTTGGCTTTGAGCCGGTTCCAATTCAACGTGGGTGCCGCGCCCTCCCACCCAAAGCCGTGCGACGCCTCAAACGCTTCGGCAAAGTGCGCGGCGTAGCTGTAAAGCTTTTTGGGGATGCAGCCCACGTTCACGCAGGTGCCCCCGAGCGCGCCGCTCTCGGCCATCGCCACCCGCACGCCGCGTTGCCCAGCCATGCGTGCGGCCCGCACGCCGCCGCTGCCGCCGCCGATCACGAAAAAGTCAAAGTCAAAAGTGCTCATGGGGTGAAGGTAGGTTGGAGGTAGGGTGGAAGTGAAGTGGAAGTGGGGTGGCGTTCAGGTGTTGGGTGTGCATGGGTGGCGACGGTGTGCTGCGGGTTGGCCTGGGTGCCGTGTCACGGGTCACCCACCTGCAGTGCGGGCACCACACCCCAGGCCGCAGCATGCCCGCAACCCGGTGGCCGTGCCAGGGGCGGGCCATTTGGCGGGCTTTGGTTGGAAGCGGCTTCACTGGGCGCGGTTTCACAGTCCCGCAACATTGGCAGGTCAGCATCGCCTCCATGAAAGTCACCATCGTGGGCAGCGGGTATGTGGGGTTGGTCACGGGCGCTTGCCTGGCCGATATGGGCAACCATGTGGTGTGTTTGGACATCGACGCGGCCAAGGTCGATCTGCTGAATGCGGGCGGGCTGCCCATCCACGAGCCCGGATTGTTGGAGGTGGTGCAGCGCAACATGGCGGGTGGCCGTTTGCAGTTCACCACCGACCGGCAGCTGGCGGTGAGCCACGGCACCTTGCAGTTCATCGCGGTGGGCACGCCGCCCGGCGAAGACGGCTCGGCCGACCTGCAGTACGTGCTTGCGGCGGCCCGCGACATCGGCCGGGGCATGACCGACTACAAGGTCATCATCAACAAAAGCACCGTGCCGGTGGGCACCGGTGACCGGGTGCGCGCGGTGATCGAGGCCGAGCACGCCCAGCGAGGCGTCCGCTTGGACTTTGCGGTGGTCTCCAACCCGGAGTTTCTCAAAGAAGGCGCGGCCATGGCCGACTTCATGCGGCCCGACCGGGTGGTGCTGGGCGTGGAAGACGAGCGCGCCATGCTGCTGATGAAAGCGCTGTACTCGCCTTTCGTGCGCAGCCGCGACCGCACGTTCGTGATGGACGTCCGCAGCGCCGAGTTCACCAAGTACGCGGCCAACGCGATGCTGGCCACCCGCATCAGTTTCATGAACGAGCTGTCGCGGTTGTCCGAGGCCCTGGGGGCCGACATCGAGCTGGTGCGCCAGGGCCTGGGTGCCGACCCCCGCATTGGCCCGCAATTCCTCTACGCAGGCACGGGCTATGGCGGCTCGTGCTTCCCGAAAGACATCCAAGCCCTGGCCCGCATGGGCGAGGACGCGGGCCTGCCCTTGCGCATCATCGCGGCGGTGGAGGCGGTCAACACCGCGCAAAAGCGCGTGCTGGTTGAGAAGATCGCCACCCGCTACGGCGACGATCTGACCGGCCTGACCTTCGCCCTGTGGGGCTTGGCGTTCAAACCCGAAACCGATGACATGCGCGAAGCGCCCAGCCAGGTCATCGTACAAGAGTTGGTGCGGCGCGGGGCCCAGGTGCGAGCCTACGACCCCGTGGCCGGGGCCGCGGCGCAGCGGGTCATGGGCGGCCTGCCCGGCTTCAGTCTATGCGACACCGCAATACAGGCCACCCAGGGCGCGCACGCGCTGGTGATCGCGACCGAGTGGCGCGAGTTCCGTTCGCCCGATTTCGATGCGCTGGCCAGTGCCTTGCACGACCGCACCATCTTTGATGGCCGCAACCTTTACACGCCCGCGCTGGTGCGCGCGTCGGGCTTGACCTACCACTCTGTCGGCCGTCCCTGACCGGGCCCGCGTGGGCGAACCCCTGCACACCGCGCAAAGACCCGCTGCCTCGCACCGACGAATCAACGCTCTGCCAAGCCGCCTTCCCACCATGCCTTCCGACACGGCCGAGCACGGCATGCCACCGGGTTTTCACCGGCTGATTGCCGCGCAGTTCTTCTCGGCCCTGGCCGACAACGCCCTGCTGATTTTGGCCATCGCGCTGTTGCACGCCCAGAGCGAGCCACTCTGGTGGGTGCCGCTGCTCAAGTTCTGTTTCACGCTGGCCTATGTGGTGCTGGCCCCGTTCGCGGGCCCGCTGGCCGACGCCCGGCCCAAAGCGCGGTGGATGGCGTGGACGAACGGTCTCAAGGCGTTGGGTCTGGTGGCGCTGCTGCTGGGTCTGCACCCGCTGGCGGCTTTTGTGGTGGTGGGCACCGGTGCGGCGCTGTATGCGCCCGCCAAATATGGCCTGGTCACCGAACTGGTGGGCCCCCGGCGCTTGGTGGCGGCCAATGGGTGGATCGAGGTGGCGGCGGTCATGGCGGTGCTGTTGGGCACATTGATCGGTGGCCTGTTGGTCAGCGTGCCCGTGCTGGACGCGTTTCGCCGCCTGGGCAGTGGTCAGCCATTGCACGCCGCCATGGTCTGCGTGCTGGGGCTGTACGGCGTGGCCGCCGCGCTGAACCGGGGCCTGCCCGACAGCGGCGCCCGGTACGCCGCCGCCAGCACACGGGTGCCCACCCTGGTGCGCGAGTTCTGGGTTGCCAACCGCCAGCTGTGGGCCGACCCCTTGGGCGGTTTGTCGCTTGCCGTCACCACACTGTTCTGGGGCGTGGGGGCGATGATGCAATTCGCTGTGCTGCGCTGGGCCGAGTCTGCCTTGGGCTACCCGTTGTCCGCTGCGAGCCAATTGCAGGCGGTGGTGGCCGTGGGTGTGGTGGTGGGCGCGGTGGCGGTGGGCAACTGGGTGCCTCTGGGCCGCGCGGTACGGGTGTTGCCCGCAGGGGTTGCCTTGGGGCTGTTGCTGCCGGTGCTGGCCAGCGTCAACACGGTGTGGCTGGCGGTGCCGTTGCTGGTGCTCATTGGCGTGGTCGGCGGCGTGCTGGTGGTGCCGATGAACGCCCTGCTGCAGCACCGGGGGGCGGTGCTGCTGAGCGCGGGCCGCTCGATCGCTGTGCAGAACTTCAATGAGAACCTCAGCATTCTGGTGCTGCTGGGAGGATATGCCGCGCTGCTGGCGGCCGACTTGTCCATCACCACTGTGATGTGGCTGTCTGGCTTGGCCATCGCTGGGTTGGTGGCGGCATTGATCGGGCGGGAGCGGCTATTGGCCCGTCAAGTACGTCAGACTCCCCAATCACATCCAGCGAGGCCATCGCAACTTCAGTGACTTGGAGCCGTTGATCATCAAGCGGCATTAATTTGCATCAATTTGCATCAATTGGCCGGAATGACGCTATTGCAAAATGATGCCATTTCATTTTCTCGGTGATTGGCCACCGTAGAACTCATCACCTTCGCAGTGCCACCCTACAACTGCAGCGGTGTTTGCCCGAGGTAAGTTCCTTTGTGTCGACACAAAATTGACGATGGACTGATCTGCCTCTTTGAACATGCCCATCAATCTGCTCACACGTTACAGGTGCGAGTTCAATCGTTGCCGACTGATGCGCCATGGCGTTTTCATGTGTGCGGTTTTATGTCTGCGGTCTCCCCAAAATCAACGTTTTCCCTCCTTTGGGCAGCCAAATTGTGGCGCCCTGCGTCGTTGCGATTTCCAGCTGCTGGTGGACTTTGTTGAGGGCGCTATCGCTGAAAGTCCCGCAGCGTCTTCTCGAGCCTTTGAGATGCAATTTGGTCCAGCCTCCGAATGGCTCCTTCCAGATACGTCATGTCTTTTTCAGAGGCACTGAACTTCTCGAAAAACGGCTTCCATGCGCGAGCTGCAAGCCAGACCTCATGCAGGGCCCTTAGCGCTTCCACTCGGCTCGGAAAATACACCGCCCAGTGGGTCATCAGGTTGTCCAAGGTCGCTAACCTGCCCCTGTCCCCAACCTCCAAGTGCAGCATTCGTTCCTGTGCGACAACGCTCATGGGAAGTACGTCATAGAGCGGGCTGAGGGTCCAGCCTTTGGCAGCTGCTTGGTACAGAAAGCCGTGATTGCGCAAGTGGTCATCCGTATTCGTGACGAAGATATTGAGCGCTTGCCGCTTGAACAACTCACGCAAGTCACGTGCGAGGTATCTTGGGAGCGCTCGTGCTCGCATTTGCTCTGCCAGCGCCTTGTATGAACTTCGTATTGCTTCATGCTCATCGATGCCCATGAGTGTGAGTGCCGAGCAGAAGCCGATACGACCTTCGACAAGCTGCCGGCCTGGAGGCCCCTCCGCTGGCTCCCAACTTTCTTTGCCGGGGTCAGGAACTGTCCCAGGCTCTGCCCAGTAGCGGTCGAATCGCCGGATGAACAGCACCTTGGCATCGCGTACCTGCTTGACCTCCACGGGGGGGACACGAAGCCCCGCAGCACGCGCAAGCTCCAATGCGCCAGCTTCGAGGACAGCGTTACAAGCGCGGTCTGACTTGGATGGGAACTTGGCGAGCCAGAGAACACCGTCATCGGTGCGCACGGAAGCCTTAGGACGCGCGCCGCCGGCGCTGCCAAGGCTTCCAAAGTAGATGGCGAGGTCTTCCCCGACGTATTCCTCATTCTCGATGCGGTCCGCTGCCTCCATAAGGCGCGCCAGGTCCATCTCGGCGGACACCGGTGCCGTAGCCTCGGAATCCCGCGCGCGGCGCACATCCAGGGCGCCCACCCGGTCTGAGCCCGCTTCCAGGAGGTAGGCCACTTCTGGCAGCTTGTTTACGGCCACCCTGAGCTTGTTTTCAATGACCCTGCGCCCCCAGGCATCTGGGGCTGCGTCCCGGATGCCTCCGAACTCTGTGAGTCCAGCCAAGACAAAACGCTTGGCCCCACCCTCCTCATCCTTCAGCCGCAAGGCGACGGGGTCCACCTCGACGGCATAGGGTCGCTGCACATAGCGCTTGCCATAAACGAAGACAGGCTGTGTGGTGTTCACACCTTCGAGCGAACCGGCCGGCACGAAGTTGGTGCCACCCCCATCCGTCACGTGCGCAAACACGAAAACATCATTCGGAGGACGGGCATAGGGGTTGTGTTCAGAAGTCATACGGGTCCTTGTTGGCCTTTCGCGTGCCGATCACTTCAGAAGATGGCCCAACATCAGACCCGGACGTCGCCTTGCCCCCGTTTTGAGAACCATGAGTGGCGTCCTCGCCCTTGCGTCGCCCAGCGCTTGTTTTTGGCTTGTAGACGCGGTGGACGCGGGGAGCTTCATTGAAGACACGCACGGCGGCCGACTTGTTGGTGAGCAAGCCAACCAAGGTCAGCTCCGGCTCCAAGGCGTGCAAGTAACGCAGAACCTGCGAGAGCGTGCGGCTTTCGTCCCCTTGCTCCAGCAATACCGCAGTGGACCGAGCAACACCGGCACGCGCAGCCGCATCACTCTGTGTCATGCCGCGCGCAATTCGCAGTGTGCGCAGCTGCGAGCCAATCTTCTCTGCTTCTTTCATACGGGCTTCAGGCGTTCGGAGTGATTCGTCGTATTTCATAGGTTCTCCGGGAACGTGTAGCCTTGATCCAAAAGATGCTGACTGGTCGGGTCACGCCATGGCGCAGATGGACTTGTCCGTTATCGCAGTCTTTGGGTGATTCAAAGACTGCAATTACGGTCATTTTTTCACTGAATCCGATGCCAGTCAAGGCAAGTCCAGAGATTTCAATGACGCCAATCGCGATCCGATCGCCACACAAGGACGGCGATTGGCAACACGGACTCTGTTTCCCACACGGTCATACCCAAGTTCTGGCTCTAACCAAATGAAGAAAATGGGGCCGTGGAGGACCGGCACTGTTGGCCTCGTCCTCATCCCAAGAGGCAGGGATTTCCACGTAAGGCGCATACGCCTGCGGTGCGCTCTCAGGGAGTTCACATTCAAAAGCACATCGCAGATGGTGTGCGATGTCCCCCACCGAGTCCCTAGACGCAATCAGACATCGAGACTCGGGGTGGAAATGCTCTGAGCTTCAGTTTATGACGGTAGTTTCTTAAAAAGCGCAGGCACGGTGGCCTGGGGCCAGACAATCAGGTGCGGCGCCGCCATCCGCCGCCCGACGACCGACACCCAACACCAATTCACCAACCCTGAACAGGCCCTTCGATCAGCACAGACGGCGGTGCCAGCTCGGCGCGGCGCACCACGTCCAGCAGGGTGTGCTCCACCTGGGCGACCACCCGGTCCCAGCCCAGACCCAACGCGGTGTGCCGGGCCTGTTCCCCCAAGGCCCGCACCAAGCCGTGGTTGGCTGCCAAAGAGCAGGCCTGGGACACGAAGTCGGCGCTGTCGTCAAAGCGCGCCAGCAGCCCGTTGTGGCCGTGGCGAATGTATTCGGCCGCGGCCGCGTAGTCGTAGGCCAGTACCGCCAGCCCGCTGGCCAGGGCTTCGGTGGTGACGTTGCCAAAAGTCTCGGTGGTGCTGGGGAACAAAAACACGTCGGCCGACGCGTAGTGCGCGGCCAGGTCAGGGCCCAGTTGGGTGCCTGCGAACACGGCAGTGGGGCAACGCGCCTGCAAGGCCTTGCGCTCGGGCCCGTCGCCAACGATCACCAGACGGCTGTCGGGCGTGGTGCGTTGTAAGGCCTCAAACGCCGCCACGGTGGTGACCAGGTTCTTCTCGGCCGCGAGCCGACCGACCGACAGCACCACCCGGGTGTGTTCGGTCGCACCCCACAGGCGACGCAGTTCATTGCTGCGCTGGGCCGGGTTGAACAGCGCGGTGTCCACGCCGCGAGCGGCCACCTGCAGGTGCTCAAAACCGTGGGCCTTCAGGGTTTGGCGCAGGCTTTCGGTCGGCACAAAGGTGCAGCGGGTCTGGTTGTGCAGCTTGCGCAGGTAGGCCACGATGGGCCGGTGCAGCCAGCCCACGCCGTAGTGTTGGCTGTAAGCGTGGAAGTTGGTGCGGAAGTCGGACGTCACCGGCAACTTAAGACGCTTGGCGGCCTGCAACGCTGACCAGCCCAGTGGCCCCTCGGTGACGATGTGGACCAGATCGGGCCGGTGCAAGGACCACAGCGAGACCAAGGCTTTCTTTGACGGCACGCCCATCTTCAGGTGCGGGTAGCGCGGGATAGGCAAGCCGCGCATCAGCACTTCGTGGAAGCGGGGATCGGCACTGGCGTCGTCGGCCCGGTCGGCCTTGTCTTGCCGTGGGCGGATGAGTTGCACGCTGTGCTGGCGCGCCCGCAGGCCCGCGACCAGTTTGGCAATGGTGAGCGCCACGCCGTTGACTTCGGGTGGGTAGGTTTCGGTGACCACTGCCAGCCGGAGCGGGCGGTGGGCAGGGTGGCAAATTTCAACGTTAAGCATGGGGGGACTCCCAACCGTGGGTCTGCCGATATTGACCGCGCTGTGTGTCGATCGCATGGCAAGTGCGTGGCAATCTGGTGGCCGTGGTGTGGCCGCAGTGTTGCATTCGCGTGGCGCTACCGAGTCGGGGGCCCGCGTCATCGAAATGACATGCGCACTCGGCAACATCTCGGCCACCGGTGGCGCCCCTAGCCGACCGTGTGCCCAACCAGGAGCCGATGTGAACGCCTTTTTACAAGCCTTGCGCACCCAGCGCTGGGATGACCACCGTTACTACCACCACAGCACCATCAACCAATCACTGCATCTATTGAGCGCCTCCAGCTTTGTGCTGGCTTACGTGCTGCTGTTCACCGACCCTGTGGCCGCCGCACTGGTGGCGTGGTTGGTGGGCATGACCAGCCGTCAGGCGGGGCATTTCTTTTTTGAGCCCAAAGGCTACGACCAAGTCAACCAGGCTACCCACGAGCACAAAGAAGCGATCAAGGTGGGCTACAACCTGCGCCGCAAAGTGGTGCTGATGTCGGTCTGGGCGCTGTCCCCGCTGATGTTGTGGCTTCAGCCGGACTTGTTCGGTTGGGTCGAGCCCGCGACCACCACCGAAGGTTTTGTGCAGCAAGTGGGTATGGGTTGGCTGTTGTTGGGTGCGGGAGGTTTGCTGTTCCGTACCGTGCATCTGTTCTTTTTGCAAGACGTGATGACGGGCGTGGTGTGGGCGACCAAGATATTCACCGACCCGTTTCACGACATCCACCTCTACCACCGCGCGCCGTTGCACCTGATGCGCGGCCACTTGCTCGACCCAGCCACCGAGTCGCTGCGCCGCTGATCGCGGCCCAGCCAGCCGCCGCGTCACCAGCCTGGCCCGAGAACGGGCCAGCTTTGGACATCAGAACCGGTGCCGCAGCATCTCCATCAACACCCCACGGCGGATGCCCCGGTCGCTCAGGCCGGGGGGGGTGTGCCACCAGCCGTCCGCCTGCATGGCCTGGGCCGCCGCCACGAAGCGGTCGACCACCCCCTGGAAATCGGCCTCGGTGTAGTTGAGGCTGAACACCATGCGGCCGCTGCCCACCCAGCTCAGCGCCAGCCCTTCACGCTTGAGGTAGAACTGCAGCATCCAGTTGAAACGCGAGGGTTGGGTGTAAAGCACGGTCCAGACGGTGGACATGTTGCTTACCCTGACTGGCAGTCCGGCTTTGGCCAGGCGGTCGTTCAGGCGCGCGGCGCGGCCGTTCCAGGTGGCGTCCAGGTCTTGGTACAAGGACAAACACTCCGCGCTGTCCAGCCGTTCCAGAAACACCTGCATCGCTCCCATCACGTGCGGGTGGGCATTGAAGGTGCCGCGGGCAAAGCACAGGTCGGCGGGGCGCTCGTCGCGGTAGCGGCGCATCAGGTCTTTGCGCCCGCACACCACGCCCACCGGCAGGCCACCCCCCAGGGTCTTGCCATAGGTGACCAGGTCGGCCTTCACGCCGAAGTACTGTTGTGCGCCGCCCGGGGCGAGCCGGAAGCCGAGAAAGACCTCGTCAAAGATCAGCACGATGCCGCGCTGGGTGCAGACCTCTCGCAGTTGCCGCAGCCAGGCGGTGTAGGCGTCGCGGTCGTAGTGGGCGCTGCGGCTGCTGTCGATCAGGGTCGAGTCGCCGGGGGCGGCTCGGTTGGGGTGCAGGGCTTGCAGCGGGTTGACCAGCACGCACGCGATGTCGCGGCGCGTGCGCAGCACATGCAGCGTGCGCTCGTGCATGTCGCGCAAGGTGTAGGTTTCGCGCGGCGACAGTGGGTTGCCCGGCCCGGGCTGCACGTCGCCCCACCAGCCGTGGTAGGCGCCACAGAACCGCACCAGGTGTGTGCGGCGGGTGTGGTAGCGGGCCAGGCGCACCGCCTGCATCACGGCTTCGGTGCCCGACATGTGGAACGACACCTCGTCTTGGCCCGAGAGGCGCTGCAACCGACGCACGTTGTCGGTCACGCAGGGGTGGTAGCTGCCGAGCAGCGGGCCGAGGTCTTGCACGCGGGCCGCGCCTTCGGCGATGCAGCTTTTGTAGAAGTCATTGCCGAACAGGTTGACGCCGTAAGAGCCGGTGAGGTCGTAGGCCACGTTGCCATCGAGGTCGGTCACCGTCACGCCAGCGGTGGACTGCGCGAAGCTGCCCACCGTCAGATAACGCTGCAGCGTGGGGCTGAATTGGTAGGGCACGCGGTAGCTGCTGGTGAACTGCAGGTCGGACAGTCCGTCGCGCACCGCCTGGGTGTGCTGCAGCGTCCGCGCGTACTTGTGCGCGAACTCGGCCGACAAGCGCCGCATGGCCTCACGCCGCTGGTCGACCACGGGCGCGGGCGCGCCGTCGCAGGCGAAGAGCTGCTCGTCGTCGTACGCGTAGCCGGGCAGCTGCGCCACCACCCGTTTGGCCATGCGCGAATGCCCGGTCAAGCTTGGGTGTTTGGCCCGCGACAAGGCCAAGCGGCGCGCCAGCTTGGGCGAGGCGACCGCCAACGTGGCCAAGCTGGCGGCGGCCACTGCCGAAAGTGCGAAAGAAAAGTCCATGGGGTGTGCCTGTGGTGGATCGACCCCCGTTTTGTAAGCCTGTGAATTGACAACCGTATGAACCTCGCTCAGAAATGGCGCCAGCTCCGCGACGCGCTGCTGCTGCAAGAAGACCTGAACTTCCTGCTGACCAACCGTATCCCCCGCAACACCCTCACCCACTTCATGGGCTGGTTCAGCCAGATCCGCCACCCTTGGGTGGCGCGGGCGTCCATCGCGGTGTGGCGGTGGTTTGCCGACCTCGACCTCAGCGATGCGCGGCAACAGCACTTCGACAGCCTGCACGACTGCTTCACCCGCGAGCTGCAACCGGGCGCCCGCCCGGTCGACCCCGACCCGCAGGTGCTGTGCAGCCCGTGCGACGCCATCGTCGGCGCGTGCGGCCCGGTCGCCGGCACCACCGTGTGTCAGGCCAAAGGCTTTCCATACACCCTGGAAGACCTCACCGGCGATGACAGCCTGGCCCGCCACCACCGCAATGGCTGCTACGTCACGCTGCGGCTCACGTCCAGCATGTACCACCGCTTCCACGCCCCAGCCGACCTGACTGTGCGCCAGGTCAACTACCTGAGCGGCGACACCTGGAACGTGAACCCGGTGGCGCTCCAGCGGGTGGAAAAGCTGTTCTGCAAAAACGAGCGCGCGTTGATTCAGGGCGAACTGGCCACGGGCCAGACCTTGTCACTGGTGCCGGTGGCCGCGGTGCTGGTGGCCAGCATCCGCCTGCCTTGGCTCAACCTGCGGCTGCACTTGCGCTACCGCGGACCGAACCGCATTCCCTGCCACGCGCGCTTCACGCGGGGTCAGGAGATGGGCTGGTTCGAGCACGGCTCCACCATCCTGGTGTTCCTTCCCGCCGGGTTTGCGCTGTGCGAAGGCATCGCCCCGGGCACCCGCGTGCGCATGGGGCAGCGGCTGGTGCACATACCGCCAGGCGTGGGCTTGTCGCCACCGTCAGACACATGACGCCACGGCGGGCGCTGGCCAGCCCTGCCCACCTTTTACTGGTTGTCCTGGCTTTTCCCGGTTTTCGCCGAATTTTCAGTCCGGCCTGCCCACGCAGGCCGTTCCGGGCGCATTGGATGCCAAAACGCCATTGGCCCACGCCGAATGGGCGACCAATGCTATGTAATCAGTAGCGAAAGACTCAGCGCGGGGCGCCGAACGGGCGGCCGGGTGGGCGGTTGTCGTCTTTGTCCCGGTCCTTGCGGCCAAGGGGCGACAGGGGGGAGCCGGGGCGGCTGTCGCGCTGGGCGTTCTGCTGCGCCTGGGCTTGGGCCTGAGCCAGCGCACGGGCTTGCGCCAGCGCTTGGGCCTGGGCCAAGCCGTCGGCCTGCGAGCGGGCGGCGGCGGCGCGTTGTTGCTGCACCAAACGCTCGGCCTGTTCGCGTTGGGCCTGGTCGGCGCGCTGCACCGCGTTCATGCCTGGCTGTTCAACAGGCACTGCCCCGGGCACGCCGAACGGGGGCCTGCCAAAGCCAGGTCGGGGGTCGGGGGCTGTTCCCAGCCTGGGGTCTTGGCGTGGGTCTTGGCGCAGATCGTCCCGGTAGCGGTCGCGCGGCAGCGGTGTGCTTGGGTTCACGATCAGGTTGGGCGGTGCCGCGAACTGGGTCGTTGCGGGTGCAGTGGGCGTTGGCGTGTAGGTTGGCTGCGGCGGCACGTAGGTGCGTTCTGACTGCGGTTGGGCCAGCGGGGTGGCGGGCGCCGGGTTGAATGGCGTTGGACTGGGTGGCACCGGCGGTTGGGTGGCGGGGGGCACTGCGTACCGTGGGCGGTTGTCGCGCCACTGCCGGGCGGCTTCTGCCTCGCGTGCGGCATCGCGTGCAGCGTCGCGTGGGTCCATGTCGCGCAGGTGGGTGTCGCGCCGTGGCCAACGATCGTTGGCACGCCGATCGTCCATGCGCCGATCGTCCGCCTGTCGCGGGTCGGCCCGACGGTTGCTTTCCGGTTCGCGCTGCTGCGCAATCGGGGGGGCAGCGCCCGGCACCACGGTTGAATTGACGGGACCGCGTTGGGTGTTGTCGCGCCCGCCGCCAAAAGCCGGGGCGGGGATCACCTCGGCGCGGCCCATGAGCTCGGGCGAGGGCCGCACCCGATGGGGTGACACAGGTTGGCTCTGGCGAAACACGTCGATGTTCACCACGGTGACCGCTTGCGGCACGCGCTGGTAGCGGTAGCCGCTGGCGGTGGTCAGGTGCGTCCCCCGGGGGCTGAAGTGGCTGAGGTAGCGCGGGCTGGCGCGGTGGTGCGGCCGCCAGGCTTCGCCGGGGCCGAGCGGGAACCAGCCCACGCCCGGTCCGCCGCCGATCTGAAAGCCCACGCTCACCCCAGGGCTGCCGACGAAACCGACCAGCGCGGGCGCGTACACCGGACGGGCCACCACCGGTCCAGGCACCCAACCCCACCGATTGCCCAGGTAAGCCCAGCGTCCGTAGTGGAACGGGGCGAAGCCCCAGGGCGCGTCGTCCACCCAGGTCCAGCCCCAGGGGGCGACGTGGGCCCAGTGGCCGTAGCGGTAGGGCGCCCAGTCGGCCACCACGGCGCGTGGGTACCAGACCGGGCCGTAGGTGCTGTCGTTGAGCCAATCCCCGTGCTGGTCGAGCTGCTGGTAGCCAATGGTCTGGCGCGACACGAAGCGGGCCGACACCGACTGGTCTTCCAGCCGGTCCCGCTCGGCCGCCCACTGTTGCAGGCCGTCGCGTGGGCCGACGCCAGCCAGTGCCACCGCCTGCAAGTTGCTGCCGCTCACGGTGATTTGCTGGACTGCGGTCAGCGGTTGGGTCGCGCCGCCATCGCCATAGACCGCGCCCGAGCCGGACCACACCGACACCCGGGTGGTCTGGCGCACCGGGTCCACGTCCACCCGGTACTCGCCCGGCTGCCCCACGCTGAAGGCCAGCTGCGGCGTGTCGATCTGGAAGCGTTCGGTGTCGAACAGCTGACGCACCCGCACGGCCACGCTGCCCTGGGTGACCTGGAGCTGGGTCACGTCGTCGTCCAAGGTCAGCAGGTTCAGCTGGGTGGCGCTGCCCAACCGCACCGCGGTCGAGCCCACGTGCAACTCGCTGCGAGACGATTCGGCCACCCACACGCGGTCGCCCCGGGTCAACGGCCGGTTCAGCGCGGCGGCGGCCCAGTCCTCGCGGCCGGCCTCGGCGGTGCTGACGGCGCCCTCGGCCCAGCCGATGCGGGCCACCCGGCCCGGCGGATCCGGTGTCAAGTCGGTGCCCACTTCGGCCTGGGACCAAGCGCTGGGCGCCACCAGGGCCGCCAGCGAGCCAGCCACCGCCAAGGCCAGACCCCAAGCCCAGCGCCCCCATGCGGGCTGTGCGGGCCGTGCGGTTCGCCGCGGCGCAGGAGTGCAGCGGCGAATGGGGCCGTGCGAGGGGGTGTTCATCCAAGCAGCAGACATGGTCAGGTCCCAAAAAACAGGCCGATCAGGCCCAGGCAGACAACCGATGGCGTCACAATAATGCCAACGTTGATTTGTTCAACGCGCGAGCGGCGACAAAGTCCACACGCCTTGTGTAAAGCCCGCCCTGTCTGGGCAGGCCACGGCCACCGGTTGTTCACCATGCCCGATTTTTGGCCTGCCAGCGCCTACCCCCAGCTTGCCCACGATGCCCACGGCGGCTTGTTGCCCACGCCGGGGTGGTGGCGCACCTGGCTGGACCGCCCCGAACTCGCGCCGGTCGACGACTCGTGCCGGTCCGAACGCGCCTTGCACGAGCGGCTGCGCCAGCAGCCCACGCTGGCCGTGAACGAGGCGACGCTTGCCCAGCTGGCCGACGCCGATGCCCGCGCCAACTACCGGGTGTTCCTGAAATTCCGCGACGCCGTGCTGGCCGCAGGCACCTTGCAAGCCTGGTACACGCGCTGGTTCCGCGCCGCTCCGGCGTGGCCCTGCCCGCCATTGTTCATTGACCTGGTGGCGCAGTCCATCGCCCGGCACCTGATGGACGGTGTGGACGACGCCCACCAGGTGCGCGCCGCCGAACTGCTGTTCCGCGCCCAGCGCATCACCGTGCAAAACGGCCGCGTGCTGTCGGCCGACCGCGACGCCGCCGACCTGCTGCAAGACACCGGTGGCCTGGGCAGCCTCGGCCGTTTGCTGGTGCAAGGTGGCGCCCCGCTGGCGCCGGTGCAGATGCAGGTGCTGAGTGACGACAACGCGGCCGCGTACTGGGCCTCCGGCGACCGCCACCACTTTGTGCTGGACCTGACCCACGAAGTCACCCATGACCTGAGCCACGGCCTGGTGCTACGCATGGCGCGGACCCGCTCGGGCCTGAAGGCACTGGCCCAGGTGCTGGTGCGCTGGGTGCAGCACCTGCTGGGGGTGGAGGTGACCGTGACCCCGCTGCCGCAGGTGGACGACCCGGCCTGGCGCTGGCACCTGGGGCTGGACGCCGAAGCCACCGCGCTGCTCAACGCGCTGTACCAGGGCGAGGCGGTGGAGCCCGAGCAAATGAAGCGGCTGATCAGCCTGTTCCGGCTGGAGTTCATCCACCCCCAGGACATGCGCGCCGACGTGGCGGGCAAGCCGGTCTATCTGGGCTTGGCCATGGCGGCCGACGGCACGCTCAAACTCAAGCCGCAAAACCTGTTGCTCAACCTGCCTCTGGCCCACACGGTCTGAACGGGTTTGCTTGAGCCACCGCACCGGGAGACTTTAGGACGCGGTGACCCTCCAGGTCAGCCGGAACGGGGTTGCGTCAAGGACGGATGGCGTGGCAGGCCTATGAAGGCTGTTCAGCCTGATTGGGCCACTTGGCCCATTCAGCCTGAGTGCCCCAAATGGATCCAAATGGATCCAAATGGACCCAAATGGACCAAGTGCTATCACTCTGGCAGGTCTTCCTCGAAGAACTCGTGCGCCCCCCGGCCGCCGGACGCCCGTTGCGCCGCTTCCGCCCGGCGCAAATCCACCCGGCGGATCTTGCCGGAAATGGTTTTGGGCAGGTCGGCGAACTCGATGCGGCGAATGCGCTTGTACGGTGCCAGCCGGTCGCGGCAAAACGCCAGGATGTCGCGCGCCAGTTCGGCGCTGGGCGTGTGGCCTGCGGTCAGCCCCACAAAGGCTTTGGGAACCGCCAGGCGCAGGGGGTCCGGGCTCGGCACCACCGCCGCCTCGGCCACCGCCGGGTGTTCGATCAGCACCGACTCCAGCTCGAAGGGGCTGATGCGGTAGTCCGACGCTTTGAACACGTCGTCTGCCCGGCCCACATAGGTGATGTAGCCGTTGGCATCGCGCCGAGCGACGTCGCCGGTGCGGTAGTGGCCGCCGCGCATCACCTCTGCGGTTTTGGCCGGGTCGCCTGCGTAGCCCAACATCAGGCCCATTGGCCGGGTCGACAGGTCAAGGCAGACCTCGCCCTCATCGGCTGGCTGGTCGTCGGCGTTCAGCAGCACCACCCGGTAGCCGGGCATGGCGCGGCCCATGCTGCCAGGGACCACAGCCTGGCCCGGTGAATTACCGATTTGGCAGGTGGTTTCGGTCTGGCCAAAGCCGTCCCGGATGGTGATGCCCCAGGCCGCTCGGACCTGATCAATCACCTCGGGGTTCAGTGGCTCGCCCGCACCGATCAACTCGCGCAGTTTCACCTTCCACGCCTTGAGGTCGGCCTGGATCAGCAGCCGCCAGACGGTGGGCGGCGCGCACAGGCTGGTCACGCCGTGGCGCTCCAGGGTGGCCAGCAGGTCCTCGGCCTTGAAGCGGCTGTAGTTGTAGACGAACACACACGCGAGCGCGTTCCAGGGCGCGAAGAAACAGCTCCAGGCGTGCTTGCCCCAGCCAGGCGACGAGATGTTGTAGTGGATGTCGCCCGGTTGCAGCCCGAGCCAGTACATGGTGGACAGGTGCCCCACCGGGTAACTCTGGTGGCTGTGCAGCACCAGCTTGGGTTTGGAAGTGGTCCCCGAGGTGAAGTACAGCAGCAACGGGTCGGTGGCCAGGGTGGGTGCGTCGGGTGTGAAGCGGTCCGGCTCGCGGTAAGCCGCCTCGTACCGGTGCCAGCCAGCCACCTCACCGCCCACCGCGATGCGGGTGTGGGCGCCACCGATGTTGTCGAATTTGGGCGTGTGTTCTGCGCCCACCACCACGTGTTTGACGCCACCGCGGTCGAAGCGGTCCAGCAAGTCGTCGTGCACCAGCAGTGTGGTGGCCGGGATGACCACCGCGCCGAGCTTGAACGCGGCCAGCATGGTCTCCCACAGCTCGCGTTGGTTGCCCAGCATCAGCAGCACCCGGTCGCCACGCTGAACGCCCAGGCCGCGCAACCAATTGGCGACTTGGTTGGAGCGGGCCGACATCTGCGCGAAGCTGAGCTTTTCCTCGCGGCCATCTTCTTCCACGATCCACAGCGCGGGTGCGTCGTTGTGTTTCGCCACCGCGTCGAAGTGGTCAAGCGCCCAGTTGAAATGGTCGAGTCGCGGCCATTCAAACCCCGCGCACGCGGCGTCCAGGTCGGTGCGGTGGTCGAGCAAGAACCGCCGCGCTTCGGCGAAGGCGGCGGCCGACGGTGACGTGAACGGGGCGACGGATGCCGCGGGAGGCTGCGCCGCAGACCAGGCAGCGGGAGGGGCAGCGGGAGGGGCGTCAGGCGGGGTGTCAGGCCGGGCGGTGTGGGGCTGCGAAGGCGTCATCGGGGGCCTCGTGGGGTGTGGACACGGGTGGGCGCTTGGGGGGGGCACCCGCATGAGCGCAAGGGCGGGCGCGACACTGGGCGAAGCGATCGGTGCGAAGACGCGCATTGAAAGCGGCCATTGGCTGAGCCCCCCAGTGCGGCGCCGAAGGGCCGTGTGGTTCCCATGGAACCGCGCCCCTCACGGGGCTGTGAGGGGCGCGGTGCGGGGCATTCAGCCGTGGGGCTGGTCACATGTTGGGCCGGTCACATGTTTCGGCGGTACTGCCCGCCCACCTCAAACAGCGCGTTGGTGATCTGGCCCAGCGAGCACACCCGCACGGCGTCCATGAGCACGTCGAACACGTTGCCGTTGTCGATCACCGCTTGTTGCAACCGCTTGAGCATCGCCGGGGCTTTGTCGGCATGGCGGGCGTGGAAAGCTTCCAAGCGGGCCAGCTGGCTTTGTTTTTCTTCCTCGGTGGAACGGGCGAGTTCCAGCTTGTCTTGCACCTGGTCGCCGTGCGGATTGCGGAAGGTGTTGACGCCGATGATGGGCAGCTCGCCGGTGTGCTTGAGCATCTCGTAGTGCATGGACTCGTCCTGGATGCGGCCGCGCTGGTAGCCGGTCTCCATCGCGCCCAGCACGCCCCCACGCTCGGCGATGCGCTCGAACTCCAACAGCACCGCTTCTTCCACCAGCTCGGTGAGCTCCTCGATGATGAACGCGCCCTGGTTGGGGTTCTCGTTCTTGGCCAGGCCCCACTCCCGGTTGATGATGAGTTGGATGGCCATCGCGCGGCGCACCGAGTCCTCGGTCGGCGTGGTGATGGCCTCGTCGAACGCGTTGGTGTGCAGCGAATTGCAGTTGTCGTAAATCGCGATCAGCGCCTGCAGCGTGGTGCGGATGTCGTTGAACTGGATCTCTTGGGCGTGCAGGCTGCGGCCCGAGGTCTGGATGTGGTACTTCAGCTTCTGGCTGCGCTCGTTGGCGCCGTACTTCTCCTTCATGGCCACTGCCCAGATGCGGCGCGCCACGCGGCCCATCACGGTGTATTCGGGGTCCATGCCGTTGCTGAAGAAGAAACTCAGGTTGGGCGCGAAGTCGTCGATGTGCATGCCCCGCGCAAGGTAGGCCTCCACAAAGGTGAAGCCGTTGGACAGCGTGAACGCGAGCTGGCTGATCGGGTTGGCCCCAGCCTCAGCGATGTGGTAGCCCGAGATCGACACCGAGTAGAAGTTGCGCACGTTGTGGTGCACAAAGTACTGGGCGATATCGCCCATCACCTTGAGTGAGAACTCGGTTGAGAAGATGCAGGTGTTTTGTCCCTGGTCTTCTTTCAAGATGTCGGCCTGAACCGTGCCGCGCACGTTGGCCTGCGCCCACTCGCGGATCTTGGCGGCTTCGGTGTCGGTGGGGTCACGTCCGTTGTCGGCCTTGAACTTGGCCAGCTGCTGGTCGATGGCGGTGTTCATGAACATCGCCAGGATGGAGGGTGCCGGCCCGTTGATGGTCATCGATACCGAAGTGGTCGGGTTGCACAGGTCGAAGCCGTCGTACAACACCTTCATGTCGTCCAGCGTGGCGATCGACACACCGGAGTTACCAACCTTGCCGTAAATGTCTGGTCGCAGGTCCGGGTCGTGGCCGTACAGCGTGACCGAGTCGAACGCGGTGGACAGGCGGTGGGCAGGCATGCCTTCGGACACCAGCTTGAAACGACGGTTGGTGCGGAAGGCGTCGCCCTCACCTGCGAACATGCGGGTCGGGTCTTCGCCCTCGCGCTTGAAGGCGAAGGTGCCCGCCGTGTAGGGGTAGCTGCCCGGCACGTTGTCCAGCATCAACCACTTCAAGATTTCGCCGTGGTCCTCGTAGGTCGGCAGGCTGACCTTGCGGATGGTGGTGCCCGACAAGGACTTGGTGGTGATGGCGGTGCGGATTTCCTTGTCACGGATTTTCACGACGTACTCGTCGCCCGCGTAGGCCTGTTGCATCGCTGGCCACTGGGCCAGCAGTTTGGCGGCCGCCTTGTCTTGCAGTTCCTCGCGCTGGGCGGCCAGGTCGAGCGCCGCTTCGGCCGCGCGCGGCTTGCCCGGCTTGCCCTCGGCCAGCATGACGGAGGCGGAGCGCAATTGCTGGATCTCCCGTGCCAGCTTGGCCTGGGCACGGGCGCGCTGCTTGTAGCCGCGCACCGTGTCGCTGATCTCCGCCAGGTAGCGGGTGCGGGCGGCGGGGACCACTGGGGTTTGGTTGGTGCTGTGGCGCACGTTCACCAGGGGCAAGCGGCCGTCGACCACTGGCAAACCCAGCGCGGCCAGCCGCACTTTCAGTGCTTGGTAAAGGGCGGTCACACCATCGTCGTTGAAGCGGGCGGCCATGGTGCCAAAGACCGGCATCTGGTCGGTGGGGGTGTTCCACGCTTCCTTGTTGCGCTGCACCTGTTTGCTGACGTCGCGCAGCGCGTCGAGCGCGCCCTTGCGGTCGAACTTGTTGATCGCGATGAACTCGGCAAAGTCCAGCATGTCGATTTTCTCAAGCTGGCTGGCCGCACCGAACTCGGGCGTCATCACGTACATCGGCACGTCCACGTGCGGGACGATGGCCGCATCCCCCTGGCCGATGCCAGAGGTTTCCACCACGATCAAATCGAAGCCCGCTACCTTGCAGGCGGCGATCACGTCGGGCAGTGCGGCCGAGATTTCGGAGCCGAAGTCGCGCGTGGCCAAGGAGCGCATGAACACGCGCTGGCCGTTTTGCCACGGGTTGATCGCGTTCATGCGGATGCGGTCGCCCAGCAAAGCGCCACCGCTCTTGCGGCGGCTCGGGTCGATGGAGATCACCGCGACCCGCAGACCGTCGTTCTGGTCCAGGCGGATGCGGCGAATCAGCTCGTCGGTCAGGCTGGACTTGCCCGCCCCACCGGTGCCGGTGATGCCCAGCACCGGCACACGGGTCCCCGCGGCGGCCTGGCGGATCGCCGCGGTGAGCTTGGCATCGGCCTTTTCGTTTTCCAGCGCGGTGATGAGTTGCGCCAGCGCGCGCCAGTTCATCTCCCCGTGGCCCTGGATGGCTTCCAGCGCCTGCGGGGCGTAGCCGGTGAGGTCTTTGTCGCACCGCATCACCATCTCGCCGATCATTCCTTGCAGGCCCATGCGCTGGCCGTCTTCGGGGCTGAAGATGCGCGCCACGCCGTAGGCGTGCAGATCTCGGATCTCAGGCGGCACGATTACGCCGCCGCCACCGCCAAACACCTGGATGTGACCGCCCCCGCGCTGCTTGAGCAAATCCACCATGTACTTGAAGTACTCCACATGCCCGCCTTGGTAGGAGCTGATCGCGATGCCCTGCGCGTCTTCTTGCAGCGCGGTGGTCACGACCTCGTCCACGCTGCGGTTGTGGCCCAGGTGGATCACCTCGGCACCCATGCCCTGCAAGATGCGGCGCATGATGTTGATGGCGGCGTCGTGGCCGTCAAACAGGCTGGCGGCGGTGACAAAACGCACCTTGTGGGTGGGACGGTAGTTGGCCAGGGCCTTGTAGTCGGCGGAAAGGTCGGTCATGGGGGTCTCCGAGTTTGAATCTGGGGTCACCGGCGGCAGCGCAATCGCCTGCCACGGCGCAGCGGCCCATCGGCGTACTTTACGCCGGTTGCCGGGTGCCGACCATGGCCAAACCGAGCAGGGCCGGTGGCGTTTTTTGCCATGCATGGCCATCGCGCAGTTAGACTGACGTCTCATCATTTCGGGTCGGACCGGCGTCCGGCCCCGTGAGTGAGCCCACCCACCGCCCACACCCGCCACGACCCGTGACCGCCAACCGCTCCTCCCCGTTGCCGGAGTCCGAACGCGAGGGCGTTGAGCTGGAGGTTCTGGGCCTGATCGCCAAGCAAGCCCGCCGCGCGCCGTTCCCGATCTTTGCGTGCATGGTGGTGCTGGCGGTGATCGCTTCGCGCCACATCCCGGGCTGGATCGCCGGGCTCTGGCTGGCGCTGGAAGCGGGGGTGTTTTTTGCCCGCTACGGTTTGCTCAGCAAGCTGCATGTGCACCCCCGATTGAGCGTTGCGCAAAAGTGGGGTCGGTTGGTGCGGCTCAATCTGGTCAGTGCCAGCTTGCACGCGAGTTCAGTGCTGGTGTTTCCGTGGATGAACGGCGCCGAATGCGCGTTTTTCACAGTGCTGCTGCTGGGCTTGTGCAGCGGGGCCATCGCCACCATGGCGGGCAGCACCCGCGCGCTGCTGGCGTTCATTGGACCCATCACCCTGTCGCTGGCAGCCGCCTGGGCTTGGCGCTACAGCACCGCCACGTCGCCCTCCACCGAGTCGATGATTTCGCTGCTGATCTTTGGCTACACCGGCGTGATGCTGGCCGTGGGCCAGGACGTGAACCGGTCGATCCGCAGCGCGTGGGAGTCGCGCCACCGCGAGGGGTTGGCCAACCGGCGACTGACCGATGCGCTCGCCGTGGCCGAAGAGGCGGGCCGCACCAAAGCGCGGTTCCTCACCGCCGCGGGCCACGATCTGCGCCAGCCGGTGGCGGTGATCAGCACCGTGTCGGCGGTGCTGGGCTTGCGACAGACCACCGAGGCCGACCGGCACCTGCTGGGCACGCTGTCTCAGGCCAACCAGCAACTGGTGTCCCAGCTCGACAGCCTGATCGAGTTGTGCCGACTGGACGCGGCCGAGGTCAAGCTCCAGCGCCAGCCGGTGGATCTCGCCTGCCTGGTGCAAACGCACGTGGCATCGCTGCGCCCACAGGCCGAAGGCAAGGGCCTGTCCCTCAACTGGGAGGGGCCGCCCACGCTGCTGGTGGACACCGACCCCGCTGTGTTCAGCCAGATCCTGCGCAACCTCACCCACAACGCCCTGAAGTTCACCGAGCGCGGTGGCGTGGTGGTGGCGTTGTCCCAGAACGCGGTGTCGGTCGCCGACACCGGTTGCGGCATCCCGGCGGACGACCAGGCGCGCGTATTCGAAGAGTTTGTCCAGCTGACGCCCGCCACCCGAGCCGAGTGGCCGGGCTTGGGCCTGGGGCTGCCGATTGCCCGCCGACTCGCCACCGCATTGAGCATGCGCCTGGAACTGCGCTCGGCGCCAGACCAGGGCACGGTCGTCACCTTGGCGTGGGACGCCCAACCGGTGACCGCCTGACCAACGGATGCCAGAGCGCCCGATGGAAAAAAACACCGTCGCAATGTACTTTGTCCAGGCGGCGGTGGCGCGACTGGAGGCCGACGCCACGGTGCGGGTGCTGCAGGCCGCGGGCATCCAGCCCGAGCTGCTGGCCTTGCCGGGCGCTCGGGTGTCGGCCGGGTCGTTCGCCAGCCTGTGGCTGGCCGTGGCGCACGAATTGGACGATGAGTTTTTCGGGCTGGACCGACGCGCCATGAAAGTGGGCAGCTTCGCGCTGCTGACGCAGTCGTTGCTGACCAGCGGCGACCTGTCGCGCGCCTTGAAGCGCTGCCTCGCAGGCCTGGCATTGTTCCTGGACCAGGTGTCGGCCGACGTGGCGGTGGCCGACGGCGTGGCCACCGTGTCGGTCTGGAACCGGATCGAGGCACCGCCGAGCCGCCTGTTCGCCGACGAGACCTATCTGGTCATGGTGCATGGCCTGATGTGCTGGCTGATCGGGCGGCGCGTGCCCTTGACCCAGGTGTGCTTTGCCCATCCGCGGCCCGACCACGCCGCCGAGCACGCGGTCATGTTCGCCCAAGACCTGCACTATGGCGCGCCACACACGGCCTTGCGCTTCGATGCCCGCTACTTGGAGACCCCTGTGGTGCAGACCGCCGAGTCGGTGCGCGCGTTTTTGCGCAACGCCCCGCAATCGGTGTTCCTGAAATACAAAAACGAAGACAGCTGGACGGCCAAATTGCGCCGTCGCCTGCGCAGCGCCGCAGGCAGCGACTGGCCCTTGCTCGATGACATGGCCCAGGCCTTTCAGGTGGCACCCACCACGCTGCGCCGCCGGCTGGAGTCCGAAGGCACCAGCTACCAGGGCATCAAAGACCAGCTGCGCCGCGACGCCGCGATCCACCACCTGTGCCACAGCCAGATGGCGATTTCTGAGATCGCGCACCGGCTGGGTTTCCAGGAGCCGAGCGCTTTCCACCGGGCCTTCAAAAAATGGACCGGCGCCCAGCCCGGCGAGTACAGGGCGCGTCAGGCCCAGGTTTCCAGCACGCAGCCCGGCGCATCCCTGTCAGGCCAGACCCCCCGGGCCTGACCCGAGAGGGTCAACGCCCATCGACCTTTGCCAGCGTCAGGTGACCCGCAGGCCCACCAACGATGGGTCTTTGGGCGGGTAGCGCAAGCCCAGGCCGAGCAGGGTGTCGCGCACCACGGTGGCCACCATCAGGTTGCGGTGGGTTTTGGAATTCGCGGGCACCACGGTCCACGGCGCCCAGGCGGTGCTGGTCGCGTTCAAGACCGCGTCGTAGGCGGTCTGGTACGCCGCCCACTGCTGGCGCACGGTGAGGTCCCCGGGGCTGAACTTCCAGTGCTTGGTCGGATCGTCGAGCCGGGCCTGCAACCGCTCGCGTTGCTCGTCGGCGCCGATGTGCAGCAAAAACTTCAGCACCACCGTGCCGGTGTCGGTCAGCAGGCGCTCAAAGGCGTTGATGTGGTCCATGCGCTGGGCCACTTGCGCGGGTGTCAGCGCCCCGTTCACCACCGGCACCAACACGTCCTCGTAATGGCTGCGGTTGAAAACGGTGATCTCCCCAGCCGCCGGAACGCGCTGGTGGATGCGCCACAAAAAGTCGTGCGCCCGTTCCTCTTCGGTGGGCACCTTCCAACCCACGCTGTGCACCCCCAAGGGGCTGGTGCGGCCGAACACGCCGCGGATGGTGCCGTCCTTGCCTGCGGTGTCGGTGCCCTGCAGCACCACCAGCAATTTGAAGCGCTGGTCGGCCCGAAACAAGTCTTGTAACGCGTCGATCTCGGCGGTCAGCGTGTCCAGGCTGGCTTTGTCCTTGGCTTTGTCACCCAGCGAACAGGGTTTGGCCGATGGGTCAAACCCAGACAATCCGCAAGCCGCACCAGGGGTGGGGCGCCACGCCGACAGCCAGGCGGCTGGCGCTGGGGGGGAGCCGAGCGCCGCCATGGTTCACTTGTAGAGCAACTGCGGCAGCCACAAGCCGATCTGCGGGAACATGTACAGCAGCACGATGGCCACGATTTGTATGCCCATGAAAGGGATCATGCCCGCAAAGATCTGGTTCAGCGTCACGTGCTTTGGTGCCACCCCCTTGAGGTAGAACGCCGACATGGCCACCGGGGGGCTCAAGAACGCGGTTTGCAGGTTCAACGCCACCAGCAAGCCGAAAAACAACGGGTCCACGCCGAAGTTATCCAGCAAGGGAATGAAGATGGGCATGAAGATCACAATGATCTCGGTCCACTCCAACGGCCAGCCGAGCACGAAAATGATGACCTGGCTCATCACCAAAAACTGGGTTTTGGTGAGGTTCATGCTCAGCACCCACTGCTCCACCAGCTCCTGCCCGCCGAGCAGCGCGAAGGCCGCGGAAAAGATGGCCGAGCCGACAAACAGCCAGCACACCATCGCCGATGTTTTGGCGGTGAGGAACACCGACTCTTTCATCATGGTCAGGTTGAGCCGCCGGTAGGCACCGGCCAGAACGAAGCCACCCAGAGCGCCCATGGCGGCGGCTTCGGTGGGCGTGGCCAGCCCCATCACGATCGAACCCAGCACCGAAAGAATCAGCACCATCAGCGGGAAGAACGACGACAGCAGCATCTTGAAAATTTCAAGCCGCGCGAAGCTCAGAAACAAATAGAACAGCGCGACCAGCAGACCGGCCACACCCATCACCACCCACCACCAGGTCGGGGCGGCTCGTGTGGTCGTGCCCGCGCTGGGGCTGGGCTCCGCACTGGTGGCCTCTGCCAGGACCGGTGCGGTGGCTGTGGGTGTGGCGACCGGTGTGCCTGAGGGCTCCTGAAGGCCACCGCCGCTGGCGGGGGGCTCGCTCAGGCTGCTCGTGGTGGGCGGCTCTTTCAAGCCACCGTCGCTCGGTGGCTCTTGCAGCCCTCCGGAAGAAGGGGGCTCGGCCAGGCCGCTGGCGCTGCGCTCGGTAGCGCCACTGTCCACAGCGCCAATCTGTTGAATGTCGTAGACGGCTTCGGCGTCCACCGTGGTGACCATGCGGTAGGTGCTGGCCATCACCAAAGCGAAGAGCAGGCCAGGGACCACCACGATGCCCAACTGGCGCAGCACGTACCCCAGCGGCACGTCGGCGTTGCGCTTGCCTTTGAGGACAGACAGCAGGTTCAGCAGCGCGTGGCGGCCACCATCCATGGTGATTTTCTGGGTCAGCGGGGGCAGCGTGACACGGCGACCTTCGGCGGACAGGGGCGGCGCCCAGTCCGGCCGGATCTTGGCCATCAGCACCACGTACACCACGTAAAGACCGGCCAGCATGATGCCGGGGAAGAACGCGCCGGCGTAGAGCTGCACAACCGACACACCGGCCGTGGCGCCGTAGACAATCAACAGCACCGATGGAGGGATCAAGATGCCCAGGCAGCCGCCTGCAGTGATGGCGCCAGCGGCCATGGAGGTGTTATAGCCCGCGCGCAGCATCGCGGGCAAGGCCAGCAGACCCATCAGCGTGACCACCGCGCCGACGATGCCGGTGGCGGTGGCGAACACGGCGCAGGTGACCACTGTGGCCACGGCCAGAGAGCCGGGGATGCGCGCCATGGCCAGGTGCAGGCTTTTGAACAACGATTCGATCAGGTTGGCCCGCTCGACCAGGTAGCCCATGAAAACGAACAGCGGGATGGCGATCAGCACATCGTTGGACATCGTTTTGTAGGCGGCCTGCACCATCAGGTCCAGGGTGCGGGTGGTGTCTCTTTCGTAGGCCAGCCAGGTGAAGATCATGCCCATGCCCATCAATGTGAAGGCGGTTGGGAAACCCAACATGATCGCCACCACCACCATGGCCAGCATCACCAGACCCAGGTGCCCGTTGGTCACTTTGTCGACGTTGAGCAGCATCAAAAGCACGCCGCACGCGATGACGGCCATGAAGCTCAGGCCGAACCACAATTCCTTGCGAATCTTCATTTCAGGCCGCCTTTCGCCGCGAGTTCACGTTCCAGGGCCTCGAGGTCACTGTCCTTGACGCTGACCATTTCTTTGAGTTTGTCCACATCCACTTCTTCCACGTCGTCGTCGCGCCGGTGCCAGAAGCCGTCTCTGAGGCACAAGCCGCAACGGATGATCTCGACCACCCCTTGAAGCAGCAAGGCACCGCCCGCCAGTGGGATCACAAATTTGAACGGGTACAAAGGCAACGAATCGGCCGAAAAGGTCTGTTCTCGAATGGCCAGAGACTCGTTGGCATACCCCCATCCAGCCCAGGTCAGGGCCACGATGCCGGGCATGAAAAACACGATGTACAGCGTGAGATCGATCGCTGCCTGGGTCCGGGGTTGCAGAAAACCGTACAGCACGTCACCACGGACATGCCCGTTCTTGCTGAGGGTGTAGGCGCCCGCGGTCATGAACAAGGTGCCGTACAGCATGATTTGGGCGTCCAGCACCCAGGCGTGTGGGCGGTTGAGCACGTAGCGGCAAAACACCTCCCAGCCGATCAGCAGCGACAACAGCACCACCGACCAGGCGAAGGTTTTTCCCACCCAAGTGGACAGGCGGTCCACCGTCAGCAAAAACGATTGCATTTCAACTCCAAAGACCACCGCGCAGATGGCCGAAAAAAAAGTGGGGCACCACAGGGTGCCCCACGACCGAATAAACCGCGTTCAACCCTTCTTGGCGTTGGCCCCGAAGTAGTGGTTGTAGGCCATTTTGAAGTCCACTGTGTAGTCGTTCTGCCACTGCCCAGCACGCTGTGCAAACGCACGCTGCGAGTCGAGCACCTTCTTGAACAATGGGTTCTCTGCGGCCTTCTTCTCAATGGTTTTGTCCCAAGCGGCCAGTTGGGCGCGCAGCACGGCGTCAGGGGTTTTGTAGAACTTGACGCCTGCTTTTTTCAGCTCAATGTAGTCCTGCGAGTTGCGCTGCACAGCCTTCCAGCTCATGTCGGCACTGGCGGCTTGCACCGCGTAGTCGATGATGGCGCGAAGCTCTTGCGGCAACGAGTTCAGCTTGGTCTTGTTGAACAAGATTTCAAATTGCTCGCCGCTTTGGTGGAAGCTCTGCAACATGCAGTTCTTCACCACATCGGGGAAGCCAAGCAAGCGGTCGCTGGAGGCGTTGTTGAACTCGGCCGCATCGATCAGGCCGCGGTCCAGTGCGGGGACGATCTCACCGCCCGGCAGTGGGTTGACCGCAGTGCCCATTTCAGTGAACACGTCCACCGCCAGGCCCACCGTGCGGAACTTCAAGCCTTTCATGTCCTCGACTTTGGCGACTGGTTTCTTGAACCAGCCCAGCGGCTGGGTGGGCATGGGGCCGTACAGGTAGCTCACCACGTCCATGTTCAGCGTCTGGTAGATCTCTTCGACCAAGGCTTTGCCGCCGCCATAGTTGTGCCAAGCCAGCACCATGTTGGGGTCCATGCCAAACGCTGGGCCCGATCCCCAAAGTGCCAGCGCCGAGTTCTTGCCGTAGTGGTAGGCGATCACGCCGTGGCCACCGTCCAGCGTGCCTTTGCTCACTGCGTCAAGCAATTGAAAGGCGGGCACCACGGAGCCCGAGGGCAACACCTCAATCTTCAGGCGGCCACCGGCCATGTCATTGACCTTCTTGGCGAAGTCCAGGGCGTACTCGTGGAAGATGTCTTTTGCAGGCCAGGTGCTTTGGATGCGCAGAGACACCGGCGCGGCTTGTGCTTTGGCCAGCATCGGTGCAGACATGGCGCCAGCCGCCACAGCGGCCCCTTTGAGCAGTTGGCGGCGGCGTGGTGTTTTCATGTCGGTCATGGTTTGTCTCCTGTTGAATGTGATGAACCAAACAGCATCTTTCGCCGCTTATGGGGGGGTATGAAAGAGGGTTACTACGTACCTTGTCGTCCACTGCGCGACAGTGTGGACGACCACTGCATAATTTCGCCCATGATGGCACACCCCACTCCCTTCCGAATTGTTGACCATGAGCGCGCCTGAGTCCTCAGCCTGTGCCCCAGGGGCAGGCGGCGTCCAACCCGCCGAGGGTTATGCGGGCGACGTGTCCCCCCAACAGGCCTGGCAGTGGGTGCAGGCGGGCGAGGCGGTGCTGGTTGACGTGCGTTCCGACGCGGAGCGCGAGTGGGTGGGGTTTGTGCCGGGGGCCGCTGCCGCCGCTTGGAAGCAATGGCCCGGCATGCAGCCCAACCCCGCGTTCGATGAGCAAGTGCGCGCCGCCGCCCAGGGGCGCCCTGTGCTGCTCCTGTGCCGCAGCGGGGTGCGGTCAATCGCCGCGGCCCGCCGCGCCACCGAACTGGGCCTGCAGGCCTACAACATCCTGCAGGGCTTTGAAGGCGACCCCGACGCCCAAGGCCACCGAGGCGTCGCGGCGGGCTGGCAAGCGCTGGGCTTGCCCTGGCGGCAGAACTGATACCCGCGCACGGCATGGCATTTCTGGCCTTGGACGTGGGCAACACCCGCTTGAAGTGGGCGCTGTATGACGCGCCGCACGCGGGTGCGAACGTGTTGGCGCAAGGCGCGGAGTTCCTGGAGAATATCGACAAGCTGGCCGATGGGGCTTGGCGCGCACTGCCCACCCCGCAACGCATGCTGGGCTGCATCGTGGCCGGCGACGCGATCAAGCGGCGGGTGCAAGAACAAATGGAGCTGTGGGACGTGGTGCCGCAGTGGGTGGTGTCGGGCACCAGCGAGGCGGGCTTGCACAACGGCTACGACCACCCGGCCCGCCTCGGCTCAGACCGCTGGGTGGCGATGATCGGCGCCTGGCACCGCATCCGCGCGCGCGGCCCGGCCCGGCCTCTGGTGGTGGTGATGGTCGGCACCGCGGTGACGGTGGAGGCCATCGACGACCAAGGCTGGTTCCTGGGCGGCCTGATCTTGCCTGGCCACGGCATCATGCTGCGGGCGCTGGAGTCCGGCACCGCTGGACTGCACGTGCCCACCGGCGAGGTCAAAGACTTCCCCACCAACACCAGCGACGCACTCACCAGCGGCGGCACCTACGCCATTGCGGGCGCGGTGGAGCGCATGACGCAGCACCTTCGCAGCCGTTGCGGCACCGAGCCGGCCTGCATCATGACCGGTGGTGCCGGCTGGAAAATGGTGCCGCACATGTCGGTGCCGGTGGAGCTGGTGGACAACCTGCTGTTCGACGGCTTGCTGGAAATCGCCGCCCGGCGCGACGCCGAGACCCGTCTGGTGGCGTGACCCGAGGCGCCAAGCCTCAGGATCGTTCCGCGAGCCCAACCCACCGCTGGCTCAGTCCCCCCTGGGCAGCATCAGGGTGATGCAGGCCATTTTGGCGAACTCGGGCTCGAACGCGTCGATGATGCGTTGCGGGTCGGGGCACAGCGTGCTGTCGGTGATCACGCCGAACTGCACGCCACCGCCATAGCTCAAGATCGACACGCCCAACCCCACGTCGCCCGACTGCGGCACCCAGAACATGGTTTGTTCCAGCGTCGCCCCGCAAAACTTGAGCTTGTCGCGCGGGCCGGGCACATTGGTCATGACCGCGGTCGTTTTCTTGGCGAACAGGTTGAGCATCGCGTCCTGCGCGGGCTTGATCAGCAGGCCCGCCACCGCCAGCAGGCCAAACGCCATCAACGGCTGGGTGCTGCCTTTGAGCTGGTTCATGCGGCGGCGCACCTCGTAGACCCGCTCGATCGGGTTGTCGATGCCGATCGGCAGCACCAGCGGCACCAGGCCAAAGCGGTTGCCCAACTTCCAGGCCTCGCTCACCGGGCGCAGGTTCACTGGCACCATGGCGCGGATTTCATGGTCGGTGACGTCGTCGCCATGGTCTTTGAGGTAGCTGCCGATCGCGCCCGCCACGCAGCTCAGGAGCACATCGTTGATGGAGCAGTTCAGGGCCTTGCCGACCGCGCGCACCTCCTCCAGCGGCAGGGGCTGGCACCAGGCCACGCGCTTGGCGGTGCCAGGCTTGCCTTTGAGCCGGGTGGGTGAGTCATCAGGCATCAGGGCCAGCGCCGCGCCGTCGCTCAGCACCTGAAAGGCCAGTTTGGCGAGGTCCATCGATTGGCCCAGGCCTTTTTGCGGGTCGCGCAGCATCGCGAGCGACTTGGCGACGTTGTGGCCGGTGGCGTCCAGCGCTTTCACCGTCAGGCCCGCCAGTGGCTTGATCAGGCTGTCGGCGATCCAGTCTTCGGTGGTGGCGGGGCCTGGCTTTTTGCGGCGCGAGGGCGGCGCGCTGCCGCCGTCCACGAGGGTCATCATCACCGAGATCAGCGCGATGCCGTCGGCGATGCAGTGGTGGATGCGGGCGATCATGGCCGAGCCGCCGTCGTAGTCCTCGACCACATGGAACTGCCACAGCGGGCGGCGCGGGTCCAGCGGCCGCATCGTCAGTTCGGCCACCCGGTCTTGCAACGCGCCCTGCTCGCCGTCGGGGTGGCGGGCGGGCAAGGTCTCTTTCACCACGTGGTGCCGGATGTCGAATCGCGCGTCGTCCACCCAGCTGGCGCCTGCGGCGTCTTCCACCACCCGCTGGCGGAAGCGGTTGTACTGCAGCAAGCGTTCTTCGGCGCGGGCGCAAACGCTGGCGTGGGCTATGCCGGGCTTGAGCACCCAGATGCCCACGATCATCATCAGGTTGGACGCGGTGTCCATGCGCAGCCAGGCGGTGTCCACCTTGCTCATGCGCTCGCCGTGCAGTCCCAGCGTGCCACTGACCGCCCGGCCCACCTGTTGCGACAGACCGCGTTTGGCGCTGCGCGCCGAGGGGCGGCTGTCAACGCGCGGTGGGGTCGGTGGTGTCGGTGGGGCGACAGGAGAAGGCGCTTCTGAACGGCCGGGCCGGGTCTGTTGCGCCCGCGCGCGTTTGGCCGCAGGGGCAGGGGTGGCAGTGCGGGCGGGGGCTTGCAAAGGGGCGGTGGGGCTGCTGGTGGCAGACCGGACGCGGGTCACCATGAGGGGGTCTCCATCGGCCGCGTGCTTGGCGGCTCGGTTGTTGTGTCGAGGCGTGGTGGTTTTGAGGTCTGACCCTATTCTGCCGCCACCAGCGACCGTAAGATACCCGCGCAGACCCGGAGCCGGTGCGCCGCACCACTTCCCAACCACCCCGCACAGGAGACACCCCCATGGCCGATTTGAAAGCCACCTTCGAAGCCGCAGTGGCGAATTCCAAAAACCTCTCGGAGCGTCCCGACAACGCGACGCTGCTGAAAATCTACGCGCTCTACAAGCAGGCCACCACCGGCGACAACGACGAGAAAAAGCCGGGCTTTTCCGACATCGTGGCCCGCGCCAAGTGGGAAGCGTGGACCAAGCTCAGCGGCACCAGCGCCGACGACGCCATGCAGCAATACATCGATTTGATCGAATCCTTGTCCTGACCCGCACGCCGATCAGGGCGGACCGCCCTGGTCTGGTGTGGCCGGTTGTGCGTGTAACGAACGTAATGAATGTTCAATCGGTTTTCAGTTTGTTGCGTCGATTTTTGTGTTTTGGGCGTTTTTTGGGTTTTTCTGATTGAAAAGGCGCCAAAACAGGCGCCAGCCCTCGTCAATTTTGGATAGTTTGCTATTCGATTGATAGCAAAATGAAGGCAGCTCCACGGCTGCCCTGTACCACTCGAAGCGCTGACTAACGGGGCAACCAGCCAACCGGCTGCGCCGCCACACGGCCAGTTCTCCAACGGGGCGCCACTGCCACCGGGCGCTATTCCGCCCAGTCGGCCCTCACCCCACCACGCCGCGTTGCCGCAAGGCGGCGATTTGCTCTGGCGTCAAACCCACTTCCCGCAGCACCTCGTCGGTGTCCTGGCCCAAGGCCGGGGCGGCGCGGCGGTGGCCGCCGGGCGTGCGCGAGAGTTTGGGCACCACCCCTGGCACGGTGAGCGTGCTGCCGTCGGCCTGTGGCAGCGGCAGCAGCATGCCGCGCGCGGCGTAGTGCGGGTCGGCCGCGATGTCGGCCACGGTGTAGGCCTTGCCCGAGGGCACATCGGCCTGCGCCAGCACCCGCAGCACCTCGGCCACCGGGTGTTGCGCAGCCCAGGCGCCAATGGCCGCGTCGATCTCGGCCACCCGGGCGACGCGCCCGGTGTTGGTGGCCAGTTGTGGGTCTTGGCCCAGGTCGTCGCGGCCGATGGCGGCCATCAGGCGTTTGAAGATGCTGTCGCCATTGCCCGCGATCAGCGCCCAGGCGCCGTCGGCGCATCGGTAGGCGTTGCTTGGGGCGATGCCCGGCAGCGCGCTGCCCGCGGGTTGGCGCACCGCGCCGAACGCGCTGTACTCGGGCAGCAGGCTTTCCATGCAATTGAACACCGACTCGTACAGCGCCACATCCACCACCTGGCCCAGGCCACTGCGCTGGCGTTCGTGCAACGCCATCAGCAAGCCAATGACGCCGTGCAGGCTGGCCAGCGTGTCGCCAATGCTCACGCCGGTGCGCACCGGGGCGCGGCCCGGCTCGCCGGTCAGGTGGCGCAGCCCGCCCATGCCCTCGGCCACCAGCGCAAAGCCGGGCCGGTCGCGGTAGGGCCCGGTCTGGCCGTAGCCGCTGATGCGCAGCACCACCAGCCGCGGGTTCAGCGCCATCAGGGCGTCGGGGCCCAGGCCCCAGCCCTCCATCGCGCCGGGGCGGAAGTTTTCGATCAGCACATCGGCCTCGGCCGCCAGTTGCCGCACGATGGCCTGCGCCTCGGGCTGCTTCAGGTCCAGCGCGACCGAGCGCTTGTTGCGCGACTGCACCTGCCACCAGACCGAGGTGCCGTCTTTGACCATGCGCCACTGCCGCAGCGGGTCGCCCGCCTTGGGCGGCTCGACCTTGACCACGTCGGCGCCAAAATCGGCCAGGGTTTTGGCGGCGAACGGGCCAGCGATCAGCTGGCCCAGCTCCACCACCTTGAGTCCAGACAGCGGGCCGTGGGACATGGTCAGGCCTTTTTGGCTTTGGACGACGCGGCCTTGGCCGGGCCGTTGCCGGGTGTTTTGGCGAGCAGGGCGTCGAGGTTCTTGACGATCTCGCCTTCGATCTTGTCTTTGAACGCGCCCAGCAAAAACCCGAGCTGGGCGTTCAGCGCCAGTTCGTCGCCCGTCACGCGCAGGGTGCCATTGACGCCGCTGCGCTGGAAGGTGACCCAATCCTCGTTGTCGCCTTCTTCGTAGGTGCAGGCCATGTCGAATTTTTCTTCGGCCTGTTCCGCCCATTGAAAAGCGAGTTGCCGGGCGGCGGGCATGCCCAGGGTGTGGGCGCGCACAAGGTGGATGTCGGGCACAGGGGTCTCCGTGGTGGTCGGGTGGGGGCGGTGCGGTGGTGCGGCCGAACGGTCAGGGCCGCAGCGCCGCGCGCCGTTCGGCCGGGTCGAGCGCGGCCAGCCGTTTGACCGCATCATAAAACCGGGGCCAGTCCCTGCCTTCGCGCTCAAACAGCGCCTCGAAGCCGGGCACAAGCTCGTCGTAGGCGGCCTGCGCGCCAAAGGCCGCGTTGTTGGCCCGGGCCACCCAGGCGTCGTAGCCCGCGTGGCCGCCCCAGCCCGCCTTGAGGGTTTGGTAAGCGGCCCTGAAATCGGCCATGGCCGCGTGTTTCAGGGCCAACACGTCGGCAGGGGTGGTCGGCCCCGCCGGGTCCGGTGGCCCCCCGTTGGCCTGGGCGACCGGGGCGACTGGGCTGATTGAGCTGACTGAGGTGGGGGCGAGCGCGTACACCTCGGCCAGCCGCTGCCGTGTGGCCAGGGTCAGGGCGCGGAACGCGTTGCGCCGCTCATCAAACGCCCGGAAGGCGGCCAGGGCCTCTGGCCCGGCGTGCCGGTCCAGCCACAGCGCGCCGCCGAGCCGCTCCACGGCGGTGGCGAACGACTCGTTGAACACCGTGTCCCCCGGCGCGAACACCACCTGGTGCGCCAGCTCGTGGAACACCATCCGGGCCAGTTCCCCTTCGGGGTAGCCCAAAAAGGTGTTGAGCAGCGGGTCGCCCCCGGCCCAGTTGAGCCAGCCCAGGGTGGAATACGCGGGCACGCCGTAGACGCTGACCTCCAGCCCACTGGCCTGCAATTCTGCGGCCTTGGCGCGGGCGTCGGCCTCGGCAAAGTAGCCGCGGTAGCCCACACAGCCGGTGAGCGGGAAACACCAGGTCGTCAGGGTCAGCGACCATTCGGGCGCGGCCACCACATTCCAGACCACCGCCGGGCGTCGCAGGTCGGCGTAGCGCCGGTAGCTGGCGTTGTCGGGCAGGTGCAGGTCGGTCACTGCGAAGGCCCGGATGCGTTGCGCCAGCCGCAGCTGCGCTTTCAGGCGCTCGCTGGCGGTGGGGTCGGCCAGCACCTCGTCCACCGGCCGGGCGGCTTGCATCACCCGCACATGGCCCTGGACCGATTGCCAGTAATAAGCCGGGCCGTCGCGCCACGCGGTGCCCAGCGCGGCGCAGCCCACCAGCGGCCCCAGGGCCAATGGCCAAAGCAAGCGGTACAGCAGGCGACCCATCGGTCGGCATTATGGGGCGCGGGTGGGGCAGTGTTGGGGCGGTGGTGGGCGTTTCGCTACCATGGTGCCTCAGGAGTTGCCCCATGAAAGTCATCGACGCGATCGCCGAACAGGCACCCGGCTTGGCCGCGCTGCGGCGCGACATCCACGCCCACCCCGAGCTGTCGTTTGAGGAGTTTCGCACCGCCGATCTGGTAGCGCGCCAGCTCACCGAATGGGGCATCGAGGTGCACCGTGGCCTGGGCCGAACCGGGGTGGTGGGCGTGATCCGCCATGGCACCAGCCAGCGCGCCATTGGTCTGCGTGCCGACATGGACGCGCTGCCGATCCAGGAGTTCAACCGCTTCGCCCACACCAGCCAGCACCCCGGCAAGATGCACGCCTGCGGCCACGACGGCCACGTCGCCATGCTGTTGGGCGCGGCCCAGCACCTGTCCCGCCACCGCGACTTCGACGGCACGGTGGTGCTGATCTTCCAGCCCGCCGAAGAAGGCGGCGGGGGCGCCCGCGAGATGGTGCGCGACGGCCTGTTCGAGCGCTTCCCGGTGGACGCGGTGTTCGGCGTGCACAACTGGCCCGGGCTGGCGGTGGGCCAGTTCGCCATTGGCGCGGGGCCAGTGATGGCGTCGAGCAACGAGTTCAAGATCACGGTGCGTGGCAAGGGCAGCCACGCCGCCTTGCCGCACAACGGCATCGACCCGGTGCCGATCGCTTGCCAGATGGTGCAGGCGTTTCAGACCATCATCACGCGCAACAAAAAGCCAGTGGACGCGGGCGTGATTTCGGTCACCATGGTCCACGCGGGCGAGGCCACCAACGTGGTGCCCGACCACTGCGTGATCCAGGGCACGGTGCGCACCTTCACGCTGGAGGTGCTCGATTTGATCGAGCAGCGCATGCGGACCATCGCGGAGCACACCTGTGCGGCGTTCGGTGCGGCCTGCGAGTTCGAATTCAGCCGCAACTACCCGCCCACCGTCAACGACCCAGCCGCCACCCAGCGGCTGCGCGAGGTGGCGGTGGACATCGTGGGTGAGGCCAACGTGCTGCCCCAGGAGCCCACCATGGGGGCCGAAGATTTCTCGTTCATGCTGATGGAAAAGCCCGGTTGCTACGCCTTCATTGGCAACGGCGATGGGGTGCACCGCGAGATGGGCCACGGCGGCGGCCCCTGCATGCTGCACAACCCCAGCTACGACTTCAATGACGCGTTGCTGCCGCTGGGCGCGACGCTGTGGGTGCGCCTGGTGCAACGGTGGTTGGCGGCCTGAGGGGACCTGACGGGGTGGTGGCGGCGAGCACTCCGCCTGGCCTGCAGCGTCAGTCGGCCAGTTCGGCGCGGGCCAGTTCTACGTCCAGGCGCTCCATTGCGTCCAGGGGCTTGGTGGCCGCGGCCCGTTCGTACAGGGCGGTGGCCTCGTCCATGCGGCGGTCGCCGTCCAGCATCACCAGGCCGTTGGCGTATTCCACCATCGCGATGGCGGAACCCGGGTTGAGCTGCAGCGCCCGCTGGAACATCTTCAGACCCACGTCTTTTTTGGCGCCGTAGGTCAGCCCGCCGATCAGCGTGCCCACCTTGTCAATCACCTCGGCGTGGAAGGCCCCCAGCGTGATGTAAGCGTCGGCGTGTTTTGGCTGCAGGGCCAGGGTTTTTTCCAGCGCCAGCTTGACGCGCTGGCCCAGGCCCTCGGCCAGCGCCTTGGCCACGCTGATGCCTTGGCCGTAGCGGCCCAGCGCGTAGGCCTGCTGGTACCAGGCGTTGGGGTTGTCGGGCGCTTCGGCCGCCAGCGCGGCGGCGCGCTCGGCCACCTCGGTGAACAGGTCCAACTTGGTTTGTTCCCGGGTTTCCAAGTAGTTGGCGTGGATGCAGGTGGCCTTGTTCGCCGCCGTCACCCCGGCCCCGCCCGCCTTCAGCCCCGCCTCGGCGGCGCGCTGAAATTCCCCGTTGTGAAAATGCACCCATGCCTGCAGCACTTTGGCGGACTTGGGCAAAGGCTCCTGGTCGCCCAGGTGCAGCCGGTCCCAATGCCGCTGGAGGCTGGCCGCGTCGAAGGCGTAGTCACCGAGGTGTGGAAATGCCGCCCAGGGGGCCATGATCGTCTCCGGAGGTGTTTGCGGTGGGGCCGTGGGGTGGGCAGAGGGTGGGTGGCTGAACGTGCGTTGCTCGCGGTGCGGGTTGGCGTTGCACGCGGTGGGCATGGGCGGGCGCTCGGCGTGGTTTGGCAGCTCGGT
Organism: Comamonadaceae bacterium; assembly: GCA_027490925.1. Taxonomy (GTDB): domain Bacteria; phylum Pseudomonadota; class Gammaproteobacteria; order Burkholderiales; family Burkholderiaceae_C; genus PCRC01. The sequence continues at coordinate 109,126 of JAIXXF010000025.1, forward strand.
CCTTCACCCCTGCGGCGAGTACGCCCCCACCAGTGACAGCAAATGCGTGCGTTGGCCTGGCTCCAGGTAGGGGGTGAGCAGGTTCAGCACGTGGTGCGCCCCGCGCAGCAGCGCGGCCTGAGCGCTTTCGGGTTCCAGCGCACGGCGGGGGTCGCGCACGTACTCGTAACTCAGCCAGTAGGTCAGCACCACCACCATGCTGGTGGCGGTGGCTTCGACCTCGCGCGAGTCGATCTTCAGCGCGCCCGAGCGTCCCATGCCGTCCAGCAGCGCCTTGACCGAGCGGGTTTTGTTTTTCAGCACCCACTGGAAGTGGGTTTCCAGGCGGCGGTTCTTGCTCAGCAGGTCGTTCAGGTCGCGGTACAAAAACCGGTACTGCCAGATCAGCTCGAACAGGGTGTGCATGAAGAACCAGGCGTCTTCCACGTTGCGCACGCCGTCGCTGGCGTTCAGCAGCTCATTGAGCGACCGCTCGTAGCGGTCGAACAGCGAGTTGATCAGCTCGTCTTTGGCTGGGTAGTGGTAGTAGAGGTTGCCGGGGCTGATGCCCAGCTCTGCCGAGATCAGGGTGGTGGACACGTTGGGTTCACCAAACCGGTTGAACAACTCCAGCGTGACTTCCAAGATGCGTTCGGCCGTGCGGCGTGGCGCTTTTTTCGCCATGGTGTGGACCCCTCAGTGGATTCCACTGTAACCCACCCGCGGTGCCCGGCGCACGGTGTTGACCTGGGTGCCCGCGCCGTTAGGCGTTGCCGCGTGGACAGCGTGCGGGCGCAAAAAAAGGGGCGGTCACCGCCCCTTTGGGTGTGGCGGGCTCGGCCGAGGCCGGGCCCGTTGCCCACGTCAGGCCGCCGGGGCCGCCGTTTTGCGGGCGGGCGCCTTTTTGGCTGCGGTGGCATTCCCAGCGTCTGCAGTGGGCTTTGCTGACGCCGGTTTCGTTGCGGCGGGCTTGGCTGATACCGGCTTGGAAGCGGGCGTGGAAGCGGGCTTGGCGATGGGCTTTGCAGATGGCTTCTTCGCGTCGGCTTTCACCGCTTTTTTAGCGTCTTTCTTGACCACTGGTTTGGCGGCCGCTTTGGCCAAGGGCACTTGTTGGCGCAGGGCGGCGACTTCGGCTTTCAGCTCGGCCACGTCCCGGGCCGACGGCACGCCCAGCTTGTGCAGCGCCTTGGCCACCCGGTCTTCAAAAATGTTTTCCAGCTTGTCCCACTGGCCCGACGCCTTGGTGCCGATGTCGGTCGCCATGTTGGCCACTTTGCTGGTGGCTTCGGTGATTTTCTCTTCTGCCACCGATTGGGTCTTGCGCTGGATGCTCAGGCCTTCTTTGACCAATGCGTCGAACACCTTGCCGCCTTCTTCCTGGGCCTTGGCAAAGGCCCCCAGGCCCGCCAGCCAGATCTGCTGGGCCGAGTCTTTCACCGTGCTGGACAGCTGTGCGCCAACCTTCTTCTCGGCGGTGGATTTTTGAATCTTCTTGACCATGGGTTCTCCTGATGGGGTGGGATGTGATGGGGTTGGTCCGCCGTGTGGCCCTGAGGGCGCACATGGCATTGATGTGATCACTGACTTTAGCGAGCGGCAGGCGCTGCCGGTAGGGGGTGGCGACTAAATTCGCCCATTTGAGCGACGTTGCGCTTGGTACGCGGCGGTACACAGCCGAAAGGGCGCCCAAGGCGGTCAGAACGGGTCCCGGAATCGACCACCTGGCCGCGTGGCAGGGGTTTCTGCGGTGGTCACACAGCGCACCGCGCCGTGAGAATGTGCCGATCATTTTGGGAGGTTGGAATGCGGTATTTCGTCACCGGTGCCACGGGCTTCATCGGCAAGCGCTTGGTCAAGAAGTTGCTGGAGCGCAAAGGCTCGGTGGTGCACTGCCTGATGCGCCAGGAAAGCGCGGGCAAGTGGGCCGAACTGCGGGCCTACTGGGGGGTGAGCGCGGCGCGTGTGGTGCCGGTGTACGGCGACCTGACCATGAAAAAGCTCGGCGTCTCGGTCGACGACGTCCGAGCCCTCAAGGGCCAGGTGGACCATCTCTACCACCTGGCAGCGGTCTATGACCTCGAAGCCGACCCCGACAGCCAGGTCGCGGTCAACATCGACGGCACCCGCCACATGGTCGAGTTCGCCAAGGCCATCGACGCGGGCCAGGTGCACCACGTGTCGTCCATCGCCGCGGCTGGCCTGTACGAGGGTGTGTTCCGAGAAGACATGTTCGACGAGGCCGAGAACCTCGACCACCCGTATTTCATGACCAAGCACGAAAGCGAAAAAATCGTGCGCCAGGAGTGCAAGGTCAAGTGGGCGGTGTACCGCCCGGCCATGGTGGTGGGCGACAGCCAGACCGGCGAGATGGACAAGATCGACGGGCCCTACTACTTCTTCAAGCTGATCCAGCGCATGCGCCAGCTGCTACCGCCGTGGATGCCGACCATCGGCCTGGAGGGCGGGCGCATCAACATCGTGCCGGTGGACTTTGTGGTCAATGCGCTCGATGTGATCAGCCACCAGGCCGACACCCACCGCCGTTGCTACCACCTGGTGGACCCGGTGGGCTACCGGGTGGGCGATGTGCTGGACATCTTCAGCCGCGCGGCGCACGCGCCCAAGATGAACCTGTTCGTCAACGCGGCCCTGCTGGGTTTCATTCCCAAAAGCGTCAAAAAGGGGCTGATGGCCTTGGCCCCGGTGCGGCGCATCCGCAACGCGGTGCTGAACGACCTGGGCCTGCCCGAGGACATGCTGTCGTTTGTGAACTACCCCACCCGGTTCGACTGCCGCGACACCGTGGCCGCCCTCAAGGGTTCGGGCGTGGCCTGCCCCAACCTGAAGGACTACGCCTGGCGGCTGTGGGACTACTGGGAGCGCCACCTGGACCCGGATTTGCACATCGACCGATCGCTGAAAGGCACGGTGGCGGGCAAGGTGGTGCTGGTCACCGGCGGCTCGTCGGGCATTGGGCTGGCGGCAGCGCACAAGTTTGCCGAAGCGGGCGCGACCACCCTGATCTGCGGCCGCGACCAAGACAAGCTGGACGAGGCATGCCAAGAAGCCAAGGCCAGGGGCTACCGATTCATCGCCTACGCGGTGGACATCGCCGACATGGCCGACTGCGACCGCTTCACCCAGCTGCTGCAAGAGCAACACGGGGGGGTGGACTATCTGGTCAACAACGCGGGGCGCTCCATCCGCCGGGCGATCGAGTCCAGCTACGACCGCTTCCACGACTTTGAACGCACCATGCAGCTGAACTACTTTGGGTGCCTGCGGGTCACCATGGGGCTGCTGCCCAGCATGGTCGCCAAGCGTCGCGGGCACGTGGTCAACATCAGCTCGATTGGCGTGCTGACCAACGCGCCGCGCTTCTCGGCCTATGTGGCGTCCAAGGCCGCGCTGGACGCCTGGACCCGCTGCGCGTCCAGCGAGTACTCGGACCAGGGCATCACCTTCACCACGATCAATATGCCGCTGGTGCGCACCCCCATGATCGCGCCCACCAAGATGTACGACAACGTGCCCACCCTGAGCCCCGAGCAGGCCGCCGACCTGATCGCCCAGGCCTGCATCTTCAAGCCGGTGCGCATCGCCACCCGCCTGGGCATCGCCGGGCAGGTGATGCACGCGTTGGTGCCGCGCGTGGCCCAGATCGTGATGAACACCAGCTTCCGCATGTTCCCCGACTCCGCCGCCGCCAAGGGCGAAAAAGGCGGCAAGCCCCAGCTGTCGGCCGAGGCGGTGGCCATGCAGCAGATGATGCAAGGCATCCACTTCTGACGCGGGCACAGAGGTGGCCAACGCGGCGCGGTGCTGTGGTGGGTGGCTGAGCGGCGCCCCCGCCGGGGGCATGCGCTGCCGCCTGGCACTGGGCACGTCGATGGGATAATCCACGGTTCACGGGCGCGGCCCGGTTCACGGGGTTCATGCCCCGCTTCAGGGGTGGAACGCAGATGGTTTTGGTCACCGGCGGCGCGGGTTTCATTGGCGCCAACTTCGTGCTCGAGTGGCTGGCCCAGGGCCATGAGCCGGTGGTCAATCTCGACCTGCTCACCTACGCCGGGAACCTGGAGAACCTCGCCGCGCTAAACGGCCGGACCGACCACCTGTTCGTGCGCGGCGACATTGGCGACACCGCCCTGGTGGCTGGCCTGCTTGCCCAGCACCGGCCGCGCGCGGTGGTCAACTTCGCGGCCGAGTCGCACGTGGACCGCTCCATCCTGGGGCCAGAGGCCTTCATCCAGACCAACGTGGTCGGCACCTTCCGCCTGCTGGAGGCGGTGCGGGCCCATTGGTCTGACTTGCCCGCAAGCGAGCAACAGGCGTTTCGCTTCTTGCACGTCTCCACCGACGAGGTGTACGGGTCGCTGTCGCCCAGCGCCCCGGCGTTCACCGAAACCCACCCGTTTGAGCCCAACAGCCCGTACTCGGCCAGCAAGGCCGCCAGCGACCACCTGGTACGCGCCTACCACCACACCTACGGCCTGCCGGTGCTCACCACCAACTGTTCCAACAACTACGGGCCGCACCACTTCCCGGAAAAACTCATCCCGCTGGTCATCGTCAACGCGCTGGCGGGCAAGCCCTTGCCCATTTATGGCGACGGCCAGCAGGTGCGCGACTGGCTGTATGTCACAGACCATTGCAGCGCGTTGCGCCGCGTGCTGGAGGCTGGGCGGGTGGGCGAGACCTACAACGTGGGCGGCTGGAACGAGAAGCCCAACCTCGACATCGTGCACACGGTGTGTGCCCTGCTCGATGAGCTGCGCCCCCGGGCCGACGGCGTGTCTTACAAGGCGCAAATCACCCACGTGGCCGACCGACCCGGGCACGACCGGCGCTACGCGATCGACGCGTCCAAGATCGAACGCGAGCTTGGCTGGCGCCCCGCCGAGACGTTTGAGACCGGCATCCGCAAAACGGTGCGGTGGTACCTCGACCACCCCGGCTGGGTCGCCAATGTGCAGTCGGGCGCGTACCGGGCCCGCCCATGACGGCACCGTTGAAGGTCTTGCTGTTGGGCCCGGGTGGGCAGGTGGGCTGGGAACTGCAACGCAGCCTGGCCCCGCTGGGTGAGGTGGTGGCCGTGCACCGCCACAGCGGCCCGTTGTGCGGCGACCTGGCCCAGCCGGATGCCTTGGCCCAAACCGTGCGTACGGTGCGGCCCGATGTGATCGTCAACGCCGCGGCCTACACAGCGGTCGACCAGGCCGAGCGCGAGCCCGAACTGGCCCACGCCATCAACGCGGTCGCGCCCGGCGTGCTGGCCCAAGAAGCGGAGGCCCTGGGTGCCTGGCTGGTTCATTACTCGACCGACTACGTCTTCAACGGCCAAGGCGACCGGCCTTGGACCGAACAAGACCCCACCGGGCCGCTGAACGTGTACGGCCAGACGAAAAGAGAGGGTGAGGTGCGCATCGCGCGCGCCTGCCCACGGCACCTGATTTTTCGCACCAGCTGGGTCTACGCCGCACGCGGCGGCAACTTCGCCAAGACCATGCTCCGGCTGGCGCGGGAGCGCGACGAATTGAAGGTGGTGAACGACCAGCACGGGGCACCGACCGGTGCCGAGCTGCTGGCAGACGCCACCGCCCATGCGCTGCGCCAGGTGTTCGGTACGCCCGCCGGTGCGGCCCGCACCGCGTTGGCGGGCACCTACCACCTCGCCGCCAGCGGGGAGACCACCTGGCACGGCTACGCACTGGCCGTGTTGGCGGCGGCGCGGCAGATGGGTGTGGCGATCCGCGCCCAGCAGGTTCACCCGGTGGCGAGCGGCGCGTTTCCGACGCCCGCCAAGCGCCCCCAGAACTCGCGCCTCAGCACCCAAAAGTTCCAGGCCGCCTTTGGGTTGCACCTTCCCGCCTGGGAGTCGGGCGTGCAGCGCATGCTGGCCGAACACATCGCCAGCGAACCCCCACAACGCATGGCGTCGTAACGCCCAAAGTCACCTGTTATCCCTACATGACATCCCACAGCAAACCCCAGGGTCGCCCCAGCGGCCCTCCGCGCAAAGGCATCGTCCTCGCCGGTGGTTCAGGCACCCGGCTCCACCCGGCCACGCTGGCCATCAGCAAGCAACTGCTGCCGGTGTACGACAAGCCCATGATTTACTACCCGCTCAGCACCCTCATGCTGGCGGGCATTCGGGACATCCTGATCATCAGCACGCCGCAAGACACGCCGCTGTTCCAGCACCTGCTGGGCGACGGCGCCCGCTGGGGCCTGAACCTGAGCTATGCCGTGCAGCCCAGCCCAGACGGGCTGGCCCAGGCCTTTCTCATTGGCGAGTCCTTCGTTGGCAACGCACCCAGCGCCTTGATCCTGGGCGACAACCTCTTCCATGGGCACGACTTTGTGCAACTGCTGCGCGGCGCCGACCAGCAAACCAGTGGCGCCACCGTGTTCGCTTACCACGTGCAAGACCCCGAGCGTTACGGTGTGGTCGCCTTCGACGCGCAAGGCAAAGCCAGCAGCATCGAAGAAAAGCCGCTCCAGCCCAAAAGCAGCTTCGCCGTCACCGGCCTGTACTTCTACGACCAGCAGGTGGTGGACATCGCCAAAGCGGTCAAACCCAGCGCCCGCGGTGAACTGGAGATCACCTCGGTCAACCAGGCCTACCTGGAGCAAGGCCAGCTCAACGTGCAGATCATGCATCGCGGTTACGCCTGGCTTGACACCGGCACCCACGACAGTCTGCTCGAAGCCGGCCAATTCATCGCCACGCTGGAACACCGGCAGGGCTTGAAGATCGCCTGCCCGGAAGAGATCGCTTGGCGCAATGGCTACATCTCAGACGAGCAGTTGATCGGGCTGGCTGCCAGGTTCAAGTCGGGCCGCTACGGCCAGTACCTGACGCAACTCGTGACCCAGCCATGAGCATGAAAGTGACCGAAACCTGTGTCCGCGATGTCCTTGTGCTGGAGCCCAAGGTGTTTGGGGACGACCGGGGCTTTTTTCTTGAAAGTTACAACGAAAAGACTTTCCGTGCTGCGACCGGGCTGGCGCCTCATTTTGTACAGGACAACCATTCGCGCTCATCCAAAGGGGTGTTGCGCGGCTTGCACTACCAACTGAGGCAGCCCCAGGACAAACTGGTGCGTGTGACCCGAGGCGCCGTGTGGGATGTTGCTGTGGATCTTCGCCGGTCGTCGCCCACCTTCGGCCAGTGGGCGGCTGTGGAGCTTAGTGCCGCCAACTTCCGGCAGTTGTGGGTGCCTGCTGGGTACGCGCACGGCTTTTTTGTGCTCAGCGAGTCGGCAGATTTGCTTTACAAAACGACGGATTTCTATCTGCCAGAAGCGGAACACAGCCTGGCCTGGGATGACCCCAGCGTGGCCATTCCATGGCCCATCCCGCCGGGCACATCGCCCACGCTGTCGGCCAAAGACAGCAAAGCGTTGAGCTTGGCGCTGGCACCCGTCTACGACTGAATGCCCAGCGCACTGGCGGCCACGGCGTGAACCCGGGGCGACGGTGTCGCCGGGTGACGGGCAAGTGCCTGAAACCATTCGCTGTGCCAAGCGCCGTAAAATGAAAGTATTCGTAGGTATGAGTCGCGAGTGCTGCTCGCCTGGCGCGGGTCGACTTGAGATGTGCCATGTTCTCCGTCTTCCACGGCCCCCATCTGATGGTCCATCACCATGAATTCACCGACTAAAGCGCCACCGGGCGAGATCATCCAAGTCCTGAAGCAGTTCAAGGGGGCGTTCCGGTCGGTCGGCATGTTCAGCATGATCATCAACATCTTGATGTTGGTGCCCTCCATTTACATGCTTCAGGTGTACGACCGCGCTTTGCCGAGCCGAAACGAGTTCACGTTGCTGATGCTCACCCTCATCATGTTGGGAATGTTCGCCTTGATGGCTGTGCTGGAGTACGTTCGCAGCCTGGTCATCATCCGTGTGGGCGCCCAGGTGGACATGAAAATGAACCACCGCATTTACACCGCCGCTTTTGAGCAGAACCTGAAGAAAACTGGTGTGAACGCCGGGCAGGCACTGGCCGACTTGACAACGATACGCCAGTTCGTCACGGGCAACGGGTTGTTCGCCTTTTTTGACGCGCCGTGGTTCCCGATCTATCTGGCGGTCATCTTTTTCTTCAACCCCCTCCTGGGGTTGTTCGCGCTTGGGGGCGCGGTGGTGCTGATCGCCTTGGCCTGGGTGAATGAGGTGGTGTCGCGAAAGCCCCTGAAGGAAGCCAACAGCATGGCGGTGGCTTCCGGGCAAATGGCGACCAACAACCTGCGCAACGCCGAGGTGATCGAGGCCATGGGCATGTTGCCTGGGCTGCGCAACCGATGGTTCGGCCTGCACGAAAAGTTCTTGCATCTGCAGGCGGAAGCCAGCGAAAAGTCGGCCACCATCACCTCGATGACCAAGTTTGTGCGGTTGTCCATCCAGTCGTTGGTGTTGGGTCTGGGGGCACTGTTGGCGATTGAAGGCGCTATCACCCCCGGCATGATGATCGCTGCGTCCATTCTTGTCGGGCGCGCATTGAGCCCAGTGGAGCAACTCATTGGTACCTGGAAACAGTTCTCCTCGGTGCGCAGCGCCTACGACCGGCTCAGCCAGTTGCTAGACACCAACCCGCCACGGGTGCCCGGCATGTCGTTGCCCACCCCGCAGGGACGCGTGCAGTTCGAATCCGTGAGTGCCGCGCCGCCCGGTTCGCAGACCGCTGTGCTCAAGAACATCAATTTCACGGTCTCGCCCGGAGAGGTTCTCGGCGTGATCGGTCCCAGCGCCTCGGGCAAATCGACACTGGCAAGGGTGCTGGTGGGGGTGTGGCCCGCTGGGCTGGGCAAAGTCCGCCTCGACGGTGCCGACATCCACCGCTGGAACAAGGACGAATTGGGCCCGCATGTCGGGTATCTGCCACAAGACATCGAGCTTTTCGCAGGCACCGTCAGCGAGAACATCGCGCGCTTCGGCGAGGTCGACGCCGAACAGGTGATCGAGGCCGCCAAGCTGGCCGGCGTGCACGAACTGATTTTGCGCCTGGCCAATGGCTATGACACCCAGATCGGGGACGCGGGTGCGGGCCTGTCTGGCGGTCAGCGGCAGCGCATCGGCCTGGCCCGGGCCTTGTATGGCTCACCGTCTCTGGTGGTGCTGGACGAGCCCAATTCCAACCTGGACGACGCAGGCGAGCGGGCGTTGGCGGCAGCGGTGTCGCAACTGCGTGCCAAAGGGGCCACGGTCGTGGTCATTTCTCACCGCACCAGCTTGCTCGGGGTGACCACAAGCTTGATGCTGTTGCGCGACGGCGCCATCCAGGCACTGGGCCCGACCAAAGAGGTGCTCGACGCCCTGGCGAAGGGCTCAGCCGCGCCGCCCTCGCCTCCTGCGGCCCCTCCACGAATCGCCGAGAGCACATCATGAGCCAAGATCTCGTTCCCCGTGCGGGGTCTGACAACCCCACCGCTTCGCAGATCGTGCCGGCGCCCGCTGAGTTGTTGGGCGGCGGTCGGCTGGACGAACGCCGCTTCGCCTGGATCGGCTGGTTGGTGGTGGTCGGCGGCTTTTTCGGCTTCGTGGTGTGGGCCGCCTTGGCGCCGCTGGACCAGGGCGTGCCAGTTCCGGGCACGGTGGTGGTCGATGGGAACCGCAAATCGGTGCAACACCCCACCGGCGGCATCGTGGACGACATCCTGGTCCGCGAAGGCGATGTGGTGAAGCAGGGCCAGGTCCTGGCCCGCATGAACAACACGCAGACCAAAGCACAGGCGGAGATCCTGCGTTCCCAGCTCGACACGGCCCAAGCCATTCAGGCCCGCCTGCTGGCCGAACGCGATGGGGTCGCGCAGCCCGCCTTTCCGCCAGAACTGCTGGGCAGAGCCAAAGAACCTGCCGTGGCGGCCACCGTGGCCTTGCAGCGCCAGCTGTTGTCCAGCCGACGCGCCGCCTTGGACAGCGATTTGCGGGCCACCGAAGAGGCCATTCGCGGCTTCGAGGCCCAGCAGCAAGGCGTGATCAGCGGGCGAGAAAGCAGGCGCTTGCAGCAGAGCTCCTTGAAAGAGCAGCTGGGCAACATCCGGGAACTGGCGGAACAGGGCTTCGTGCCTCGCGTCCGTTTGCTGGAAACCGAACGCCTGTACGCCCAAATCAACGCCTCCCTGTCCGACGACGAAGCCACGCTCGGGCGCGTGCGCAGCCAGATTTTGGAGCTGCGGTTGCGCTTGAACCTGCGCAAGGACGAGTACCAAAAAGAAGTGAGGACCCAACTCACCGAGGTGCAACGCGATGTGGAGACCCTGACCAGCCGGCTCGCGGCGGCCGAATTCGAAATGGCCAACACAGAGGTCCGCGCGCCCGCTGAGGGGCTGATCGTCGGCATGGCCATCTTCACCAAAGGCGGTGTGATAAGCCCCGGTTTTCGCCTGATGGACATCGTTCCCCAGGACCAGCCTTTGGAAGTCGAGGGCCAAGTGCCTGTGCATCTGATCGACAAGGTGCACACCGGCCTGCCTGTGGACATGCTGTTCCCGGCTCTGAACCAACACAAGACCCCCCGGGTGAGTGGCGAGGTCACCGGTGTTTCTGCCGACCGGCTGATCGATGAAGTCAGTCGCCAGCCCTACTACAAGCTGAAGGCCAAGGTCAGCGCGGATGGGGCTCGTGAGCTTGCCAAGCAACAGATCCGTCCAGGCATGCCGGTCGAGGTGTTCATCAAGACGGGTGAACGCTCTCTGTTCAGCTACCTCTTCAAGCCGATCAAAGACCGCGCTGCCACCGCATTGAGCGAGGAATGAGGCGATGAATCGGAAAGATTTCTCTTTGATGTGGGCAGCTGCCTGCGCGGTGTCGCTTGCGGCATGGCTCTCACCCACAGCGCACGCGTTGGGTTTGCAGGATGCTTACCAGGCGGCGCGCGGCCATGACCCCAAGTTTCGGGCCGCACAGAAAGACCTCGAGGCCAGCGCGGAAGCCCGCACCATTGGTCGGTCTTTTTTGTTGCCAGAAATCAACCTGGGGGCTTCTCGCGGGCGCAACCAGTTGGACCGCACGGTGGGCACTGCCGCCAACAGCCTGAATTACGACAGCAGCAGCACGGCAGCCCAACTGCGGCAGCCCCTGTACAACCGCGAGTCCATGGCGCGCTACCGGCAGGGTGACATTCAGGCGCGCTACGGCGAGGTGCAGTACGCCGTGCGGAACAACGAGTTGATCCTGCGCATGATGGAGGCCTACGCCAACCTGCTGTTGGCCCATGAGCAGGTGGGTCTGGCCGAAGCCCAAACCAATGCGTACAAGGAGCAGGTGCGCAGCAGCGAGCGGTTGTTCGCACGCGGTGAGGGCACGCAGACCGAAGTGCTCGAAGCGCGCGCCAGCTACGAGTTGGCGCTGGCACAGCTCATCGAAGCCCGAGGGGCGGTGACCAACGCCACCGGCATTCTCGGCGGCATCATCGGCCCTGATTTGAAGGCGGTTCCCCGCCGCCTCGGCCGCCAATTCGACTTCGTCAAGGCAGGCTCTGAGGGGCTGGACAAATGGGTCAGTGCCGCGCTTGAAAGCAGCGGCGAGATCGAGTTGCGGCGCTTGGTGGTGCTCAATGCACGCGAGCAGCTGGCGATCACTGAGGCGGGTCAGTACCCCCGCCTGGACCTCACCGCCAGCATCAGCCGCACCGAGTCGGAGTCCATCAACACCATCAACCAAACCAATGCACAGAAAAGCATCGGGTTGCAGCTGAACCTGCCGCTTTACGCGGGCGGTCGGACCAGCGCCCAGGTGCGGCAGAACGAGGCGACGCTGGCACGGGCAGAAGCCGAGCTGGCAGACATCACACAGGACATTTCGGTCGAACTGGTGCGCCAGCTCAACGCGCTGCAAGGCGGGGCTTCGAAAATCGACGCGCTGGGCAAGGCGGTGGACTCCGCCACCCAGCTGGTCGAGGCCACACGCAAAAGCGTGGCCGGTGGGGTGCGTGTGACCCTGGATGTGCTGAACGCCGAGCAACGCAAGTACACGGCCGAGCGCGATCTTGCGCAGGCCAAGTTCGTCTATCTGCAAGCCTGGCTGCGGTTGCGTTCGGCGGCCGGTCTGTTGCAGCCAAGCGATCTGACTGAGTTGGAGCGCTACCTCCGTGCCGGCGGACCCGTTGCGCCTTTGTTCGCGTCCCCGTGAGTGCGGGTGCCGCCGCGCCCAGGCCGGTGGCGGGTTTCGATGAAAGTCCTGCACGTTTACAAGACGTACTACCCAGACACGTTGGGTGGTATCGAACAGGTGTTGCTTCAGCTCACCCAGGGGCTGGCAGGCCAGGGGGTCGAGAACCGAGTTTTCGCGTTGAGCCACGACCCACGGCCCGCTGTCATAGAGCGGCCCGAGGCGCGGGTGGTGCGCTGCGGTGCGACCCTGGAGCTGGCGTCCACCCCTGTGTCGTGGCGGGCTTTCTCTGAGTTTCGCGCCCAACTGCGTTGGGCCGATGTCGTCCACTACCAGTTCCCTTGGCCGTTTGCTGACCTGCTGCACCTGTCAACCCGGCTGCGCCGTGCCAGCGTGGTGACCTACCAGTCCGACGTGGTGCGCCAAAAGGGCCTGCTGACTTTGTACCGGCCGCTGATGCAGCATTTCCTGGGTTCGGTGGACCGGGTGGTGGCCACCTCGCCCAACTACCTGAGCAGCAGCCCGGTGCTGGCCTCTTTGCAGCGCCCGATCGACGTCATCGCGAACGGCTTGTCCAATGACGGCGCGCCACACCCCGACCCTGTCCGACGCCAACACTGGCGCGACCAGCTGGGCGCGGATTTTTTCTTTTTCGTGGGGGTCTTGCGGTATTACAAAGGCCTGCACACGCTGGTGCAGGCGGCCAGGCACACCCGGCACAAGGTCGTGATCGCAGGCGACGGCCCTGAGCGGCGGGCGCTGGAGAAGCAAGTGGCTGAGTCGGGCCTCGGCCATGTGGTCTTTGTGGGCGCCGTCAGCGACGAGGACAAAGCGGCGTTGTTTTCGCTGTCTCTGGCCTTTGTGTTTCCTTCTCACCTTCGGTCCGAGGCGTTCGGCATGTCACTGGTCGAGGCGGCCAGCCATGCCAAACCCATGATCACCTGTGACATCGGCACTGGCACCACCTTCGTCAACCTGCCTGGACAAACTGGGCTCGCCGTGCCGCCAGAGCAGCCGGTAGCGCTGGCCCATGCCATGGAGGCGCTCGCTGCCCACCCCGCAGAGGCCGCACGCATGGGGCGGGCAGCGCGTGCCAGATTCGAGCAACTGTTCACGGCCGACGCCATGGCGACGAGTTACCTCGCGTTGTACACCTCGTTGTTGAGCCAGCCGCGCGGGTGACCCGGACGCCACCGGACACCGACCCGTCAGGCGTGCCCCTGCGTGGCGTCGTGGCTGGACAGCTTTTGCAGCGCAGCAGGGCGCCGCACGATCAAACGGTGGTTGTCCTTCTCAACAATGCCCTGGTCGAGCAACACCTTCAGGGCCCGCGACACGGTTTCTCTGCTTGTGTTCGCCATGATGGCCAGCACCTGCTGTTTGGGCGGGTTCTCCACCACCAGCCCGCCTGGGGACACCACACACAGGCGCTGCAACAGCGCAAACACCCGTTGAGAGGCGCTTGGCAGGCACAGGATGGTTTGGTACACCGACGCGGTGCGCAACTTCTTGGCCAGCCCTTTCATCACCCGCTCGGCCACCAGCGCGTTCTGGTGAAACAGCGCCAAGGCCTGGGCCTTGAGCAGAAAAGCCACCACCGACGATTCCATCGCGATCACCGACGCCGACCGTGGCAAGCCATCGATCACCGCCAGCTCGCCGAAATAGTCACCGGCCACCAAAAAATTCAAACCGATCTCGCGCCCGCCTTCGGTGATGTCCAGCACCTGCATGCGACCACCGACCAAGACCATCAACTGGTCGCCCGTCGACCCCTTGAGCATGGCCGCTTCGCCCTTCTTGACTTCCCGCCAGGTCACAAAGGGGCCGATCTGTGCAAGGGTCGCTTAGTCGACCCCGACGAACAGCGGCACCCGCGCCAGCAGGGCCAGGGTGTCTTGCGGGGTGCGGGTCGGTTTCATGGCGGATCGGCAGCGTACCAGCCAGGGCATACGCTGGCGCGTATAGACTGCACGCCGCTGGTCACCCATCACCATGTAACATGACGTCTCCCTCCCTCTACAAGCTGTTGGCAACCGGGCACAGCGGTTTCGTTGGCTAAGCCATGGCCGATTACCTGTGCACATCGGCATGCGACCGCGACATCGTGTGGTGCCCGCCTGAGCGCCCTTACGACATACGCGACCCCGACGCGCTGGCCGCGCTGTTGCAAAGCCACCAGCCCGACTGGGTGATCCACCTCGCCGCACAAAGCCATCAGCGCCACCGACGTGGCCCTGACCAGCAGCATTGGCAACGACACCCTGGTTGGCAACGACGGTGCAGACACCCTGAGTGGTGGTGACGGCAGCGACACCCTGGTGGGTGGCGCCGGCGCCGACAGTCTGTCTGGCGGTTCAAACAGCGACACGCTTTCAGGCGGTTTTGGCAACGACATCATCGATGGCGGCACTGGGACCGACTTGGTGGTATACAACCTCAGCACCGACGCTCCCGACGTGGTGAATTTGGGCGACCGCGCTGGCGACGTGGTCTTGCTGTCTGCCCTGAGCACCACCCGCATCCGCGTGACACTGGACGCAGCCCAAGTGGGGGACGGCGATTTGACCGACGCGGTGCTGGTGAAGGTCGAAGACGGCGGTAAGTTACCAGTGGGTGGCAATGTGGGCACGTTCGACGACGAAGGTGTGGCCTTTGTGGCCAACACCAGTGGCCAGGGCCTCGCCGTGGTGGCCGCAGCAGGTATGCGCGGATTGTTCAAGCTGGTGAGCCTGGGCACGTCGGGCAAAGACGCTGGCGCAGGAACCATGGACTTTTCTGGCGCCACCTACCAAGATTCACAGGTGTATGTGAACGGTGGCAATGGCAACGATCAAATCGTGGGCAACAGCGCAAGTGACCTATTGGTGGGTGGCAACGGTGACGACACCTTGTCTGGCGGTGCGGGAAATGACTTGCTGGATGGCGGCAGGGGTAGCGACGTACTGGTTGGCGGCGCAGACACTGACACTCTCCGAGGCGGTGATGGCAACGATGTACTGGCTGGTGGCGCTGGAAATGATGGCTTGACCGGCGGCGAGGGACGGGACCGCTTCGTGTTTGAAGCGCTGGCTATCACCAATGGTGCCGACGTATTAACCGACTTCGCGGCTGGCGCGAGCACCGACACAGAACCGGCCGATCAGCTTGACTTGCGTGCCTTCTTGGGGGGCAGTCCCGCTGTTTTGACATCGGTGATCACCAGTAACCCATTGCTATCTGGTGGGTTATTGGGCATTGGCGCAATTGGTTTGAATATTCAAAATCAGGTGGTTCGTTTGATAGACATTGCCGGCGGTCAAAACCTGCCCAACGCCGCTGGCTTGAACGCGGCGCTTGGAGCTGGCGGCGAGTATTCCAACGTGGATATGGCGGCCAATTCGCGTGCCATCATCATCACCGCAGTTAATGAAAATCTGGGAAACAAGTACTTGTACTACGCCACGCCGGACGACAGCCGCGTGATAACTACCACCTTGGTGGGCGTGCTGCAGGGGTCGAGATTGGCGACTTCAGGCCAGACAACTTCGCCTGAATCTGAGCGGCCTGCGCTTTAGGCAGCCGCTTCGAACGCCGAGGTGCGACGCAGCGCCTCGGCGTTTCTCTTTGTAGCCTGCAGCGAGGTGGTTGATCTGGCCGCTGAAGTTTCCCGCTTCAACGCTTCCTTCTGAGTTGATTGTTACACTAACGTTGACTGAGATCTGATGCGTGTCCTGTTCGTCCACCAAAACTACCCCGGTCAGTTCAAGCACCTGGCCCCGGCCTTGGCGCGTTTGGGCCACGAGGTGCGCGCCCTGCGGCTGAGCGCCGAGCCCCCAAAACCGTGGACGGGGTGCCGGTCATGGCCTACCAACCCCGGCGCGGCAGCACCCCGCAGATCCACCCCTGGGTGGTGGACATTGAAACCAAAACCATCCGCGCCGAGGCGGTGTACCACTGGGCCCGCCACGCCCAACAGGGCCGCTATGCGCCCGACGTGGTGGTGGCGCACCCTGGCTGGGGGGAAAGCCTGTTTTTGAAAGAGGTCTGGCCGCAAGCGCGGCTGGGCATTTATTGCGAGTTCTTTTACCAACCGCAGGGGGCAGACACGGGCTTTGACCCCGAGTTCCCGGCGCCCGCTGAAGGCGAAGCCTGCCGCGTGCGGCTGAAGAACCTGATGAACCTGAACAACCTGCTGCACTTTGACGTGGCCGACGCGGGCCTGTCGCCCACCGAGTGGCAGGCCAGCACCTTTCCAGCGGCTTTTCGCCCGCGCATCACCGTAGCGCACGACGGCATCGACACACAGCGATTGGCGCCCCGGGCCGACGCCGAGTGGCGTTGGGGCGACCACCTGCGCCTGAACCGCCAGAGCGAGGTGGTCACTTTTGTGAGCCGCCAGCTGGAGCCCTACCGGGGTTACCACCGCTTCATGCGGGCCCTGCCCGAGGTCTTGCGCGCCCGGCCGCAGGCGCAAGTGGTGCTGGTGGGGGGCGACGGGGTGGGCTACGGCGCGGCGTCGCCCGCCGGGCAAACCTGGAAACTTCGGTTCTTTGACGAAATCAAGGGGCAGCTGCCACCGGAGGCGTTGCGACGCATCCACTTTGTGGGCCAACTGGCCTACAACGACTTTGTGGCATTGCTGCAGGTGTCCAGCGTGCACGTGTACCTGACCTACCCGTTTGTGCTGAGCTGGAGCCTGCTGGAGGCCATGGCCATGGGCTGTGCGATTGTGGCCAGCGACACCGCGCCCGTGCGCGAGGCCGTGCGGCACGGCGAGACCGGCCACCTGGTGGATTTTTTCGACACCGGTGCGCTGGCCCAGGCCATGATGGGGTTGCTGGCCTCGCCCGAGGCGCGTGCCCCCCTGGGCCGCCAGGCCCGCGCCCACGCCGTGGCCCATTACGACTTGCAGACCGTGTGCCTGCCCGCGCAACTGGCGTGGGTCCAGGGCTTGATGGGCAGCGCCCACCCAGACCGATAATCGGCGCACATTGAAAGGCACAGGCGCATGGTGGTGTTGATGTGGGTCGGGGTCGTGGCGGCGGCGGTGGGGTCTGTGGCCTGCATCCGCTGGGCGGCCGCCCACGGCCAGCGCTACGGCCTGGCCAAGCCGCAGCGTTTCCACGCCGGGCAGGTGGGCCGCCTGGGCGGAGTGGCATTGATGCTGGGCCTGCTGGTGGCGTGGGGTTCGGGCGTGTACGGCGCCGACGCGCTGAACACGCGGCAGCAGGCGGCCCACACCGGGGCCTGGGGCCTGATGCTGCTGCCCGCCTGGCTGGGCGGCGTGGCCGAAGACCTGACGCAGCGCATGTCGGTGCGCTACCGCTTGTGTTTGACTGCCTTGTCGGCGGTGTTGGCCTGCACCCTGCTGAACCTGACCGTGGCCCGGCTGGACCTGGCCTGGATGGACGCGGGCCTGAGCCATTGGCCCTGGGTGGGCACCGGGCTGGCGCTGCTGGCGGTGTGCGGGCTGCCGCACGCCTTCAACATCATTGACGGCTACAACGGTCTGGCGGGCACGGTGGCGCTGCTGGTGTGCCTGGCATTGGCCCATGTGGGCCTGCAGGTGGGCGACCGCGAACTGGCCGCGCTGGTGGTGGGTTTGGCGGGCGCGACGCTGGGCTTTCTGGTGTGGAATTACCCGCGCGGCCTGATCTTTGCAGGCGACGGGGGCGCCTACCTGTGGGGCTTGGTGATCGCGGTGGCCAGCGTGCTGCTGGTGCAGCGCCATGCGGCGGTGTCCCCGTGGTTCCCCATGCTGCTGTTGATCTACCCGGTGTGGGAAACACTGTTTTCCATCTACCGCAAGCTGGCCCGGGGCACGTCCCCCGGCGTGGCGGACGCGCTGCACTTTCACCAATTGATCTACCGCCGCCTGGTGCGCGGCGTGTTCCATGACGACGAGGCGCGCCGCATGCTGGCGCGCAACAACCGCACCTCGCCGTATTTGTGGGGTTTCACGCTGCTGACCGTGGTGCCCGCCGTGCTGTTTTGGCGCAACACGCCGGTGCTGATGGCGTTTTGCGCGTTATTTGTGGTGAGCTATGTGCTGGCGTATGTGGCCATCGTCCGCTTCAAGGTGCCGCCGTGGTTGCGGCGGTGATGTGGGCTTTCAGCACGCGTTGGCCGTTGCACAATGCGGGCCATTGTTCGCCATCACCACACGGTGCGTGCACCCGCTGACCAGTGCCCACGCGCCCACCCTCTTCCCAACCTTTGACTGAGTACAGCATGACCCAACGCATTGAACCCGGTTTTGACGGCTTCCAGCCCGCCCCGTCCCCAGCCACCGCCCCGACTTCGCCCGCCCCGTCTTCGCCCGCCCCGGCGGCGAAGGCCGCGCCCGTGGCCCCCGCCGCTGCGACGACCACCACAACCGCACCCGCCCCCCAGGCGGTGACGCCATCACCAGCGGCTCCCAAGGGGGTGACCACGGCCACCGCCCCGGTGGTTCGAGTCCCGCCAGTCGCTCCGGTGGCCCCAAAGGTCGCCGCCGCCCCCAAAGCCGCCTCCGCATCCAAGGTCCGGTTCGACGTGGAGCCGAGCCTTTTACCGTCCGTGCCGTTGGCGGCCGCGCCGGTGAGGCCAGCCGCTCCCACCCCCGCCGCGCCGGTGGCCGCTGCCGCTGCCCCAGCCACCCAGGCCGCCCCCGTGGCGGTTCCCACCGCTGCGGCGACCCCCGTGGCCCCGCGCGACAAGGCCGAGATCTTGGCGCAGGCCTTGCCCTACATCCGCAGGTTCCACGGCAAGACGCTGGTGATCAAGTACGGCGGCAACGCGATGACCGACCCCGAGCTGCAGGCCGACTTTGCCGAAGACGTGGTGCTGCTCAAGCTGGTGGGCATGAACCCGGTGGTGGTGCACGGCGGCGGGCCGCAGATCGACACCGCGCTGAACCGCCTGGGCAAGAAGGGCGAGTTCGTGCAGGGCATGCGCGTGACCGACGACGAGACCATGGAAGTGGTGGAGTGGGTGCTGGCCGGGCAGGTGCAGCAAGACATCGTGGGCCTGATCAACCAGGCTGGGGGCAAGGCGGTGGGTCTGACGGGGCGCGACGGCGGCATGATCCGCGCCAAAAAACTCAAGCTCACCGACACCCAGAACCCCGCCAAAGAGCACGACGTGGGCCAGGTGGGCGATGTGGTGAGCATCGACCCCAGCGTGGTGAAGGCGCTGCAGGACGACGCGTTCATCCCCGTCATCAGCCCGATCGGGTTTGGGGAACACAACGAGAGCTACAACATCAACGCCGACGTGGTGGCCGCCAAGCTGGCCACGGTGTTGAAGGCTGAAAAGCTGGTGATGCTCACCAACATCAAAGGCGTGCTGGACAAGTTTGGCAAGCTGATAACCGAACTTACGCCGCGCCAGATCGACGACCTGATCGCCGACGGCACCATCAGCGGCGGCATGCTCCCCAAACTGGCCGGGGCGATAGATGCGGCCAAGAGCGGCGTGAACGCGGTGCACGTGGTGGACGGCCGGGTGCCACACGCCATGCTGCTGGAGATTTTGACCGACCAAGCCTACGGCACGATGATCAAATCTCATTAAACAAATGGTGTTGTTTCCAGAGACAAAGGGAGCCGGGGGGGGATGCGGCTAAAAACTTGGACTACCTTGGAGGTAGTTCATGTATTCCTACGAAGAGCGAATGCGCGCCGTCAAGCTCTACATCAAGCTCGGAAAATGCCTGCGGGCGACCATCCGACAGCTCGGATATCCCACCAAAAACACCCTGATTGGCTGGGTACGCGAGTACGAGCAGGACCGCGAACTCCGTGCCGGTTACGTCCGGTCGGGCCAGAAGTATTCCGACCAGCACAAGCAGGCTGCCGTACAGCACTACCTCGATCACGACCGGTGCGTTTCATCCACTCTGCGGGCATTGGGGTACCCCTGCCGTGACTTGCTGAACCGATGGATTGATGAGTTGCACCCTGAAGCACGCTACCGCATGGTGGGCCGGGCGCCCAGCGTTGTGCATCCCGTCGCGGTCAGAAGTGCAGCGGTGATCGACCTCTGCACCCGCCAGAGCAGTGCACAAGAAATTGCCCAGAAGCTGGCGGTCTGCCGGCCAACGCTGTACAACTGGAAAAACCAGCTCCTGGGCCGTGAGGCACCCGCATCCATGAAACAACGTCGAAACGATGGACCGCCCGATCCCGGCACGGCCGAATTACAGCGCCAGGTCGAGTCGCTCCAACACAGCATTCACCGCCTCCAGCTCGAACACGACATCTTGAAGAAGGCCAATGAACTCCTAAAAAAAGACCTGGGCGTCAACCCGCAGACCCTGAGCAATCGGGAGAAGACCCTGCTGGTTGACGCCCTGAAGCCCACCTATGCACTTGGAGAGCTTCTGACCGAACTCGGTCTGGCGCGCAGTTCCTACTTTTACCACTGCGCAGTTCTGCGAAGGCCCGACAAATACACTGATTCCGGCTTGAACGCGGACGCCCGCTTGGCCATCGCCGACGTGTTTCAGAGCAACCACCGCTGCTATGGCTACCGCCGCATGCGGGCGGCGCTGGGAAGGTGCCAACTGAGCTTGTCGGAGAAGGTGGTGCAGCGCCTCATGAAGCAGGAGGGCTTGAGTGTTCCAGCGCGCAAGAAGCGCCGGTACGGCTCCTACCTGGGAGAGATCAGCCCGGCGCCAGACAACCTCCTGAACCGAGACTTCCAGGCAGCGACACCGAACGAGAAGTGGCTCACGGACATCACGGAATTCCAGATTCCAGCGGGCAAGATTTACCTCTCGCCAGTGATCGACTGCTTTGATGGCTTGGTGGTCAGTTGGACGCTGGGTACGCGTCCGGAAGCAGAACTGGTGAATACGATGCTGGATGCCGCCATTGAGACGGTGGGGCCGAACGACAACAAGCCGGTCATTCACTCCGACCGTGGGGCCCATTACCGGTGGCCAGGCTGGCTGACGCGGATGCACACCGCGAGGCTGACCCGGTCGATGTCGCGCAAGGGGTGCTCACCGGACAACGCAGCCTGTGAGGGGTTCTTTGGGCGCCTGAAGAATGAGATGTTTTACCCGGGTAACTGGCAGTCGACCAGCATCGAGCAGTTCATCCAAGCTGTCCACGACTACATCGTCTGGTACAACGAAAAGAGAATCAAGATATCGCTGGGCGGCATGAGTCCCATCGAGTACCGGGAAAGCCTCGGCTTGGTCAACTGAAATCAGTCCAAGAAATACGCCGCACCTCCCCGGGGTCAAGATTGCGTGGAAATCAACAACCTGACGCTACATTGCGACTAGGACGGGTCCGGGGTATGCGTCCGGCCAAGTCACCTTGAACTGACGTGCCTGAACGAGGATGCTTGTGTCCACAAGTTTTCGATGGACACATGTACACAACTTCGGTCACTCCAGACACCGGCAAGCCACAC